>CAITRH010000328.1 GCA_903894755.1 uncultured delta proteobacterium
AAGCCCGAGAACATCTTCATCACCCAAGACAAGACGATCAAGGTCCTCGACTTCGGAATCGCAGGGGTGCGCGAGGCCCAACTGGTCGGCACTCGCGTCACGCAAGCCGGCTTGGCGCTCGGCTCGCCCGCGTTCATGCCGCCCGAGCAGGCACGAGCGCGCTGGGATGAAGTCGACGCACGCAGCGATCTCTGGGCCCTTGGCGCCACCGCCTTCAGCTCCATCTCCGGGGAATTCGTCCATCGAGGCTCGACCCCCCAAGAGCTCATGATCCTGTCGGCCACGAGTCGGCCTCGCTCCCTCAAGAGCGTGATGGTGTCCATCCCGACCCCCATCGCCGATTTCGTAGACCGTGCCCTCGCGTTCCGTCCCGACGACCGCTACCCGTCGGCGCCCGCCATGCAAGACGCCCTACGCGAGGCCTACTACGCAGTCGAGCAGGGGACTGGCGTGGCGGTCGCGTCCTCGCGTGAACGTCCTCCCGAGCGCGCCTTGTCCGTAGTGGTGAGGGTCCCTCTGCACCTGATCGAGGCCGCGGCATCGGCTACTTTCTGCGACGGTGACGACGATGGCGAGGACGGGGTCCAAGTGTTTCGTCGCACCGACGCGGCGGGGCTCTCGGAGCCAGCGCCCGATACGCTCCGTGCCCCTCGTCTCGAACCCGAGCCGGCGATGTTCGATCCGGAGCGCACCATGGAGCTCGACGAAGCCGACATTCCCATCAGCGTGGCGATGGACGGCGACATCCATATTGGGGTGGGCGCACGAACGGCCAGCACTCTTTCGGCCCTCGTCGACGAGCTCGACGCGCCTCGGACCCTCACCGGCCAGCCCTCTCTCCCGAGTGCAAGGGGGAGGAGATAGATGTGAGGGCTGTACTTAACTACTTAAAACCAGACAGATGCACCACGTACCACTCGCCACGCCACGAAATGAGCGAGGTGACGTCGAACGCACGGTCTCGCCCTCCAGACGAGAAGCGGAGCTTGGTGCCGTACACGCGGTAATACCCCAACTTGTTCAGCTCGTGTCCCGGCTTCACCCACTGCGCCTTGTCGTCAGCAACCTCCAGGCTCCCAAACGTGGCGGTGGCCGCGTCTGCCCCGAGACGACGGTGCAGGGCGTGCACATCTCGATCGAACGCTCGCACCAGGCGTCCCTTCCAGTCCGACGGGGGATCAGGAATGTCCTTGGTCTGCTGATAGGCCGACTTCGGAAAAAAAAACGGCAGGGCACGTCGAGGATCGTCGTGAACGATCGCCTCCCACAGAAGGCGCGCGTTGGCGTCGAACCGAGCACCACTCGACTTAGGACGGTCCTGGGTCTGGGGCAGCAACCCTGGATCGTCCACGCTCGGAGCAGGACGAGGCTCCATAGAAGGGCTTGGCGCGGGCCCGGGCGCTAGAAGCGGCGCGGATGCGACGGTAGCCGCGAGCGGCGCTTCAGAGGGACTGCTCCCAGGCGCCGAGCGCGACGACGGTGGCTCGGAGGTCTGACAATGGAAGCTGCACATAAGCGCCGCCGACGTGGCCACGAGACGCATCCCACGCATCACACGCCTCACACCTCGCCGCTCACGAGGTCGTCGCGATGCACCAGCACGGCGGACTGACGCTCGGATTTTTTCCCGGCCAACCGGCAGGCTTCGACCGCCGAGCAGCGCGATAGCCCTCGTCCCAATTCGACTCCATCGGGATCCACGAGCCTGACCGCGTCGCCCACGTTGAAATCGCCGCGCACTCCGAGCACCCCAACGGCAAGCACACTCTTGCCCTTGGTGCGCACGGCCTCGGAGGCTCCGCGGTCGAGGACCAACTCTCCACGTGGACGGAGCGTGAAGGCGATCCAATGCCTTCTTGCTCCTAGCCGTTCGTGCGCCGGGAGAAACAACGTGCCGATGTCCCTGCCTGCCAGGACCCCTTCGAGTGCATCGGCATCTCGCGCGTCGGCGATCACCGCACTGGCGCCAGCCAACGTGGCCCTACGCGCGGCTTCGAGCTTGCTGGCCATACCGCCTGTTCCGACGGCCGGCGCTGACGTTCGTACCAACCCGAGTACATCGGCCACGCGTTCGACGACAGGAACGCGGGCCCCCTCGGCGTCCAGGAGCCCTTCGACATCGGACAACAAGACAAGCAGGTCGGCGTCGACCAGAGGGACCACCAGGGACGCGAGCTGGTCGTTATCGCCAAACTTGATCTCGTCGACGGCGACCGAGTCATTCTCGTTGAGGACAGGCACGGCCCCCGATTCGAGCAGAGCTCCGAGAGCTGCGCGAGCGTTGTTGGCGCGGGTTCGGTCGGCCAGGTCGGAGTGGGTGAGGAGCACCTGGGCAACGGGGATCCGTACGACTTCGAAGGCTTCCTCATAGGCTCGCATGAGGAGGCTTTGTCCAGCGGCTGCGGCGGCCTGGAGCTTGGCCATTTCTTTAGGACGGCTACGAAACCCGAGTTTCTTGGTCCCAAGGGCGATGGCGCCGCTCGAAACGATGACCAGGGTACGTCGTTCGGCTCGAAGGCGTTCGGCGGCACGGGCGAGGCGGTGGTAGACGGCCTGGTCGGCGGCCAAAGTGCTGGAACCGATTTTGATCACCACATGACGGGCGCGCTCGACTGCGGCACGTCCTGTCGTTTCTTGGGGGGTCACGATGCGGCAGCTTATAGACTGCGCAGCCATGGACAGCGAGAACGACACGAAAGCTCCCGACGAAACCGACGCTCCCCTCGAAAAGCCTTGTACAAAGACGGAGGTTCTCTGCGTGCCGATGCCGGTGCCAGTAGAAGCGGGACGTCTTGCTACGTATGCAACGCTTGGCGCGCTGACAGGGGCGCTTCCTCTTCCTTGGATTCCCGATCTGCTGGCGAAGCGGGTGCGCGGAACCCTGGTGTACGACCTGGCAGCTCGCCACGGATTTTCCCTGACTCCGGAGGCTCGTGATGTCCTTGCGGACCCCTCGGACGGGACTACCGGCGCGGTCAAGGCGGCGCGCTTCGTAGGGTTCAAGTTGCTGAGTAGAATTGGGCCGCTCGCGTTGGTTCCACCGATTCAAGGAGCCGTGGTGGTTCTGGTGCTGGGCCATTTGTTCGACCGGTATCTCCAAGGACGGCACGAGCCGGCGGTACGCATTGACGTTACCGAGGCCCGTCGCGTGCGTGCGGCCATCGATGGCGCGCTTGTCGAGGCGCTTTCCGTGGATGTCAAGCTCGGTGAGCGGGGGATTGCGCCCGAAGAGCTTCGTGACAGCACGACGCAACTGGTCGATCGGGTTCTGTCGGGTGCGGCGAGTCTTCCCGGCTGGTTGATGCGTCGGCTCGAAGTGGCGTTCGAGAAGCTGATCGCGGCCGCCCCGTAGATCCTCACCCTGGCAGTCCTGAAGGACGAAACAAAACAGCGGCGTTCCACGCCCCACTACGGCCAGGCGCGTCCAGGAGACTGCTTATCTTCTGGCGAATGTTTTCGTGGTCTTCCAGTAGGGCCGTACGAATGCCCCAGGTTTTGGCAACGGCCACGGAGTCGGGGAGCGTGAGGCCCGAACTTGGGTCGCTGGCAACCCGATGACCCTGGAAATAGTTCCGCTGGCTGTTGCGGATGGATCCGTAGCCGCCGTTGTCCAGTACGAATATCTTCACCGGAAGGTCGAGGCGTCGAAGGACCTCCAATTCTTGAAGGTACATCTGAAAGCCACCGTCGCCGTCGACGCACACGGTTCGCCGGCCGCCAGAAGCTACGCAAGCGCCCAGTGCCGCTGGGAGACCGAAGCCCATGGCACCAAGGCCTTGGCTGTTGAGAAAACGAAGGCCTGCCGAAACGCGGAACGCCTGGCACGTGAGCTCGCTGCACTGGCCGGAGGAGCCAGGTGCCAGGACATCGCCTTTGCCCAGGAGATCGGACAGCACTTCGATCAATACGTAGGCATTGACCTGTCCCTTTTGCTCCCAATACGCCGGGAGAAGCACCGGGTAGCGGACTCTCCAATCTCGGATGCGTTCGAGCCAAGGGTCGCAGAGGGGAAGCCGGTGGTGCGGGGTCCGTTCGAGGAGCGCGCGCAGGAAAACGCCCGCATCCGCAGCGACGGCGAGGTCGAGCGGCATACGGAGCTTGCCGAGTTCGGCAGGATCCACGTCCACCACGAACTTGCGGGCGCCTGGAGCGAAGAGCTCGGGCATGTAGGCGATCTGGCCGTGATCGAGGCGCGCGCCGATCGCGAGCAGCCAATCGGAATTATGCTGGGTGAAATTGGCGGCGCGTTGCCCCGCTGCGCCAGGCCGGCCCGCGAAGAATGAGGATGGCTTCCCCGCGTCACGTAAAAAATGTCCCGAACGAACTCGATGACTTACGGAACGGTGTGTGCTGGGAGTCGACGTAGTGAGACAATTTCAGTGGGACACGGGGCTTTCTGGGAAAAAATCCGCGGCCTTCCAGGTGGTGAGCACGGGAACGTTGAGCCGTTCCGCCAGCTCGATGGTCTCGGAAATCGCCTTCGCGTGCCGAATGCCGTTTCCGAGAAGGAGGGCCGGACGTTCAGCCATCGAGAGCGTTGAAAGGACCTTGTCCGCAGCCTCGCACAGATCGATGACTGTCTCCTCCCCGGGAAGCCAGCCATGGAGGCGGTCCGGATCGATGCTCGCAGACTGCACATCTAACGGGATGTCGAGCCACACGGGGCCCGGACGGCCATGGCGGGCTTCATGAATGGCGCGATCGAGGTGGAATCGGATGGCGCTCGGATCTTCCACGGTAACCGCGTACTTCGTGATCGACCGGACCATGGAGACGATGTCGATTTCCTGGAAGCCGAGCTGACGTACGCCTGACTCGCGCTTGAGATCTGCTCGTTTTACCTGGCCTGAAATAAAGAGGCAAGGCGTGGAATCGAGCCATGCGGCGGCGACTCCGGTGAGCGCGTTGGTCCCTCCCGGACCGGTGGTCACCAGCCCCGCGCCGAAGCCACGCACCTGGGCATAGGCGTCGGTCGCGATCGCGAGCCCCTGCTCGTGGAGATTGCACACGTATTTTAGCGTTGGATGACGTCCGAGGGAATCGACCAGGTGCATGCACCCACCACCTGGGAGCATGAAGACGTGCTCGACGCCTTCCGCCGCGACCCTGTCCCAAACGTAGTCGGAGAGCTTCACTTTTTCACCCGAAGAAATACCTGAGGAGGGTCTTGCGGTGCTGGTTCTGGCCTATGGCGGGATCGGTGTAGAAGGAGTCGTCTTTGTAGTGCGTCGAGCTGATCTCTTCGAATACCGTTCCCGTGTCGGTCGAAAACTCGTGACGTACGCCCCTCTCGACGGTGACGACGTCTTCTGTTGGGATGTCTCGTGAGACACCGTCCAGGGTGACGCGGAGGGTGCCGAAGAGCACGTGGAAAGTCTCCTCTTTTTGTTTGTGGTGCTGCTCAGGATGGCGCTGACCGGGCAGAAGAGCGATGAGTTTCTTGCAGTACGCGCGGTTGATGACGTTGACGATGGTGGCGCCGACTTCCTCAAAGCGGTCCAGGCCGTAGTGGTGGCTGATTTCGACCTCTGCATGCGAGAATAGGGTCGCTCGGCTCTCGAGAAGCAGTCTTTTGACCCGCTGAACGATCTGGTATACGCGCACACGACTGTCCACCATCCGGACGTGCGACCGCAAGACGCCGCCAAGTGCGGGAATCTGCTCAGAAGCGTAATACTGGATGTACTTGGAAAGGTCATTGGCAGTGAGCTGTTCCGGCTCAGTGGGGAGGGCCAACAGCACTTTGGAGGGATCGAGCTCTTGGCCTGGCTCCAAGGGTTTGGTGACGAACACGCCGCGCCGGAGGCTTCCGAGGCTAGCTCGCTCGTTTTCCGAAGGTTCGTAGCGTTTGTCCGGTTCACCCAGCGCGTCGAGCGCCTCGGTAGCGGCGTCCAGCCAGCGTGGGGTCTGTTCGGGGCTGGCGGAATAGGCGTTCAGTGGCCACGCTGAGGTAGGCACGCCAACGTGCTTTTCTAGGATCACGGCACCTTTGGCCAGGGCCATCTGGACAATACGCGTAATTGGACGGGTCCTCGTGCGTGGAGAAACCGATATCGTGTTTCGGATAGCGGGTTTTTAGGAGATCAATTTGATGTAGCTGGGCGCGAGCGGTTGGGGTCGGGTATTCGGCGACGCAGTACAGGATGGAGAGCGGCCGCTCGCGGTGGTCGAAAAAGCTGACAACGCGATCGAGCACGTCGAGGTCGGCGCCAGCGGTGGAGGCGATGAGCGGAATCAAGGAGAACGCTATGCGCTCCATGAGGGGCCAGTCTCCCAGCGAGCAGCTGGCGATCTTCATGCAATGGAAGGCGTGGGCTTCGACGAGATCGACGGACCGATCGTCGAGGGGGGGCACAGGACGTCCCTATAATCCTCCGGTAGGCGCGAAAAGCTTTCGCGACTCGCACGTTCCTGCTACAGATGTTCCGTCCAGTGCCGAGTGAGAGCGTAGTAAATGGTCCGAATTACCGATGTCATTCATGAGGATGCGGAATGGATCATCCAGCGCATGGGCGAAGCGCTGGAGCCCCTTTCGGGCTCGACCCTCGTCCTCACCGGAGCCTGCGGCTTCCTGGGTTCCTACGTACTGGATGTCTTGGCGGACTGGAATCGCACCCGAGAAGAACCTTGTCGAATTTTTGCACTCGACAATTTCCTAGTCGGATTGCCGGAGCGCGTGGCCCATCTCAAGGGGCGGGACGATATCCAGTTCGTCACGCACGACGTCATCGAGGCCTACGAGCCTAGGGAGCCCGTCCATTATATCTTGCATGCCGCCGGTGTGGCGTCCCCCATGTTCTACCGGCAGCATCCGCTGGAAACCATTGATGTCAATGTTCAAGGCACGCGCAACCTCCTGGAGGCATGTCGGACACAACCCGTACGCGCCATGTTGCATCTCAGTACTAGCGAGATCTACGGGGATCCTTCTGCAGATGCAATTCCAACGCGGGAGTCCTACCGCGGTTTGGTCTCCTGCACGGGGCCTCGCGCCTGTTACGATGAATCCAAGCGCCTCAGTGAAACGCTGTGTGTGATCTACCACCAGAAGCACGGTGTACCTGTAAAGGTTGGACGGCCATTCAACGTGTACGGTCCCGGACAGCGCATCGACGACAGGCGGATTGTGCCCGATCTCATGAGTGCAGCGATAAGAAACGAGCCCATTGTGCTGCTGAGCGACGGGCGCGCCACCCGATCCTTTTGCTACATCCGAGACGCGGTCTGGGCGATGCTCCTGATCCTTCTGAAGGGGCAGGCAGGCGAAGCCTACAATCTGGGCAACGATCGGGAAGAAGTGACCATGCTCCAGGTGGCACAACTCCTCCAAGAGATCGCAGGAACCGGAAAGCCCATCGAGCATCGTGTCAGCGCCGATCCCCAGTACCTTTCGGACAATCCGCAACGACGCTGCCCCGATCTCAATAAGCTCCGAGCGCTTGCCGATTTTGCCCCACAGGTGCTGCTTCGGGAGGGACTTGCCCGGACCTTGCAATCGTACCGGCATGAGGTCTAGATGAAGGTTTCTGTCTTCGGTGCGGGCTACGTTGGGTTGGTAACGGCTGCGTGCCTGGCGGAGCGCGGTCACAAGGTTGTTTGTGTAGATGTGGATCCGTCCAAGGTGGAACGTATCCAGGCCGGAGAGACCCCGTTCTTTGAGCCGGGGCTTGCGGATCTGGTCCGCAAGGGGCAGTCCCAAGGCCGTTTCGAAGCCACGACCTCCGCGGGGAAAGCCCTCGAGGGTTCGGAGGTCTCGGTGATTGCGGTCGGCACGCCGGATCGCAATGGCGCCATCGATCTGCGGTACGTGTTGGAGGTAGCGCGCACCCTGGGGGATTTCCTCGGCGAAGCTGCTGGGTTCCACACGGTGATCATCAGCAGTACGGTAATCCCGGGCACCACGGTGGGACCGGTGCTCGATGTGCTGGAGGGACGCTCGGGCAAGCGAGGGGGCGAAGATTTTGGGCTGGGGACCAACCCTGAGTTTCTTCGGGAAGGTACGGCGGTACAGGACTTCTTGGTTCCGGATCGCATGGTTCTGGGCGCCCTTGGGCCTCGCACTGCGGAAGTGATGCAGGCGGTCTACCACGCCTTCGATTGTCCCAAGCTGGTGGTCCATCCCACGGAGGCCGAGTGCATCAAGTACACAGCCAACGCGCTGCTTTCAACGCTGATTTCGTTCTCCAACGAGATCTTCAGCCTGTGCGAGGAGCTGCCAGGAGTCAGCGGGCGCCGGGTGCTGGAAGGCGCTCTGGCTGATCGTCGCTGGACGCCGCTCGTGGATGGCAAGCTGCTCCAGACGGGCATTCAGAGCTACGTGATGGGTGGAGTGGGATACGGCGGAAGCTGCTTTCCCAAGGACATGAATGCGATCACGGCAATGGCCCATGAGCGCGGGTGGAGGGTGCCTCTGCTGGATGCAGTGGTTGCAGTCAATCGCGCCCGTCCCAGAGCCATCATTGCGCGACTGAAGCAGGAGGCCGGGGGGCTGAAGGACCGCAAGGTGGCCGTATTGGGCCTAGCGTTCAAGCCAGGCACGGACGACTGGCGCAATTCCCCAAGCCAGCCGCTGGTGGAGGCTCTTCTCGAAGAGAACGCGCAGGTCGTGGCCTGGGATCCACTGGTGGGGCCCGAATCGGTAGCCGAGTGGCGGGGCCTGGTGGGACTGGTGCGCAGCGCGGGGGAAGTCTTGGACGGCGCTTTTGCGGCACTGATCGCCACCGCCTGGCCCGAGATTGCCGAATGGCCATGGAAGGACCTCACGCCCCGGATGGCCCAGCCCCTGATTTACGATGGCCGCAACGTGCTGACAGAGATTTCCTGGGCATCGAATGTGCGTTACATTGCGGCGGGCGCTGGGTCGAACTATGGAGCAGCCTGATGAGCCAAGCTGAAGAACTTCGAGCGAGGATCCTGGAACTGACGCGGGAATACACGGCGCTGGTACATGCACCCCAACCCTTTGTGGCAGGGGAAAGTCGCATTTCCTATTCTGGCCGTGTCTTCGACGAGGCCGAAGTCGTGAACCTCGTCTCCTCCTCCCTGGATTTCTGGCTCACGGCCGGTCCCTATGCGGAAAAGTTCGAGAAGACGCTGGCTGCCTTCTTCGGGGCCATCGACTTCACGTTAGTGAATTCGGGCAGCTCCGCCAATCTTCTCATGGTCAGCGCACTCTGTGCCGAAGGGACATCGAACGCCGCGGGTGGGCCCGGCCGGCTGTTGCCAGGCGACGAAATCATCACACCGGCAGTAACCTTCCCGACGACCTTGACACCTATTGTCCAGAACCGCCTACTGCCTGTCTTCGTAGACTGCGAGGTGGGCACGTACAACATCAATCCTGCACTGGTAGAGGAGGCCATAGGACCCAGGACCAAAGCGCTCTTCATCCCACACACTGTAGGTAACCCGTGCGATATGGCCCTGCTTACGGAGGTTGCCCGGCGGCGCAATCTCTGGCTCCTAGAGGACGGCTGCGACGCCATGGGGGCGACCTTTGAGGGGAAGCTTGTTGGTACGTTCGGCGCCATGAGCAGTCTCAGTTTCTACCCTGCCCACCACATGACCATGGGCGAGGGGGGCGGCTTGGTCATCAACAACCCGGACTTCAAGAAGGTGGTTCGCTCGCTGCGGGACTGGGGACGGGACTGCTGGTGCGATCCTGGATGCAACAACACGTGCGGACGGCGCTTTGACTGGCGCATGGGTGAGCTGCCGTATGGGTACGACCACAAGTACATTTACTCGAACCTGGGCTACAACCTGAAGGCCACGGAGATGCAAGCGGCCATTGGGCTGGCTCAGTTCGAGAAGCTTCCGCGTTTTATCGAAGCCCGTCGTCGCAACTTCCGGCTCCTCTTCGAGGGACTCAAGCCACTGCAGCATCGGCTGGAGCTGCCCCGCATCGATCCCAGGGCCAATCCGTCGCCCTTCGGATTCCCCATCACTGTGCGCGACGGTGTGGATCGACGCGCCCTAATCAATCATCTAGAGGGCGCCAAGATCGAGACACGTCTGGTCTTCGGAGGCAACATCCTGCGCCAGCCTGGCTTCTTGGACATTGAGCGCCGGGTGCACGGCAGCATGGAAGGCTCCGATCGCATCATGCGGGACACCTTCTTCGTGGGTGTCTATCCAGGCCTTGGCGACGCCCAGATCGACTACATAGTGGAGCAGCTCTTCGCCTTCTTCGGCTCGAGGTAGCGGCCACATGGTCCCGGCTTTTCCCCTTAGCGAATCAGATTTTGGGCCAGTGGCCAACAGTGTGCCACCGGACCTGAAGGGAATGCGCGTCTTCCTGACCGGCGCAACCGGCTTTGTCGGCACCTGGCTGCTCGAGTACTTCCGCCTGCACTGCGAGGCATGTCCTGAGATGTTTGTCCTGAGCAGGGATCCTGGCGCCTTTGCCAGTCGGCTCCCGCATCTTGCGGCGTGTGGCTGGCTCACCGTGATTCCAGGCGAGGTCCGAAGTCTCGACGCACTCCCCGCGGGAATCGACATGGTGCTTCACGGAGCCACCACCGCAAGCCAAGTGCTGAACGAGGGCAGTCCGCTCGAAATGGCAGATGTGATCGTTCGGGGGACCGAGCAGATGCTGCGCCTCTCAGCAAAGCACAGGGTCAAGCGCTTTCTTTTCCTCAGCTCGGGACTGGCGTATGGCTCGCAGCCTTCCGACCTCGAGGCCATTGCGGAAGATCGGATGGGGTACCTGGACGCGCTAGATCCAAAGGCAGCTTATGGCAATGCCAAGCACTTCGCCGAGCACCTGTGCGTCCAACATGCCCGGTTGGGGGGGTTCCAAGCCAGCATCGCTCGCCTCTTCGCCTTCGTGGGGCCACTGCTTCCACTGGACACCCACTTCGCCGCTGGAAACTTTATCCGCGATGGACTCGCGCGAGCAGCGATCCAGGTGAAGGGGGACGGCTCGCCCTTACGAACCTACCTTCATGCTGCGGAACTGGCCCACTGGATCTGGACGCTGCTTTTGCACGGAAAGCCGTCAGAGATCTACAATGTGGGGTCCGATGAGATCGTGAGCATCCGCGAGCTTGCCGTAGCGGTTGCTCGCCAGTGCGGCGTTCCGTTGAACATCGCAGGCATCCCGCAGCCTGGAGCCCTCCCCGCGCGCTATGTGCCTGATATCCGCAAGGCCGGGGAACTGGGGCTCAAGCCCATGCTAACTCTGGAGGAGTCCCTTCGTCTCACACTTTCGTGGCATCGTCGCCGCATGAAAACGGAGTCCGCGTGAAGGTTCGCGTCGCTGATTACATTGCTCAGACCCTTGTCGACCGGGGAATCCGGGATGTCTTTTTGGTCACGGGCGGGGGCGCCATGCACCTCAACGATGCCTTGGGGCATCATCCTCAGCTCCGGTATTGGCCTTGCCATCACGAGCAGACCTGCGCCATGGCAGCAGAGGCCTATTTCCGCACCACCCGCCGCATGGCAGCAGTAAACGTGACCACGGGCCCCGGCGGCACCAATGCCATCACCGGTGTATATGGGGCTTGGGTCGATTCGCAAGCGATGATTGTCCTCTCGGGCCAGGTGAAGTGGGAGACCTGCGTCCGCTCCACTGGGCTGCCCCTGCGCCAGTTGGGGGACCAGGAGGTGGACATTGTGCGGCTGGTGGAACCCATCACAAAGTACGCAGTGGGGGTGCTCGAGCCTTACCGCGTGCGGTATCACCTTGAACGGGCTCTGCATCTGGCCCTTCAGGGCCGTCCTGGTCCGGTCTGGCTGGATATCCCCATAAACGTGCAGGGGGCCGAAGTCAATCCGCAAGCATTGGCCGCGTACGACCCTACGGAGGATGCTAACCGGGTTCCCGCGCCAGGACATGCAAGGGAGGGGGCGGCTCGCGTGCTGGCTGCTCTTCGGACAGCGCAGCGGCCGGTGATCCTGGGTGGATCTGGGATTTGGACTGCGGGTGTGGAAGAACTGTTCCGACGGCTTGCGGACCGTCTGGAGGTGCCCTTCGTGACTGCGTTCAACGCGCATGATCTGTTGCCTTCGGGGCATCCCAGGTTGGTTGGCCGCCAGGGGACCATTGGTGATCGGGCAGGCAACTTTGCCGTTCAGAGCGCGGACTTTCTGCTTATCCTGGGCAGTCGCATGAACATCCGGCAGATTGGCTACAACTGGACCGCTTTCGCGCCCGACGCCCACATCGCAATGGTGGACATCGACGATGCGGAGCTCCGAAAGCCCACACTGCGAGTCGATCTGCCCATTCACGGAGACCTGAGGGTCTTTCTGGACGCAATGCTGGAGGGATTGCAGGGAGAGGTTTTCCCAGGCACTCAGATGGAGTACCTGGCTTGGTGCAGGGAGCGGACTGCGGCCTATCCAGTCGTGCTACCGTCCTATTTCGAGAGGGACACCCCAGTCAATCCCTACGTTTTCATGCAGACGCTTTTCGAGCAACTGGACGAGGGTGATGTCATCGTGACGGGAAACGGGACGGCCTGCATCGCGGCGTTCCAGGCAGGACGGACGAAGGCCGGGCAGCGACTCTTCTCGAACTCTGGCAGCGCTCCGATGGGCTTCGATCTGCCAGGTGCGATCGGCGCTGCTGTTGGCACTGGGGCTCGGCGTGTCATTTGCCTGGCCGGGGACGGAAGCATCATGATGAATATCCAGGAGCTCCAGACTATCCGCCACCATCGCCTACCAGTGAAGGTTTTCCTATTGGACAACGGGGGCTACCATTCCATGCGCCAGACGCAGCGCAACTTTTTCCCGGGACGGGAGGTGGGGATCGGGCCCGGGAGCGGCGTGGGATTCCCTGATTTCGGTCTGTTGGCACAAGCCCACGGACTGGCGCATGCTCGGATAGTGCAGCACTCCGGCATGGAGGCGACGATAGCTGCACTGCTTGCAGCAGAGGGAGCATGCCTCTGTGAGGTGCAACTTGATCCTGAGCAGCCTTTTGCCCCTCGAATCGCCTCGAAGCTCCTGGATGACGGTCGGATGATAAGCGGCTCCCTTGACGACATGGCGCCTTTTCTTGATTCAGAAGCCCTGCGGTCCAATCGCATTTGTATGCGATCGCAGACCAGGCAGTAGGAGACTTTGATGGTTATCGCGCTCCAGCACCCGCAGATCAACCGGAACCCTTTCGAGGATCTTTTCGTCCTAGAGCTGGCCAATAACCACTGGGGACGAGTCACGCGCGGGATCGAGATCATCAAGCAGTTCAACCGGGTGGTCCGGTACAACAACGTTCGGGCTGCTATCAAGCTCCAGCTTCGGGACGTGGACACCTTCATCCACAAGGATTTCGCAGGGAGGCAGGATATCCGGTACATTAAGAAGACCGTGGATACACGGATGTCCAAGGAGGATTTGGTCGCGCTGGTCAACTATACACGGGACAAGGCGATGATCCCGATGGCTACGGTATTTGACGAGCGTTCGGTGGATATGTCCCTTGATCTGGGGGTGGATATCATCAAGCTGGCGAGTTCTGACATCAACGATTGGTTCCTTATCGAGAAGATCGCCCAAACCAAGAAGCCTATCATTGCCTCCACCGGTGGATCCTCTCTCAAGGACACGGACGATCTCGTGGCTTTTTTCGCGAACCGAGATATCCCATTGGCGATCAACCACTGCGTCTCCCTCTATCCCACCGAGGACAACGAACTGGAAATGAACCAGATCGATTTCCTGCGGAACCGGTACCCAACCAACACCATCGGATTTTCTACACATGAATACAGCGATTGGACATCGTCGATGCTCATTGGATACGCCAAGGGGGCCCGGACCTTCGAGCGGCATATCGATATCGACGCAGATGGGATTCCGGTAAGCCCCTATTGCTCACTGCCGCGTCAGGTCGATATCTGGTTTAAGGCGTTCAAGAAGGCGAAGGCAATGTGTGGGAATCCTGGCACGCAGAAGCGGATCCCACCACGGAGGGAAATCGAGTACCTGGACACCCTTGTCAGAGGATTCTACGTAAAGAGGGAGCTGCCGGCTGGGCATGTCGTTCAACCAGATGATCTGTACCTAGCTGTTCCCTTGCAGAAGGGCCAGATTTCATGCCGGGAATGGTTCGTGGATCTCATTACAAGAACGGCATTGGCGGCGGATGAACCGCTCAAGCTCGATCATCTGGCGGATCCCTACTCGCAGGCTCCGGAGCTTCTGGACGCGATCCGCAAGCGGGGATTCTGAGGGGAGGCCGCAGCGTGCGGAACGACGCTGGGGATATGTATTGCTTCGGAGGCCATGCACATCGACCAAGCAGCGGAACGGTTCCGAGCGCTCCTGGCAACTGTTCCCGCCGGAGACGCCAAGCCTATAAACGAATCATGCACGCGGCTGCGCCTCATTGACCCAATCCTCGTCGAAGTTCTGGGTGGCCTCGATCGTGTATAGACACGGAGCTCGGCGCCGGTGAAGGTCTGCATGAGGGACGCACGCGGCTCGATTACCTCCTGCGCAGTACGGATTCCATCCCGTGGTTCGTCGTCGAAGCCAAGCGGCGCTACCCAGGGCTAATGCTCATGTCATGGGCTGGCGTACCTTCGACGTCGGGTCGCGGGATTCGATGTCCCGTGACCGTACGAGAACCAGCCCGTTGTCGTTGCCTCCTCCGTTCCGACGGTGCGCTTGTCGCGGAGGCCAGGCGGCCGCGCAGCGCCGCAGGGGATGGGAGTACAGCTCGGGGGGAACATTGAGCTCTTCATCGAGCGGAAAACGGGCGGGAGTGCCTTTCGCGGCTCCGCTGTCGATCACGCCCGCACGGCTGAAAGACACGCGACCAAAGCGTGTTTCCAGAGCGCGCAACCTGCAACGAACGGCGTCCCCACGCTCCTTGAGCACTGGGATAAGCTCGAGCTGTTCGCGCGCAGTGCGTAAATCCAAATGCCCCTGAATGAGCAGACGCAGCAGATCGGTGCCCTGCTTGGCCGTCTGCGTCTCCACTTCACTCTCCGTGGCTTGGGTTAGGCCGGCGCCGGACAAGTTCGAGATCATCTGCTCAAAGGCGTCGCGTGCGCCTTGGAACATATCCTGAACGGTGGTTTTCTTCGAGGAGCTCGACATGCTCGACGCCATGCCACGATTTGGCCGTTGCGTCAGTACGGTTCGCGATCTGCCCCAAAAGGCGGCAAATCATCAACGCTCAAAAAGAGCCGCACCCG
>CAITRH010000329.1 GCA_903894755.1 uncultured delta proteobacterium
CCAGGTCCCCCTCCCCAGCGATGGGGAGGGGGCGCTGTGAAAGAGCGAAATAGCGAGGGGTGAGGTCTTCGGGGCGCCGGCGACGAAGTTGCGGTTTTCAAGATGGGGTTGGTTTAGCAAGGAATGTTGTGTCGTGGGAGTGGGCGAGACGGGAGTGGGCGAGACGGGAGAGCTAGAAGATTTCGACGATAACTACGTGGCTCGGTTCGTCCTCGGGGGACGCAGGAAGCCTGGGTCGTGGAGCTTCGAGCGGAAGCTCAAGGCGCGGCTGATCGTAGCGCCCCCTCTTTCTCCGCTCTTCGCGTATTTGAATCTGTTCGATGATGAAGGGCGGGAGCATCGAGCCACCTCCAAGAAAGTCAACGCGCCGTTCGGATGCTGCGAGCTGTGCACCGGAAAAACTTAGCAAGCGCAATGCCACCGTCAAGACTTCGAAGGCCACGGGACTCTCCTGCTCTCCATAACGGCCTTTTGAGGCCGCTGGTAAAGTCCCCACATGACAAGGAGCTCCGGTATCGCGTGGACCGTCGTGCTCTTGACATGGACCGTCTCCGCCATAGCGTCGCCATTCAACCTCGACGGTACTGACTGGGAAGGCCTCTCCGACTTCGTTGCCCTCGCTCGCGCCGACCTCGGCAATGCAAAGGTCGTGTCCTCCCCAACCCTCGCCTTCGACGACCTTCGCCCTGAAGACGCCGTCCTGATCTTCCACCCTCAAATCCCCCTCGACGCCGACGCCCTCGCCTCGTTCATGCGGCGAGGCGGACGGGTCCTGCTCCTCGACGACTTCGGCACTGGCGACGGACTCCTCCATCACTTCGGGCTCGAACGCGTGCCTGCCCCCGCCCATCCCATCGAAAGACTGCGGGGCAACCCGAATCTGCCCATCGCCGAGCCGGCTGGAAATCACCCCGTGTCCCAAAATCTAAGTCGAGTCGTGACCAACCATCCAACAGGCGTACGGCATCCCGACCTTTCCCCAGTCTTGAAAATCCGAGGGGCCGAAGGCGACGTGCTCGTCGCGCAGGCCGGCGCCGTGGGCCTGGGACGATTTCTCGCCGTTGGTGACCCCTCTATGCTCATCAACGCCATGCTCCGCTACCCCGGAAACCGAGCCTTTGCCCGTGCCTTGATCCGCTATGCCACCGAAGACGACACCTGGGGGCGACGTCACGGGCGCCTTGTCTTGGTCAGCAACGGCTTTCGACAGACCGGCAGCTCCGCGACGGCGGCCACCCTCCACGAATGGCAACAGGCGTTTCGAGATGCGCTCGAAGCGGTACGTCGAGAGGGCTTTTCCTCGGGAGTGGCCCATATCTTCGCGGCGTGCGTCGGACTCGGCGTGATCGTGTGGGTGGGAGGACGAGCCATAAAAACGCACTATCCCAGCCCGCCTCGTTTCGTTTGTCCCACTCCGGTCGTCGCCCAAGGAGGCGTGGCTGGACACGCAGCCGTGATCGGCGCGCCAGGAACCGCACGCGTTCTTGCGATGCTCGAACTCAAGAGCGCCTTGGTGGAGGAGCTTTGTGGATTGCTCTCGATCGACGGGGTCCTCGGGGCCGACGAGCTTCTCGATCACGTGGCTCGAACGGGCCTGCTTGACTTGGACGGGCAACGCTGCCTGAAGGACCTCTTGCTACGCTTCGCGCGTGCCGAGACGCTGATGCTCGCGCATCGTCAAGGGGCCATGAGCCGAGTCGGCGATCGCGATGTCCAAAAGGCTGCCGAGCTCACCTTCGCGCTTGTCGCACAGGCCCAGAAATATGGCCAGGTGAAGACGAAGGCGAGGGCGAACGCATCGTGAGTCCGCCAGCCCTGCACGAAGTGCTCGCCGCGCAAACGCATCTCGAGTCGCTCCGACGTGAGGTTGGACGGGTGTATCTCGGCTCGCCTCGGGCGCTCGAAATGATGCTCGTGGCTCTCCTCGCCAGAGGCCATGTCTTGCTCGAAGGGGTTCCGGGAGTCGCAAAGACGACCCTTGTCAAGGCCTTTGCGACCGCGCTCGGGTGCTCGTCACGAAGGATCCAGTTCACTCCGGATCTGCTCCCCGCCGATATCACCGGAACCTATGTTCTTTCACCCAAGGACGGCACCTTCGCGCTACGTGCCGGGCCCGTGTTCGCCAACGTCGTGCTGGCCGACGAAATCAACCGCGCTCCTGCCAAGACGCAGTCGGCGCTGCTCGAGTCCATGCAGGAGCGTCAGGTCACCATCGAAGGGGATCGCTTCGAGCTTCCCAACCCGTTTCTGGTGCTAGCGACGCAAAATCCGATCGATCTCGAGGGGACTTATCCGCTTCCAGAGGCGCAGATCGATCGGTTTCTCGTACGGATCTCCATGGGCTACCCGTCGCCACGGGACGAAGCGGCGATGCTACGCACCTACGGGGTCGAAGCCCCGCAGTCACGTGTGCTTCTTTCGCCGCCGGACATCCTGCACCTTCAGGACATATCTTCTCGAGTGCACGTCGAGGACGATCTCGTGGATTACACCGTGGCGCTGGTAGGAGCGACGCGGAGCCATGCTCAGGTGGCTCTGGGGGCGAGCCCTCGTGCGAGTTTGGGGCTCCTGCAGGCGGCCAAGGCGTGGGCTCTCTTGCACGGGCAAAGTTTCGTGGTGCCTGACGACTTCCGCGCTGTGGCGGTCCATGTGCTGGCCCATCGGTTGATTCTTGGCGCCGACTGGGAAGGGGACCGACACGCACGCGATCGCATCGTCGACGAGATCGTTTCGAAAGTTGCGTACCGTCGAGGGCAGCGGCCCGTGTGAGCATGTCAGAAAATGGTGACGACAAACTTGGCAGTTCGGAAGGACCCAGGCCTTATGGCGGGTGCGCCCCGGTAAGGTTCCAAAAAAGGAAGAACTACCGGGGCCTACACCAAACCAGAAGGTCGTCCCATGGCACCTCGACTGATTGCTCCTCACCTCTTGTTTCATCTTGTTCAGGCCCAGCTCGCAGGAGGTGGCCTGACGCTCGATGAGCTCGTTGACCTCGTGAAAGTCCGGCGTGTCGATGTACGTCGAACTCTGACGGCGATGGATCGCTCCGAACTTCTCGACGTACGGCGCATGCGGCTGACGCTCCGCGGATTTGCGCTCGGCCTCGTGCTTCGCGAAGAGGCACTTCCCGTGCTTCGTCAGACACATGCGTTACACGTTGTTGCCGCTTAACGTAGGCGTTTCAAACCCACGATGCGAGGAAGGTAAGCTGGTGTGGTCGGCGCAGCTCACGCACCTCGCGCACCGTCGCACGCTTACAGAAAAGCTCTGTCAATGCTGTCAACACCCCTCGCAACGCCAGCCGAATGTACATCACATGGGCGAGGGGAAACGCCGCGAGCTCGATGCGGGCGTCTTGGGGCCCCACTTGAAACACCGCTATCCCGCCGTTCTCGATCACGCGATCCCAAAGGCGATCGAGACGCGACAGGATAGTCCACGGCGTAACCGCGCCGGTCGCTGTCGCAAGGCCTGCCACCCATCGAAGCGCCGAGTCATGCACGCGACGTGTGACCGCTGCCCCGACGGTAAAGACCTCGGCGTCGGACAGCCCCAGTTGATCGCAACACTCGTAGTGCGAGACCACTAGAGGGGTCGGAAGCCACTCGCCTGCAACGGCAAATACAAGTGCCGTATGAAGCTCCACGGGCAGAAGCTCCTTGTAGCGATCGAACACGCCCCGTTCGCGCAGTGCAAGTTGCGATGAGGTCACCCACGTGCTCTTGAAGCGGGTGACCATCGTCACCTGCGCCTTCGTCGTGCGGAAAGGCAAAATCGCCTCTTCGATGCGTGTCGAGATCACGCGCGGGAGGCTACACGCGACGTCCCCACTTCAACAAGTCCCTTGCACACCGGGTCTCGTACTATGGGCTCGTGCTTTCCGCCCCAGCCGGCTTTCGCCTCGTGGCACCGCTTCGTCTCCACCCTTTCGGGGAGACCACCTTGCTCGCACGTGCTGGGCGAACCTTTGTCTGCAAGCGTCTCGCATCGCGAGGCCGAAGCGAGGCCGAAGCAAGAGAGCGTCTGTTACGCGAAGCGGCCATCCTTCGTGCCCTCGATGGCTGCCGCGCCCCACGGCTGGTGGCCGAAGGCGAAGACGACAGCGGGCATTACTTCGTGATGGAACACCTGAATGGAGCGCCGCTCACCAGGTACTTAGAGGCAGGCGTTCCCGTGCCTCTCACCTGGTTCCATCTGGTGGCCGCGGATGCATGGTGCGCACTCGCGGAGCTTCACGCCAAAGGGGACGGGCAAGGGGACCTGGACATCGTTCATGGTGATCTTGCCCCGGACAACATCCTGTTCGCTCCGAACGAGCGCATTGTATTCGTTGATTTTGGTCTTGCGTCATGGCGGCACGGTGGCCCGTTGGGAACCACCGCACGCGGCACGCTTCTTTATGCCGCCCCCGAGGTGGTGCGAGGCGAGCGCATGGACCGTCGAAGCGACCTTTTCGCTCTGGCCGCGACGCTCCTTCACCTAGCGTGCGCCAAGGCTCCGCGGCAGGGGAAAACCGAGGCTACCCTGGTCCTCGAGGCTGGAGAAGAGCCGATCGAGCGCTGGGCAAACGACGCAGCGAAGCGCGTCACGGGCCCCCTTGGACGAGCCCTGGTTGCGTGTGTTTCCTTTCAACCCGCACAACGCCCGTCCTCGGCCAAAGAGGCACTTGTCAGGTGAGCGCTACTTGCCGTGTCCTTTCCAACTGTTCATGCTGGAGCTCACCCCGAGACGCTGCGCGACCCAGTAGAAGGCTTTTTGCGGCAGCACCCCTTTGAGAATGGGCAGCGTGCGCACGAGGGGCGGCTCGAGCACGAAAAGATCGTCGCGACGAATGGCGGCGACCATGCTCGCGACGAGCCCGTCCGGCGTCAGCATCGGCGTCATGAACGGGGTCTTGACCCCCTCGAACATCCCTGTCGCAATGTAGCTCGGACAAACGGTGGTCACTTTGACATGGCCGTTGCCCTGCTGTTCGAGCTCGAGGCGGATGGACTCCGAAAACCCGATGACCGACCACTTGCTCGCCGCATAGGTGGAACCGTTGGGGAGTCCAATGAACCCCGACGCGCTCGCGATGTTGACCAGATGGGCCTCGGGCTTGGACACGAGATCCTTGAGGAACGTATGGGTCATCGCCACGGGGCCCATCGTATTGACTTTGAAGGTGAGCAGGTGCCGCTCGAGGGGAATCTCGAGAAACGGCCCGCCAAACACGACACCGGCGTTGTTGACCAGCATGTCCAAGGGGCCGACGTCGGCGTGGACCTTGTCGCGGAACGCTAGGATCGCGTCCGTGTTGGTCACATCGAGAGGATACGCGTGGGCCGAGGTCGCTCCGGCTTTGCGGGCTTCTTCGGCAGCGTCGTTGAGGTCGTTTGCTTTGACGTCGGTAAAAACGAGCTTGGCCCCCTCTTTAGCGAGGGCGATAGCGAGTTTTCGTCCGATGCCACCAGCGCTTCCCGTGATCAACACGGTCTTGCCACGAAAGTTTTTCATTGCGGGTCTCCTTAAAATTGCGCGCTCGTAAAGGGCGACAAGCCCTCGGCCGCGCCCCGTCTATAGGTCCGGCCCCAACCGGAACAACCCGTCCTACCCTTAATCTGTCACGGGCGGACGAGGGTTCTGCCCGTGCGCCATCGGCGGCGAAAATGCGACTGCGCATCGCGACTCTGGTCTACTGATCAAGCCTACCTTGAGACCAGCAAGTTTCCCTCCCGGCCCCTCACCCAGCCCCCTCTCCCGAGCCCCTCACCTCCCGTCACCCCTCGCTCGGGAGAGGGTTATCGAAAAGCGCTCCGTCAAGTCGGCTTCGAGGTGGGGGGGTTATCGAAAGGCGCTCCGCCGAGTGGGCTTCGAGGTGGGGGGGTTATCGAAAAGCGCTCCGCCGAGTGGGTTTCGAGGTGGGGGGGTTATCGAAAAGCGCTCCGCCGAGTGGATTTCGAGATGGAGGGGTTATCGAAAGGCGCTCCGCCGAGTGGATTTCGAGATGGAGGGGTTATCGAAAGGCGCTCCGCCGGGGAAGAGGACCGAGCTCCGATGGCCCTAAACCTGTTTCTCGACGAGCTGGGGACCGCACTGGCGTCCATCGATCCCGCGCATCCCGAAGCCGTGTGTCCCCTTGTAGACCGCCTCCGCACCTTCGCCGAGGCCCACCCCGAGGTCTCTTTCGAGGCGGTCCTGCGACGCCTCGCCACCCTCGCGGCGGGACAAAGCGCAGACGCCGCGTCCGACCTCAAACAGGCCCTTGCCTCCTTGTCCGAGGTTGGACGGGCCCTGGACACCGACTCCGCCTCGACGGGGCCCGCCGAGGAGCAGTTCTCGATCCCGCCGTGGATCGACGAGCCCACCTACCAGGAGTTCCTCCATACCGCTAAGAACTCCCTCGACGAGCTCGAGAGCGATGCGCTGGCCCTCGAAGCGGGAGCCCCGACCGCCATCGATCGGGTCAAGAGGCGGATCCACACGTTGAAGGGAGAAGCCGGTGTCGTAGGGGTCGAAGACCTCGCCGCCGTGCTCCATGCCGTCGAGGACCTGCTCGTCGACCGACATCCGCTTCCTCTTCCAGAGCTCGTCGACCGGCTCCTCCTTACGCGCGACTGGGCGGAAATCGCAATCGAGGCGTACCGCGCCCTCCGAAAGCCCGAGCCCCGAGCTGCCGAGATCATCCGATCCCTGGGCAAAGCTGCAGGCCAGACTGCGCCAAGCCGACGTCCAGACCGACGAGGCGGGACTACCGGGCGCTCCCTACCTCCGATACCCGAGGAGCCTGCCAACAAGATCGCACGCGACGAGGAGACGCTGGCCCTGCTCGGGGAATTCCTTGGCGAGAGCGACGAAGGACTGGCCAATGCCGACCAGACCCTCATCGACATCGAGCGCGACGGAGTAGACGCGGAGAAGGTCAACTCGCTGTTTCGCATCTTTCACACCCTCAAAGGCGTCGCCGCCGCTCTCGACCTCCGGCAGATCACCTCGCTCGCCCACACGAGCGAAACCATGTTGAACCTCGTGCGCCAAGGCGAGATCGAACTGCGTGGTCCTGTCCTCGATCTCGTCTTCGACGCCACCCAGATGATGGGACGCATGCTTGCCGAGCTCCACCGCGCTGTCGACTTCGCCGTCGATGTGTCCCCCGTCGGAGGCCTGCAGACGCTTCTCGACTCCATCAACTCCGTGGTGGCTGGCAAGGCTCCCACCGCGTCCCCCATCGCAGTCCATCCCCCTGAAACGCGCCTCGGCGAAATCCTCTCCCTCAACTATCAGATCCCCGCCGAGGCCGTCCAAGCCGCCCTCGAATCCCAAAAGACCTCCCATCGCAAGCTCGGCGAGGAGCTCATTGCCCAAGGACTCGTTCAGCCCAAACAGGTCGCGCAAGCGATCCGCTCGCAGTCGGCCGGCTCGGATGCCGCGTCGACGGGCGGCAAGCTGCGCGACACCATCAAGGTCGACCTCGGTCGCGTCGACGCCCTTGTCGAGATCATTGGAGAGCTCGTCATCGTCGAAACCATGGTTTCAAACGCACCCGACATCGTTGCGTTATCGTCGCCCAAGGTGCGCACCTACCTGAGCCAGCTCGGGAAAATCACGCGCGACCTGCAAGACGTCGGCATGCGCATGCGGATGGTGCCGGTGCGCGCGGTGTTTCAGAAGATGGTCCGGATGGTGCGAGACCTGTCGAGAAAGAGCGACAAGCAGATCCAGCTTCTCATGTCAGGTGAGGGGACTGAGATGGATCGAAGCATGGTCGAGCAGGTGGCCGACCCACTGGTGCACATGATCCGCAACTCCGTAGACCATGGTGTGGAGGGGCCCGCAGAACGTATTGCAGCGGGCAAGAAGGCACTGGGGACCATTCGACTGTCGGCATACCACATGGGGGGAAGTGTGATCATCGAGGTGGGCGACGACGGCCGGGGGCTTCATCGCGAGGCCATCTTGCGCAAGGCGGTGGCCCAGAAGCTGGTGGAGGAGGATTCCAAGCTGTCCGATGCCGAGGTGTACAACCTCATCTTTGTCCCCGGATTCTCCACCGCTGCCCAGGTCACCGAGATCTCGGGGCGCGGCGTCGGTATGGATGTTGTCAAGCGCAACATCGATCAGATGCGGGGACGGGTTGCGATATCCACGGTCCCTGGCCAGGGGACCACCTTCAAGATCATGCTCCCCCTGACCCTCGCGATCATCGACGGGATGCTCGTGGCATGCGGCGAGGAGCGCTACATCATTCCAACGCTTTCCATTATCGAGTCGATCCAACCTGACGCATCCATGCTGGTGAAGTTTGCTGGACGAGGGGAGCTGGTCAATGTGCGCGGCGAGGTCCTCCCTCTGATGCGCCTCGACCGGCTCTTGTCGGTTCGCGGCGCCAAGACCGATCCGACCACAGGGCTTGTTGTCATCGTCGAAACGCTCGGTCGGAAGGTGGGATTGCTGGTCGACGAGGTGGTGACCCAGCAGCAGGTGGTCATCAAGAACCTAGGCACTGGGATGCAGAACATTCGGTTCGTTGCTGGAGCTGCGATCCTGGCCGACGGGCACGTGGGGCTGATCTTGAACATGGAAGAAATCGGAAACCTCACGCCAGACGGGCGTACCATAGAGGCCAAAGCAGGGTTGGTCGGCACAGGATGAACCCTAGAGGACGACAGCGACGACAGCAGACGGCCCGGTCGGCCGCTAAGGAGAACATGCGATGAGCGCAGAGGGGAAGGACACGGCCACGGACTTGCGCGTGAGCATTGCGGGCAAGTACATGACGTTCAAGCTCGCTGACGAAGAATATGGCCTGGAGATCCTCAAGGTCCGCGAGATCATCGGTCTCATGGAGATCACAAGGGTCCCCCGCACGAAAGACTTTATCCGCGGGGTCATCAACCTTCGCGGCAGGGTGATCCCCGTTGTCGACCTGCGGCTCAAGTTCAGCATGGCTCGGACCGAGTCGACCGATCAAACCGTGATCATCGTGGTCCAGTACTCCATGGCAGGCCAGGACTACACCATGGGGATCTTGGTCGACGAAGTCCTGGAGGTCCTTAGCATTGGACCCGACCAGATCGAGCCACCCCCGGACTTTGGCTCTGGAGGCATCGACACGAACTTCATTCTTGGCATCGGTAAGGCCGACAAACGTGTCATTTTCCTGCTCGACATCGGCAAAGTCCTGAACGCACAAGAGTCGAAACACCTCGTGCGTCTTGGAGAGACGTGAGCGGACGGTGGCACGCAAGCGCAAACAACCGACTGGATCGAGTCCTCTTCGCGAGAACGAGCCGGGGGTCGGTGAGACACAAGACACTGAGAGACATGCAAGGGACAGGTGGCTAGACATGGAAACGACGGAAACGGGTGGTATGGTCAAGGGGGTCCAGGCGTTTCGCCTCATCAACGCGCTGCCGGTGCCTGCCTTTGCCGTGGATGGCGACGGTAAGCTCACCCTGTGGAATGCCGGGATGGAGCAGCTCACGGGACGCGGTGCCAACGAAGTGCTCGGGAAAAAAGCATGGACTGCATTCTTCCCCAAAAAGCGCCTTCTTCCAGTCGACGAGGTGCTCGACACCAGTGAGCCCGCCGAAGACGAAATCGTGGTGACCCATGTGGGGACCAAAGCACACCAGACCCTCCTGGCAAAAGCCGCCGCAGTCCTCGACGATGCAGGCCAACTCCTTGGTGCCGTGGCTACCCTAGGTCCTCCTGCGGCCGGTTCCGGCGATAGCGAGTTGGTCGCGGGACTCACTGTCGAACTCGACACCATGCGCAAGGCCATCGTCGCAGGTCACCTTGCCGCCCGCATCGACACGACAAAGCACACCGGCCAGCAGGCGTCTCTGCTGTCCAGCATCAACCAGATCGTCGACGCGATCTTGATCCCAATCGGCGAGGGGAACCGAATCCTTTCCCAGATCCGAGGTGGCAACCTTCGAGAAAGGGTGGAGATCGACTGCGAGGGCGATCACAAGAAAATGAAGGAGGCCGTGAACGGTGTCCACAGCTGGCTCACCGACCTCGTCAAGTACATCACCAGGATCGCCAACGGCGATACGACCGCCACCATGGACAAAGCGTCCGACAAAGACCAGATCCACGAGGGGTTGGTCTTGCTACGCAGCAGCCTATGCGCGCTCACCGTCGACGCAGACATGCTTGCCAAGGCCGCCGTTGAGGGGAAACTTGCTGCACGCGCAGACGCCAGCAAGCACCAAGGGGAGTTTCGCAAAGTGGTGGAAGGGGTCAACCATACGCTGGACGCCGTCATTGGGCCGCTCCATGTCGCTGCCAACTACGTGGACCGCATCTCCAAAGGGGATATCCCTGCGAAGATTACCGACAGCTACAACGGCGAATTCAACACCATCAAAAACAACCTCAACACGTGTATCGACGCGTTCAACGCGTTGGTCGCCGACACTGCCATGTTGTCCAGATCGGCGGTCGAAGGAAAACTCGCCACCCGCGCCGACGCAGGCAAACACCATGGCGACTTCCGCAAGATCGTCCAGGGGGTCAACGACACGCTCGACGCAGTCATCGGGCCGCTCAATGTGTCCGCTACCTACGTCGAACGCATCTCCAAAGGCAATATCCCCGCCCGCATCACCGACAGCTACAGCGGCGACTTCAACACCATCAAAAACAACCTCAACACCTGCATCGACGCCGTCAATGCGCTCTCGGCCGACGCCAGCATGCTGGCAGCAGCGGCCGTGGAAGGTCATCTGTCGACCCGCGCCGATGGAACCAAACACACCGGTGACTTCAAGAAGATCGTCGATGGCGTCAACGCCACGCTGGATTCGGTGCTGGCGCCTGTCCTCGAGGCTGCCGATGTCCTGCAGCGTCTCAGTCAGCGCGATCTGCGTGTACGGGTCAAAGGCCAGTACATGGGCGACCACGCAAAAATCAAAGACGCGCTGAACGGCACTGCAGAATCCCTTCATGACACCCTCTTCAGAGTAGCCGAAGCGGTCGATCAGATCACGTCAGCCTCCACGGAGATCGCGTCAGGAGCCCAGGCTGTCGCGCAAGGCGCCTCCGAGCAGGCGAGCGCCCTCGAGGAAACCTCGAGCAGCATGGAAGAAATGAGCAGCATGACCCAGCAAAACGCTGACAACACGCAGCAGGCCAAGGTCGTGGCCGAAGCGGCGAAAGCAGCGGCCGACAAGGGAAGCAAGGCGATGGCCTTGATGCTCGACTCGATGGGTAAGATCCGCGCTGCCGCCGAAGGCACCGCAGGCATCATCCGCGATATCAACGAAATCGCATTCCAGACCAATCTCCTCGCCCTCAACGCTGCAGTCGAGGCCGCCCGCGCAGGCGACGCTGGTCGAGGTTTTGCCGTGGTCGCTGAAGAAGTGCGAAACCTCGCCCAACGCGCAAAGGAAGCCGCCAAGAAAACCGAGGAGCTGATCAATGAGTCGGTCAAACTCGCCGAAGGTGGACAGGTCATCTCCCGCGAAGTCAATGGCAATCTCACCGAGATCACCGAGTCGGTCGCCAAGGTGACCAGTATCGTCGCCGAGATCGCCGCTGCCAGCAAAGAACAGGCAAAAGGCATTTCGCAAGTCAACAAAGCCATCGCCGACATGGACGTTGTCACCCAACAGAATGCGGCCAGCTCGGAAGAGGCCTCGAGCGCCTCCGAGGAGCTCGCAGGTCAGGCCCAGGAGCTCGCTGCCCTCGTCGGTGGTTTCCAGCTTCAGCGTGCAACGACTGGTGGTCGCTCGGACCGACGTGGGCCCGCACCAAAGGCGCTTCCCCCAGCCAAGGGCAAGCAGAAATCCGGCTACCGTCCCCAGCCCCGAAAGGGAGAGCAACCCAAGGGGATCAAACTCGCCCTCGAAGAAGTGCTGCCAGACGAAAACGACGCGGACCTCGCCAACTTCTAACCCCGACCGCCGCGTCTCGCGGGAGTTGTCGCGGGATGCGGCGGGATGCGTCTCTCCGATCGGGCACGACTTGCGGTCCCGCATGGGGCGTGCTCAGGTCGCATGCCATCATGCTCGACTTTTACGACTTGCTCGCGTGCCCGGTCTGCAACACACCGCTCGGTCCCGGTCTCACCTGTGGACCGTGTGCCAGAACGTTCCCGGTACAGGACGGCCGGCCGATCCTCCTCCGAGACCCATCGCTGTCGCCACCCAAAGTCAATGCGGTGCTCGACGCGCAGGCGGCGCAGCGACAGGGACTGCGTCGCAGCGGTCTGAGAGGCGTGGCCGACTGGATCCGGGAGGCCACGACGGCTTCGGTATTTGCCGATGACAGCGTGCAGGTGCCGATGCTCGTCGACCGATTGCAAGGGACCCTTCCGGGCAACTGCATTGTGGAAATAGGCGCGGGCGAGCAGTATTACCGTCGGCATCTCGAGCGGCTTGGACGAGTCATTGCGGCGGACATTGCCATTTACGGCGCCACCGATCTAGTGGCCGACGCTCACGCGCTTCCATTTCGAGACGGCAGTGTGGATGCACTTTGCGTAGTCGAGGTGCTGGAGCACTTGGAGCGCCCCTGGGAGTTCGTGCGTGAGGCGCATCGTGTGCTCAAGCCGCGCGGGGTGCTCTTTGGAGTGACCCCGCAGTATTGTCCCACGCACGGTTTTCCCCACGACTTCTTTCGCTACACGCGCGGAGGGCTCACGTCGTTGGCGCAGCATGGCGGACTTGTTCTGGAGGAGTCCTGGCCCCTCGGAGGCGCATGGGGGACCTTGCTCCATTGGTACTGGGCAAACCACGCAAGAGAGAATCCGCTGCGTCGCATTCCAGGCATCTCCGTGGGTTACCACGCCTGGTTTCACCTGGTGGCGCGTGTGCTCGATGGGCTGGACGAGCGCGACGGGCGCGGCACGAGGACCCTTCGACAAGAGCACCACGACCACGTGGGCCACAGCTTCGTGATGCGCAAGCCTCCGTCGCCATAAGAGTCCCCTATTCCGAGCAGGAGAGCCCGTCGGGCCCGTGCGTCAGATTGTACTTCGGTGCCGGACACGAATACGTGCACATGGGCTGCGTGCATCCATACTGCCCTGACGAAAGGAAATACGTGCACCCCGCAAACCCGCACGTTGTTCGTACCCCCGTCGCCGGATCCGTTTGCTGCGGACGTTGTGGGGATCCCGGGACGCAGAAACCAAACATGTTCACCTGCCCAGAAGGACACCCCGACGCCGACGGACATGTACCGTTGGCTTGCGGACTCCCGTCGGAACAAGCAGGTGCACACTTTCCTGTCACACTGTCGGCAACTCCCGACGTGCACGAGGTTGGCGTCGGACTTGGATTGGGCGCAGGTGCTCCCGCCGCACGAGCGTCGATCACGTACGCGCTGCGGAGGTTCTTGCGGAGCGTAGTCTCGTGAATCCACGCGTAGCCGCTTTCCCCCCAACTCGTGCCCCAACTGTTGTGGATCAAAAAGTAGGTCCCGTTCGACTGCGTCTTGAACCCGGCTAGCACCATCGCGTGACCCGACCCCGCCGCTCGAAAGTCTCCGTCAGGCACGATGGCCGGTGCCCCACGCACATTCATGAAACTGTTGTCGACAGCCATGGCAAACCAAATGTCCTGGCCCTTCGAGATCACCGCCCGGAACCCGTCCATGTCGTTGATGTCAAGACGGGTCACGTCCCCCACCAGCGCAATCGCTTGCGCGTCGGCCTGGGCCACCCGTCTTGCATCGGGAACGCCGCCACAAGCGAGCTGGCCTCCGCACGAGTCTGAGGAACACGGAGTCATCCAGGAGCACGCCTGACGCGTGTCGTAGGGCCATGACGCTTCCGCCGTGAGCCCCTTCGCCCGACTTGACGTCGCCGCCTTCTCCATGATCGGCGTGTGGTAGCGAGACCAAACGTGGAGCGCCGATACCGCCACGGCCCGTCCCACCGTGCGCGCGACGGAGTGGTCGACCGCCGCGGCAAACGACACCGCTGTGCAACTGCCGACCGAGCCCTGATCGCGCATCGGCCCCTCGAGACCCGATTGACGATGGTCCACGACCGTTGGCTCTGGGGAATCCCCTACAAATCCCGATCGTCCGCCGCTCAACACCTTGCGGTTGATCACCAGCAGGTGCGCCCAAGGGATCTCTCCGTACTCCGGGGTCATGCAGTCGAGTGGAACCCGCGTCTGTGCGACCATGCCAAACCCGCAGGTCCGTCCCGTGAGCGCCGAGACGGTGCTGCCAGGAAGCGTCGGAAAGCCCGCGAAACCTGGAAGCGACGGGATCCCAGAAGCGCCGCCGCCTCCAGGAAACCCTGGAAACACGGGCCATCCCGGGGCGCCCGGGGCGGCAGCGGTGGCGGGGGGCGCGGCAACGGGCGGAGGAAGAGGAGGGCCCGCGTTGGGCTGGGGCGGCGTAGCCCAGCGCTGTGGAGGAGAAGACGACGGTGCTCGCTGTGCTTCTGGGAGGCATGCGAGACCGAGCACGAGGAAAGGCAAGGTTGAAAGGCCGATGGTTCGTAGCATTGGGGCCAGTATCCTGTCGAAGTCCCCATCGGGCAAGGCGCCTGCGTTACGTTGCTCGTCAATGCGGTGGTCCTTCTCCCTTGTTCGCGTCTTTGGCATCGATATCCGCGTGCACGGCACGTTTTTTCTCGTGCTCCTTCTCGGAGCGCTCCAGTGGGGAGGACGTCACGGTGCGCGAGGTGCGGTCTTCGGCGTGCTCCTCACGATGCTTTTGTTCGCCTGCGTCGTGCTCCATGAACTCGGTCACAGCCTGGTCGCCAAAGCCTTTGGAATCCCGGTGAGCGAAATCGTCCTGCTCCCCATCGGCGGCGTAGCTCGGCTCGAACAACGTCCCAAGAAGGCGATCCACGAGCTGCTGATCGCCGTGGCAGGACCGCTTGTAAACGTGGTGGTCGGCATCGCGCTACTGGCCGTCGCAGCGGTGACTCCGAGCATGGCGCACCTCGATGGCGAACACCTGTCACGTCCAGGAGCCCTCGAGCCCGGCGCTCCGGCCCTCGTGTTTTGGCTGATGAGCGCCAACTTCGTCCTCGCCGTGTTCAACATGCTCCCGGCGCTTCCCATGGATGGCGGAAGGGTCCTTCGGGCCGTGCTCACGATGCTTCTGGGCGAGCGCCGAGCGACCCCGATCGCCGCCACCATCGGGCAGATCCTCGCGACGCTGCTCGGAATCGCGGGCATCGTGACCGGAAACTTCATCCTCGCCTTCGTTGCGGTCTTCGTTTTTCTTGGCGCAGGACAAGAGCGCGCCGCCGTGCACGCCCGAACGGTGCTGAGCACGCTGCGGGTCCGTGATGCCTACAACAAGTACGCGTTGTTCCTTTCGCCAGGCGACCGGGTGAGCAAGGTGATCGACTACTTGCTTACGAGCTACCAGCCTGATTTCGCGGTCATGCACGGAGGGGAGCTCGTGGGGGTGGTGACCCGCGACGACGTCTTGCGATCGCTTGCGACCAACCCCGGGGATCAATATGTCGCAGGCATGATGCAAAGGGCCGTCTTCCGAGTGCATGCGAGTCTTTCCCTCGAGGAGGTGCGCGAGGCGCTTGCGGCGGCGGGGGCGAGGGTCGCGGCGGTCTACGACGGGCCGATGGACATTCGTTTTTTAGGATTGGTCAGCCTCGAGGATATCCATGAGGCGCTTCTCATCACGAGCTTCGTGCAGCGTCAGGCCGCTGCGCGTGTCCCTTCGGAGTGAGAGGGACTCCCCATCAAATAGTTCCCCCGCGGACCACGTTGCCGACCGTCGGACCTCACCCCCCCGCGACTTCGCGCTCCCACAAAGTCCCCCTCCCCATCGATGGGGAGGGGGACGATGTGAACGCTCCGCATCGTGTGGGGGTGAGGTCCGCGGGAGGAGATCGTGAGGCAACTAATTCCTTAGGAGTGCCTGAGGCTCGACGCTTACCCGACATTGGCGACCGGAGGTTCGGCAGCGGCTTCGATCTTGGTGCCCTTCGCTACGCCCATTCGGCACTGGTAATCGCTCCTCTTAACGACGCTGCGAGCGACGGCAGACCAGTCTTCGTACCATGCGTACAGTTGTCCGAGTCCTGCAAGGTGCGGCTCGTCGTGTTCGCCAGATTCGGCGATTTCCACCAGGGCGCTCAGTCGAGCCCGCTCTTTGGCGTCGATGCCCCGCTTGGCCAAGGTCGCCAAAGCGGCATGATCCTGCGGACGTGTGGCGATGCGTTCGGGACTTGTTTCCAAGGAGTCCAGGCGCTTGAGGAGCAGCTTGACGGACGACACCGCTGCGGGGCCGACGGCGGGGCCGAGGCCGTCGAGGACATACTTGGCTTGAAGTGGGTGGAGACGACGCAGCGCAGGGCCCAGGATACGAAAGAGGTCTTCGTCTTCGTTGTCGAGGGTCACGATGGCGTCTCGGACCTTGACGTCCACGCCCTGTGGGGGCGTTTCCGGAGTGTATCCAGAAACGCTGTGGAGGAGATCCCATCCCTCCTGGTGGTCGGACGCTTCGTAGCCTCGGCTGGCCATGAGGGCGCGGATTGCGGGGGTCGTGCCTACGGCCCGTAGGAACGAAAGGACGCGGGCTGGGGTTTCTTCGAGGGTCTGGCGGGATACTCCCGCGAGGGGCGAGGGGACGTCGGCGACGGGAGCGGGGGCAGAGACAGCGGCAGCGGGGATTTCTGCAGCGGGGGCGACTGGGGCGGGAGCGGGGGGGACTTCGGCGGGAGCGGGGGCAACTTCAACGGGGGCAACTTCGGCAGGGGCGACCTCCGGAGCGGGGGCGGCTGCGGCGACCTCCGGAGCGGGGGCGACTTCGGCGGGGACGACTGCGACCGGCGCGACCTCCGGGTGGACAACGGCCGGAACGGAGGGGACCTCCGCGACTACGGCCGGGACGGGCACTGCAGCAGCGGGCGGGACTGGCGCGGGGCGGACTGGCGCGGGAGGGATAGGGGGGCGGACTACGGGACGGACTGCAACGGGGGGGGCTGCAGGGGTCAGGCCGGCTCGGCCGTACTGCGTTCTCGGGATGCTCACGGGATCTACCTCCAAGGTTGGGCGGGGAGCCGACGACCGCTCCGTGGCGGCCTCGAGGGGACTCCCGAGGCGCGAAGGGGCGGCGGCCGTCTCCTTCTTCTTTCAAGAGGATGCCTGACCTGTGGACCAAACACAAACTCCCGGAGCATACGAGGTCCGCGCCCGCCCGCGAGGGTCCTCTTGGCGGCGGTAGAGCGCGAACAGACTTGCTGATAAGGTGGCCCCGAGGAGTAGCCATGGGACAACTGATAATCGGTGCGGTGGGACGGGATCGGCCAGGGCTGGTCGGCGAGCTCACGGGCAAACTGTTCGAGGCGGGGGCCAATCTAGCCGACACGCGGATGGTCAACCTGCGTGGCGAGTTTGCCCTGTTGCTTCTGGTAGAGGGAACGCAGGACACCCTGGATCGCCTGCGCGTCGAGCTTCCAGCGACCGCGTCCGCCATGGGCCTCACGTTGCTCGTGGCCGACCATGGTGACGAAGTCAGTCCGCTAAAAGGGATGCCCTTCCGACTCAAAACGTACTCGATGGACCAGCCAGGCATCGTGCATCGGGTCAGCGAGCTTCTGGCAGGTCACGGCGTCAACATCGAGGAGCTGAGCACGCGTCAAGAGTCCGGTCCGTTCATGGGAGCCCCTCTCTTCACCATGGAAGTCCGACTGACTGTCCCCCTGGGCGTGAAGGTCAAAACGCTGCGAGCTGACCTGATCGCCCTCTGCGATAGCCTCAACTGCGACGCGGACCTGGAACCTGCCTAGAGTGCGCCGTCCTTCTGTCCAAACCGTCTTCTACGTTGTGGTCGCCCTGCTTGCGTCCGCCCCCGCGTGGATTGTCAAGTATCCACCTTTGATGGACCTGCCTTTTCACCTGGCCACCATCCGCGTGATCCACGACTTCCGGACCGCCGGGTTCGACGACTCCTTTGTCCTGACCCTGGGGCGGACACAATATGTCTTCTACTATCTTCTAGGAAGCCTCCTCGCGTACGGACTTGGGGTGGTCAAAGCGAACATCGTGCTCATGGCCGCCTACTTTGTAGGGACCATCCTAGGACTTCGATCGCTTCTAGGCGCGCTTGGAAGGGACCCGAGGTTGTGTCTCTTCGTGGTGCCGCTCCTGGTCAACACGATGTTCCTGTTTGGACTGCTCCCGTTCCTATTGGGGATTGCCCTGATGTTCTGGGCGCTCGCGTCGGCGGTCCGCTACTTTGAACGTCCGTCGCTGTCGCGCGGGTTGCTCGTGGCGACGCTGGCGTTGGCGCTGTTTTACTCTCACATTTTCCCGTTTGGGATCTTCGGCCTTGGGTTTGCCGCGCTGTTTCCCTGGGGGACTCCGTCCCGCTGGGTTCGCGCGGGACTTCCAGCGGTTCCCGCCCTTACCGTACTTGCATGGTGGACCCTCTTTACAGACGCGGGCAAGCTGACTCGGGGGGCCCTGACCCACACGGAAAACGACCCGCGGCTTTCGATCGATGCGGCGATCGGGGATGCGCACAACTGGTTTACCAATGTGTTCCGCGACACGACCGATGAGACCGTGCTCGTGGCGCTGCTGCTCCTCGCGCTTCTGGCCACTGGACTCTCGTTCGGAGACCGTCGCCGGCGCCCTGAACGTGCCCGCGCGTACGTACTGCTCCCCATGGCGTGCGTGGTGCTGTACTTTACGTCCACGCAGGGGCACGACTACATCTGGCTCATCTCGCAGCGCTTTCCCATTTTGTTTGCGATGACGGCGATTCCGCTGCTTCGCATGCCGCTTGGAATCCACGGGGTCTTGGTGAGCGCAGCGGCTTTGGGGCTCGCGGCGTTCTCTACGGTGAACACCTGCCGCCACTTCATTCAGTTTCAGCTTGAAGAGGTGGGAGATATCGATGGAGCGCTGGCAGAAATGGCGCCGAGTAAGCGGGTGTGTACGCTCATCTACGACCGCGGTTCAAACGTCACGAGCCCCATGTTCGTGCCGTTTCTGCACTTTGGGTCCTATTACCAGGTGCGCAAAGGAGGCGTGGTCATGTTTACCTACGCAGGATATGCCCACTGGCCATTGGACTTTGCCCCAGGCAAGTTCCCGCCACCCGGTGGACCCGCAAGAAAACGCTGGGAATGGACCCCCGAGTCCGTGCCAATGAGCGAGATCTTTCCCTGGTACGACTATGTGCTCACCAGGGGGGGCGGCTTTCATCCCCCGCCGGGAACCTTTCGCTTGAAGTGGCGCGGGGACCGCTGGGCCGTGTGGGAACGGTAACCACAAAAGAAAGTGGCCCCACCACACGCTTTCACGCTACCGTTGCTCCCTTCCGGGCCTGGCGGGGTTCACGCTTCCACGTCGATGAGGCCATACGCGTCGCAACCGCGACAACAAGAACGTAGCTAGTCGACCTCGCAGCCCTTGTCGAGAGCAAAGTTACTCCCGTCCAGAACGACCTACGAGGTAGGCGCCACGTCGATGGGAACAGTAGGCGCCGACCCCGCCGAAGGGAGCTCCTTGATGCAAAGCTTGGTTCTCAAGTCGTCCACGTTCTCGGCAATCTGCATCCTCACGGTGTTGAGCAACGCGGGCAGGTCCTCGAGACGAAGTCCTTCGGTCGGTACGGCGGGGAGACTTCGCGCCATGGCGCGCGCTTGGCCAAACCAGCGAGAACCTTTGGGACGCGCATTTCGAGTCCCCGCCAGCGCCACCGGCAAGATCGGCACCCCCGCCTCGATGGCGAGCCGAAAAGCTCCCTCCTTGAAAGGCAACAGACGCCCATCGCGCGACCGGGTCCCCTCGGGGAAAATCATCACGGACAACCCCCCAGCCAGCGTCCTCTTGCACTCGTCAAACATCTCGCGGACACTGTCGCGTTCTCCCCGTCGAAGCGGGATATCGCCCCCCAAGCTCATGATCCACCCGGTCATGGGGACACGAAATAACTCCTCTTTGGCAATCCAACGCATGTCCCATGGAAGAAACGACAGCAGGAACGGGTCTGCCGCCGACTCATGATTGGCCACGACCACGTAGGCTCGATGGTCGATGTCGGGCGGCACGACGCCATCCACGGAAAAGTCCCAAAGCGGTGTAAGGCGCGCAGCCGTACGTCCAACCCGACGAATCCAGCGGCCGGGAAGCCTGGGGACGGGCTCGTTTCGATGGAGCACGTGCGACAGCGCGACCGCCGGAAGTATCGCGGCAAGACAGGCTCCAAACTCAGCGTAGGTGTAAGCTCCGACGAGAACGTTGCTCATGGAGCGCTAGCCTAGCCAAGGCCTCTTGACGCTACGGTCACGAGTTGGTCAGCCACGGTCATAGGTCCGTCAGAGGTCGTCCGCAGTGCGTCGCGAGCGGCGTTTCGAAGACCACGTAGCCACGTAGCTTTCCTTCCCCGTGGTCGACCTCGAATGGGGAGCCCCGTGTTGGCAACATGTGCGGGCCTCCTTACGGCAGAGGTGCACACGTAGGAAAGCCCGCGCGGGCTCCACACGGACTATGGCCTACGTGTAGGTCAGCGCTCGTGGGGGCCCACGCCTCTTGACCGACGCGTAGGTCATGGGGCGTCGGGGGCCCGCGCCAACTTTCCTACACCTAGGCGGTGCCCCGTGGGGGCCCGCGCCAACTTTCCTACACCTAGGCGGTGCCTCGTCGGGAGCCCGCGCCGACTTTCCTACGCGTGGGCGGTGCCCCGTCGGGAGCCCGCGCCGACTTTCCTACGCGTGGGCGGCGCACGGAGGAGTCCAACGCATGCCGGCCTACGCGTAGGTTGGGTCCGGTCGGAGGGCCGCGACGGGAAGTCTACGTGTAGGTTGGGTCCCGTCGGGAGCCGACGCGGGCTCGAGCCCCCTCGTCTTCCGATCTACCGCTTCCGCGCCCCAATGTCGCGTAGACCTCACCCCCAACCCCCTCTCCCTCGACATCCTCCTTGCCCATGCGGGCAAGGAAGATCGTCTTCGAGAGAGGGGG
>CAITRH010000330.1 GCA_903894755.1 uncultured delta proteobacterium
TCGAACTGCTCGCCCAGTTGGCCTGGTCCGCCGTTTTGCTCGCGTTCGACTTCGACGGAACGCTCGCTTCCATCGTCGCCGATCGAGGCAGCGCCGCGATGCGTGAAAAAACGCTCCAGCTTTTCGACCAACTCTGCCAACTGTATCCCTGTGCGGTCATTTCGGGCCGCAGCAAGTCCGACGTCGCTTTGCGGCTTGGCAGTGCCTCCGTGAAGTATATCGTTGGAAACCATGGACTCGAGCCTGGTGCTGAGCTCGACGAATTCGAGAAAGAGATGGACATCGTTCGTCCGTTGCTGGAAGTCGCACTGGCAAAGGCTCCGGGTGTCGACATCGAAAACAAGCGGTATTCGCTTGCGGTCCACTACCGCAAGGCACGGAAAAAACGCCTAGCTCGAACATTGATTCACGAAGCCGTCGCTGCGCTCCCTCTGCCCATGCGCACCGTGCCCGGAAAGCTGGTCGTGAATATTGTGCCAGCGCGCGCGCCAAACAAAGGAGACGCTCTCCTCGAGCTCCGAGCACGCGAGGGGGCCAACACGGCGCTCTATGTCGGTGACGACACCACGGACGAGGACGTCTTTGAAATCGACCAACCTGGGCGGCTCTTTACCATACGAATTGGGGAGTCGAAGACCTCCGCGGCCAAGTACTTCCTTCATGATCAGCGCGAGATGGATACGCTGCTCGCGAAGCTTACCGGCCTTCGGGTGATTGGAATTCGATCATGAAGAAACCGATAGACGCGGCGGAATTTCCTCTGGGACCCGCGCTCGACTTCCTTCAGCGCATGTGGCGACTCAATCATGCGCTCGAACGTCTCTCGGGTCGAATGGAAAAACAGTTGGGAATCACGGCGCAGCAACGGCTCCTCATTCGTTGTGTGGGCAAGTATCCCGGCATCACCTCGGGCCAACTCGCGACGGTGCTTCATCTCGATCCTGGAACGGTGTCCATCGCCCTGCGCCGATTGGAGCACAAAGGACACACAGAGCGGCGCCGCGACCCATCGGATGGCAGAAGGGTTGCGTTGGGATTGACCAGCACGGGACGCGCGTTAGACGCTCCGACCGCAGGGACCGTCGAAGAGGCGGTAGAGCAACTGCTCGCGAGCTGTTCTCCTGAACAGGTCGATGTAGTTGCCGGTTTGCTCGAACGCTTCACCACCCTGTTGGACGAGAAAGAACCGGCTCCAGTTTCCGTTTCTGCCCCAACGCTGGCAACACGGCCATCGCAGGAGTGAGGAGTTCATGGGTCAGCCATCCAATCGAGGCGCCTCTGCTGCTTCCGCAAACGAATTCGAAAGACAATACCGGAACTTGGAAAACAATCGAGAAGTACATCGCTGATTGCACGTACGACGAATTTACCCGTAGCATCTATGCTCCCAGCGCTCGCGAGCATTCCCACGTAAATGTACAGGAGATAGCCTACAGTGTCCTGCGAAGCGTCGGATCCAGCCCCAGCATGTACTCGTCGATTACCCTTCGGACATTGGCGTCCTTGAGCACCACGGAGATTTCGATGCGGCGGTTCTGCTGGAAGGCTGCCTCTGTCTTCGCTGGGTTTAGGGGGCGAAACTCGGAGTACGCACTGGAGGCGAAGTAGCTCCCGTAAGAGTTCTCGAGGATCGGGTTCGCCTCGAAGAGATAATTGAGGACCGCGTTTGCCCGTCTCGCCGACAGGTCACGGTTGTACGAAGCCGTCCCACGTTCGTCCGTGTGCCCTTGTACGACGATGACGTCAATGTTTTCTCGCACGCTCGCGTCGGACAGGACACCAGCGAACGCCCTCGAAAGCGTATCCAGCAGAGGTTTCCCCTCCTTTTTGATGGCAAAGGAGTCGAATTCGAACACCAGATTCTCGTTGATTACTATGTTACCGTTCTCGGCAATGAGGACCGGAGGCGGCGTCCCCGCGTCGTTTCTCGCCGCGAGTTCCGTCTCGATGGCACGTTTGACCTTGTTCAGTACGTCCACCCGGAGCACCGCGATACCTTGCAAACGAGAGCGCACTTCGTCGAGCCTGCGGTTGCTCTCGCCGATGACCTCCTGCTGCTGCGCTACCTTCTCTTCGGAGACTTTGAGCTGAAGCTTGCCGGCTTCTATTTCCGCCATAGCCAGCGTCACAAAATAACTTATCGTTTTATCCCAGCGGTTGCGCTAACCAGCATGGCTCATGTTGGATGACTTAACGCAGAGGTACCTGGCATTGGTTTCCGTGCTCGATGAGCGGTCGCTCCGCCTGTGGGCTGGAGCA
>CAITRH010000331.1 GCA_903894755.1 uncultured delta proteobacterium
CGATCGTCTTCGAGCGAGGGGGCTCGGAACCGCGGTACAAGTGGCTCGCCTCCCCCCGCGCGCGAAGACGATTTTACTTGCCCGCATGGGCAAGGAAAATGTCGAGGGAGAGGGGGGCTGGGGGGGTGAGGTCCGCGGCTCTCTCGCTGTTGCGTAGATCCGATGTTCATCGACATTGCGCCCGCAGTGCGGGTTCCGCCCGGGGAACGACGCTCTGGACTCAAGGGAAACGGCGAACACGCCCCCCAGGAATGCCTTGGCTGCGCGGAAACACCATCCAAAGATCCCCTGTTTCGGGAATTTGTAGGGAGGGTGAGGTCTCGGGCAAGGGGCCTGGGGAGTCCCTTACTGCCTCCTCGCCCGCGCCTTCGCGACCGCCGATTCGATGGCTTCACGGACCCCGACCTTGGGCTCCCACCCGAAGGTCTTTCGGAACAGCGCGTCGGTGATCACACAGGGGTACTTGTAGAAGTTCACCAGGTAGCTCGGGAACAACGCAAAGGTGCGGACTATGAACCGCGAAAGCGCCGTCGGTACCGGAAACGCCTTGGTCTTCGCCAATCGGAGCGCCGTCCTCCAGGGGATCACATCGGGCCCCGCTAGATTGAACACCCCATACGCATCCCCATCGAGCGCCGCTACCACCGCAGCTCCGAGGTCCTCCTCGTGAATGAACTGCATCATCGGGTCGAACCCCGCTAGGTAGGGGACATGCTCCATCCGAATGAACTGTGAGATGGTGTTCTGAATGCTCGGCCCGATGACATTGGTGGGACGCAGCACGACGGTGCGCACCTCACGGTGTTGGTAGATCCAGGTCGTCGCCATGTTGTCGAGCTGGATCGCATCCGCGATGGCCCGAAACTCGTAGCCGGCGCGTATGGGGTCATCCTCCGCAATGGGCGTGTGATTGAGCGGATCGGCCCCGTAAATGTGGAACGTCGACAGCACCACCAGGTTCTTCACGCCGTGGGTGACGCAAAGGTTCATGAGTTTCTGCGTTCCAAGCACGTTCAAATCAAACCGCTTAGCCCGCTCGACACGCATGCTCGCAACCCGTCCCAAGTGCAACACCGAGTCGAAACGGTGCTTGCGGAACACGTCCTCGAGCGCCGTCTTGTTGTAGCTTGCACGGTAGATGGGCATGTTCGTCAGGTCGGACGGCAGCCTGCGGCTCTCGCGATAGTCGACCCCTACGACATCTTCTCCGCGTTCGAGAAGACGCTGCGCGACACGCTGCGCTAGGCCTCCGCTTATTCCAGTGATGAGGATCATGTGAATAGACCTTTGCGCTGGGCGAGCCCCTCGTCGATGAGACGTTTTACTTCGTACTTCACCTTGGCCACCTTCTCGTCGATGACCGCGTCATCGTCGTCGTGAGGCCCTTCGAACATCATCGGTTTGCCAAAGGTGATGTGGAACCGCACAGGAAGCGGCAGGTACGCAAAGGGGCCGAGAAGCGGTAAGAGCGGATGAATGGGCGCGTAAGGGAACCCAAGCAGCTTCGCCAACCCCTTCCAGTCGTACAGGCTCACGATCGACTCTTCCCCGCCCACCACCGCGCACGGCACGATGGGCGACTGAGTCGCGAGCGCGAGACGCATGAAACCGCGTCCAAACTTCTGTAGCTGGTAGCGATCGAACCAGACCTTGCCGCTCCCTTTGGCCCCCTCCGGGAACACCAGGATGGCTTGTTCGTCCAAAAGAAGATTCCTGCAGTTGATGGGGTCTCCCAACACCGCGCCGCCTCTCCAGAGCACCTCGTTGATCAGGGGAAGCTTGGGGAACCACCGCTCGACCATGGAACGCACTAGCCGCGGCGGTTCGGCGCGAAGCAGGCACGCAAGGGCGATGAGCGCAGCGTCGAGGGGAAGCTGTCCGGAGTGGTTGGGTACGATGAGAACTCGTCCTGCGGGCAGATTCTCGATGCCTTGGATCTTGGGGCGGAAATAGGACCAGAGGGCGCGACGGATCAGCGTGTAAACGAGCTTTGCTTTCTTGGGGCTAAACCCCCAGGCGTCGTAGCCAAAGGAGTTGACCTTGGTGGGGAGGGCGTCGATGGCCCGGGAGACTTCCTCGTCGATGTGGATCACGCCTAAAGGCTATCGCGCTACGCCAGCCGACGTCCATCGCCCGGGGACATGGCGCCGCGACATGCTGTAATAAGACGGACCCCGCGGCCCGTGCCGCCGTTCAGCCTGTGCCCAATGCCGCTCACGTTCTATGTGCGTCTTTCGTCTCGTCCCGACCCGGCCGATCCAAAGATCACCTTCGACGGCACCCAGCGCATCGTGCTCGGCAGAGGGTCCGGGTGCGACGTAAGGCTTCCCGACCCCAGCGTCAGCCACCGTCACGCCACCGTCGAAGCCAAAGGGGCGCAGTACGTGATCTACGACGAGGGAAGCACGAACGGCACCTTCGTGGGGACCGAAGCGCTCACGCCGCGCACCGACCATCCCCTTCGATCAGGTGAGCACGTTCGCCTCGGCAAGGTCACGGTGGAAGTCCGTGTGGAGCAGACCCCGGTCACACGAGAGCTTTCCATCGCCACCAAAGACCTCGCCCTCGCCTTGGTCGCCCGCGCCATGAGCGACATGGGCGACGACACCACCAGCCGCGTGCGGGTGGTCGATGGCCCCGACAGGGACAAGGAGCTGCGTCTCGAAGAAGAAGGCCGCGCGTATGTGGTGGGACGAGGCGCGTCGGCCGACTTTGCCCTGAACGAGGGGCAAGCGTCGCGCGAGCATCTGCAGATCGTCCGCCGAGGCAGCGTCGTGCTGGTGCGCGACCTTGGGTCGAAACACGGTAGTTTTCTTGGCGATAGCCGTATCGAGGACGGCCGTGACGTGGGGTGGCGTCCTGGAGCCTTGCTCTGCATCGGCACCACCCGGATGGAGCTCGAAGAGCCCGTGGCTACGGCACTCGCCGAGCTGGAAGACGCGCCCGACGAAGCCTACGACCCGCCGCAGACCACGCAGACCACGGAGGTGATCAACGCGCCAAGGCCAAGCAAGGCGGTGGGTCCTCTGAAGCGCGCGCTGCCTTCGCCACGGAGACGACGGGCCCGACCGACGCAGGGGCAATGGTCGCCCACCGACATCGCCGTGATGCTCGCCGCGTTGAGCCTTTTCGGCGTAAGCCTGGCAGGGCTCTTTTGGCTCCTTCGAGGGTGACCGCGGGTTGTCCGCATGGCGTGATGACACGCGATGGCGAGACGACCGCTCGCCGCACCGCTTGACCGACGGGTCTTCCTAGGGCGATAAGGCCACGCCCGTGGCCATGAATCCGATCCGCGCTGTCAAAGGCATGAACGATGTGCTCCCGGACGAAATCGGACGGTGGCAGCACATCGAAGCCGCTTTCGCTCGTAGCATGCGTCTCCACGGCTTTCGTGAGGTGCGCACGCCCTACGTCGAGACCACCGGCCTCTTCGTGCGGGCCATCGGCGAGGTCACCGACGTCGTCGAAAAGGAAATGTACTCCTTCGCCCACCACGGCGAGGAGCTCACCCTTCGTCCCGAAGGCACCGCCGGCGTGGCCCGCGCTTACGTCGAACACGCCGTGCACGCCAAAGAACCGGTCAGCCGCTGGTACTACACCGGCGCCATGTTTCGCGCCGAGCGCCCTCAGCGCGGACGTTACCGGCAGTTCTACCAGCTTGGCGCCGAGATCTACGGCGACCCGGGTCCTGCCTGCGACGCCGAGTTGATCGACATGCTTGCCGCGTTCCTTGGCGACCTGGGCATCGGCGACGTCGAAGTGCTCGTCAACTCCCTTGGCGGACCGCTGACTCGAGCCCGCTACAAAGAGGCTCTCGTCACGTACCTCACGCCGCGTGCTTCCGAGCTTTCCCCCGACTCGCAGCGCCGTCTGCTCACCAGCCCGCTGCGCATCCTCGATTCCAAGAGCCCCATCGACCAGGCCCTGGTGGCCGACGCGCCCAGCTTGCACGACGTCTTCGACCCTTCCGACCGAGACCACTTTGCCTCCCTCGAGCGCCATCTGCAGGCCTTGGGGACCCCTTACCGAATCGAACCGCGCCTCGTACGCGGCCTCGACTATTACACCCGCACCCTGTTCGAAATGAAGGGGGCCAAGAACAAGCTTGGCGCTGGCGACACGCTGCTCGGTGGAGGGCGCTACGACGGGATGATCGCCGACCTTGGTGGTCCCGTCGTCCCTGCCATTGGCTTTGCCGCGGGGCTCGAACGGCTCCTGATCGCGTCCGACAACGTCCCCTCGTCGCCCACGGTAGACACGTTCGTGGCTCCTCTTGGCCAGGAGGCGGTCTCCTACGCGCTTCTCTTTGCCCGCGACCTACGTCGACTGGGCGTCGCATGCGAGGTGGACGCGCGCGGACTGTCGCTGAAGAGCCTGCTTCGACGTGCCAACTCCCTTGGAGCTCGTGTGGTGGTGATCCTGGGCGAGAGCGAGCTTCGCGACGAAGTCGTGCAGGTCAAGGATCTCGTAGGCCATGGCCAGCAGCGGCTGCGTCGCGAAGAGGCCTTGCACGCCGTGTCCGAGCTGCTCCGGGCCCCGACAGCAGGACACCCGTGACGAAAGTTCCGTACGCACGGCTCGCCCCAGCGCTGCTGCTCCTGCTTTCGTCCACGTCGGCCCAAGCCCAGATGCCCGGTGGACGTCGTCCTGGGGGCGGCGGACAACCTGCGCCTTCCACCCCCACGCAACAGCGCAACGTGGGACCGCGCGCAGGGGGGGCCGCCGATGACGATGACCGACCGGTGGGTCCTCAGCGCAAGGAGCCTAGTCTGTTGGCCCCGTCGGACCCACTTGCACTGTCTCCCGAGCTGCGCGCCCGGATTGGTTCCGACTGGGATGGCCGCTATCCATCGCCTGAGGGGTCGGTCGACCGGACCAAGTGGTTTCCGTATTATGAAGAGCGTCGAGGCGACACGCGTTTCCGGCTTCTTCCGCCGCTTTTCCTAGAGCAGACCCGGGGGCTTGCCTACCCGCCCACGCAGGGGCGCTACGGGGTTCCTAGCTCTGAGGACACCGAGGGCCTTTACGGCCTCTTGTATTATCGTAGGCGCTCGTTGAAGTCGGAGGCGGACGTGTTGTTTCCGCTTCTTTGGCGCGTTCGACAGGACGAAGACCGGGTCTGGGTTGGAGGCCCACTGGTCCATCGCGAGGCTCCTGGGGAGCACGACAACTGGCTGTTCCCGCTTGTCTTCGAAGGGGAGCGCAAGTCGGGCGGCTACTTGCACATGCCGCTCCTTCTGACAACCAGCCACTGGGATCAAAAAGGGGCCTTCACGCTGGTAGGTCCCTACTTCCGTGACCGCACGGGCGGGGATGTCGACCTGGGAGTGTTTCCACTTTTTTTCCAAGGCGACACGGGCGACCGCGGAGGCAACCGCAAGCAGTACACGCTGATCCCACCGCTTCTCTTTTATCACCGTGCTCGCGAGATCGACGACTCCACGCTGACCGTGGCAGGACCGGTGCTCATCGAATCGAATCGGAAGCGTGACATTGTCGACGTGCTTCCTTTGTTCTTCCATATCCAGGGCAAGCCGCAGGCGTCAGGGATTCGCGAGGAGCACACCACAGTTTTCCCACTGTTTCACTATGGCCACACGGACGACCGTTCGATGTTCGTGGTGCCTGGCTACCTGCGTTCGATCACTCCCAAGAGCGACACCCTGATCACGCCCTTCGTGAGCCATGCAACGGGACGAGGCGGGGCGACGTCCCTTTGGCTTGCCGGCCCGATCATCCCACTGTTTGCCAACTACACGGACCGCGACCTGGGAATTCACGCGTGGGGAGCAGTCCCTTTCTACTACCAATCGGACAGTCCCCGCGGTTTCGACTTCCTGACCCCACTGTTCGCGCGCTTCGAGACCTACGGCGTCTCCCGATCGTACTGGGTATTCCCCACACTCACGGTCAACCGCGACACCCATGGGTGGTCCACCAATCTGCTTCCCATCTTTTTCATGGGACGGGACCACGAGGCGGCTCACACGGTGATCGCCCCCTTCTTCTGGGACTTTGCCGATGAGAAGAAGCGCACCACCATTGGATTCCCGGTGTACTGGCGCTTTGCAGGGGCGGACGGGACCGTGATGCAAGTGGCTGGCAACACGCTTTACATGCAGAAGCCTGTCGCCGGCGGTCTAGACTGGGAGTTTCATTTCCTGCCTGTATTTTCCTATGGGGAGAGTCCGAAGGGGTACTGGTGGAACGTTCTTTTTGGCCTTGCAGGGTACGAGCGTTCCGAGGCCATGAGTCGCGTTCGGGCGTTTTGGCTCCCCATCGAGCTGGGGGGATCGGCGCCGAGAGCGTCGACCAAGAATTGATCAGGACTTGACCGTGTTGCCTGGTCCTTTGGTCCATTGGCTGACGGGCCACTCGGGGGTGGGGATCGCGGTGTTGGCGCTGCTGGTACTGGTTCTGTCGTTGAGGATCCTGAAGAAGCTGGCGGTGGTCGCTGTGGAGATTGCAGTCCTGGCGTTTCTGATTGTGCTTGCGACGCGACTTGGCTGGATTTCCTGGTGGTCCCAGGTGCGTTGACGCAACGCTGCCTACTCCGCAGCTTTTCGACGCAATAGCACCCCTGCCGATATAAGGAGCGTCAGCACTCCCGCAGCAACGGCCAGCCTCTCCATGAGGGTGGTACGTTCGCGTGTCCGCTGTTCGAACCGCGCAACCGCGTCCTCGGCTCTCCCGTAGCCCATCGCCCCCGCACGACGATAAGGTTCGGGATCGACCAGCCCACGGTCCTCGAGAGCTCGCCCCTCGAGATACGCAATGGACGCTTCGATCCCCTTGGCCCGATCCCCCTGCGGATCGAGCCGCAGCGCCTTGCGGTAAATCGAAAGCGCCGCCACGAGATCTTGCGACTCCAAGGACTCGGCATAGCCCACGTATCCAACCACCATCTCACGTCTGCGATCGAGCAGCGGCTGACGCGCCAGTACGCGATCGAACATCGCTGCAGCCTCGTCGAGTTTCCCCTCACGCTGCTTGGCAAGACCGTCGTCGAGAAGAGCCACCACCTCGTGGAGCCGGACCTCGTCGTAGGCGTCGAACAGCGCCTTTCGCAGTTCCACAGCGCTCCACGTCTCGGGCGCCTGCTTGCCTGTCAGCGACACCAGGGACTCACGAAGCTTGCCGGTCGCGTCGGGACCATACGAAGCGACGGCATCCCGCGCGGCCAGTCGCACGGGGGTCCGATCGGCGTTGGCAAAGGAAAGCACGATAGCGAGCGCGTCGAGATCGCGAAGCAGGCCATAGGCACGAAGGACATCGGCGAGCACCGCACTGCTTTTCGTCTGGACCGTATCGCTGGCGGCACGCTTTTCGAGCGTCTCGAGCATCGAGGTCGCAAACGTGCGTACGTCGCGCGAAGGGTTCAAACGCGCCTCGAGAAGGGCAGGAACGGCCCGGTCTCCAAGCGCGCGCACCTGCCTCGAGAGCTCTGGACGAAGTGCGCCATTCAGGTCGGCCGCCATGGCCACAAGCACTCGAACCGCCGGAGTCGTGGCCATGTGGCTCAACGCGCGGGCCAGGCCAATCCAGGTGAGGGCCGTGGCCGCAACGTCGCCGCTACGGGCGAGAAGTCCCTCGACCGGATCGTCGGTGCGGCTTTTCTTGAGGAGCGTTGACGTTGGTGTGGAAGGCTTTCGACGCAGTCTTGCGAGCTCCTCGGTGACCGCAGGAAGCGCCGCTGGACCAAGAGAAGCGACCGCATCGAACGCACGACGGCGTGCGGACGGGTCCGAGTCGCCTAGGGGCGCGATCACGACATTCAAGGCGATAGGATCCTCCGATGGCCCCAAGGGAGTCGCCGCCGCCTCGGGACCCATAGAAACGAGCGCAGCCAAGCAGAGGGCGATGGAGAGCTTCACGGTTTGGAAGGACTTGTGTGAAACCAAACCCACCTTAAAAACCGCAGGTCCGATCCACCGCTTCCCG
>CAITRH010000332.1 GCA_903894755.1 uncultured delta proteobacterium
CCCTCGTACCCAGGACCCAGTCCTGGGCTGAATTGTTTCGCCCCTTCGGGGCTGCCAATCCACGCACGTGGTCCTTTCCAGCAGGCCCCTTACGCAACGAGAAGCCCGTGGTTTGATTGACAGCCCCGAAGGGGCGAATCAGAACAGCCCAGGGTGGGTAACCCTGGGTTGCGGGTGTCGCGGTTCGGACCTGCGGTTCGGACCTGCGGTTTTCAAGGCAGGTTTGGTTTAGCCGCGATGTGGAGCTACGCCCTCCGGCGCGTTCTTTGGGCCATCCCAACCCTTTTTGGAATCAGCTTGGTCGTGTTTGTCATCACCACGCTCATTCCAACCCCGGACCACGCCACCCTCCCCGCCACCGTCGACGAAACAAGCCTCTCCGAATACCTCGCGCGGCAAGACGGATGGCGCCGCCGATTTCTCGACCTGCCCCACCTGTTCAACCACGACCCCGACGACGTCCGCTCGCGCGCCGAGCGCTGTTTGGCTGTCCTCGAGCGTCCCGCCGCCCACACCGCCGCCGAACGCGTGCTAGCCACCCGACGCCTCATCGAGCTTGGCGGCGCCGCTCTCCCCATCGTGCTCCCCCGTCTCGAAGCGCTCGGCCCCGAAACCCGTTCTCGGCTCGCCCGCGCCTTGGCTCCCCTCGCCGAACGCATGGGACTTGAACGAGCCTCCGAATTGGCCGACCCCGCCCTCGCAGTCCACTTCTGGACCCACTTCTGGGAAGACCGGTCCCTCGACTTCACCGAGCCCGCCGCCCGTCGAACCCTCGACCGCTACGTCGAACACGGCACCGAAATGCGCGCACGAGACCTGCGCCTCCTCGACACCTTCGCCCTCTCCCCCCTCATGACGAGACTGCGCACCGACGCACTCCCCGAGCACCTCGCCCGCATCACCCGCTCCCTCGCCCACGCCACAGGACAAGGCCAGATCCTCACCGAAACCGACGGACCGGTCCGCATCCGACGCGTCGTCGCCGAGTGGGAAGAGTGGTGGTATGTCCACGAGACTGACTATGTCCCCCTGGACGGCGCGATCCGCATTGCCGCCACAGTGCGCGAGACCCGCTATGGCAAGTGGGTCCTTCGAGGCGCCACAGGCCAGCTTGGACTGAGCCCGAGCGACGGTGAACCCGTGGTCGACAAGCTTCGTCTGCGCGCCCCCATCACCGTGCTCCTGACCGCTACGAGCCTGCTGGTGAGCTATGCGCTGGCGATCCCCATTGGCATCCTCGGCGCCCTTCGTCGAGGCAAGGAGCTCGACATCGTCACGTCCGCAGGACTCTTCCTCTTGTACTCGCTCCCGTCCTTCTTCCTTGCAACGCTCTTACGTGAGGCGTTCAAGGGGGGACTGGCTCACGACACAAACCTAGGCTACGACCGGCTCATTCTTCCCATTGCCGCTCTTTCCCTTGGTTCTCTTGCGACCCTATCGCGCTACCAGCGCTCGGCGCTGCTCGACGTGCTTAGCCAAGACTACATGCGTACCGCTCGCGCCAAAGGGGTCTCCCGTGTGCGCGAGGTGTTGGTCCATGCGCTCCGCAACGCGCTTCTTCCCACGGTCACGTTGGCGGGGTTGCAGGTGCCCACCATGCTAGGCGGAGCCTTTGTCGTCGAGGAGGTGTTCCACCTTCCAGGGCTTGGCTATGAAACCCTGCGGGCGGTCGAAACCCACGACACGTCTTGGCTCGTGTCCGCTGCGCTCGCAAGCGCTCTTCTGACCACGCTCGGACTCATTGCCAGCGACGTTGCCTGCAGTCTGCTCGACCCTCGGGTCCGCGACGCACTGTCACGCCGCCGGAGACGTCTATGACGCCGCGTCGTCGCCGTACCGATCCGGACGGGAGCGTTGTCTTCGAGCTTTCGCGTCGCAAACTTCCCGTGCCGCCGTCCGGCACGACGTTTTACGCACTTGCGGTCATGCTCCGAAGCCGCCTTGCGCGGACCGGAGCTCTCGTGTTGTCCCTTCTTGTGTTCATTGCGTTGTTTGCCGACCTGCTTGCCAGTGATCTGCCTGTCGCCTGCGTACTGCAAGGCAAGGTGGTATTGCTGCCCAATGTCACCCGTGAGATCCAGAGCGCCGAGGGGGCCAGCCTTCGCATCGACCCGCTGGTGCTGTACGGTCCGTTGCAGGTAACGCAAGATGTCCTGGTGCCACCCACGACGAGGCATCCGCTCGGGACCGACATGTTGGGACGTGATGTGTTTGCCCGTGTCGTTCATGGGACTCGAAGTGTCCTGTTGGTAGGCCTCGCTGCCGCCCTTGCTTTCGTGGCGTTGGGAGTGGTGCTTGGGGCGCTTGCAGGTTTCTTTGGTGGCGTCATCGATACAGCGGTGGCGCGGCTGGTCGAGACGCTGTCGGCGTTTCCGACGCTGGTGATCGCGCTGGTGGTTCAGACCATCGTGGCACGTCCATCGGTCACGACCTTGCTCTTGGCGATCACGCTGACCCGCTGGACCGAAGTGGCACGGATTGTCCGAGCCGAGGTGTTGCTAGCGTCGGAGCAAGACTATGTAACGTCCGCGAGGGCTCTTGGAGCGGGTCCTTGGCGTGTACTGGTGCGCCATGTTCTTCCCAACGCCGTGGCGCCGGCGTTCGTTGCGGTGACCTTTGGGATTGCATCGGTGGTGCTGGTGGAGGCGACACTGGACTTTCTAGGCATTGGAGTCCCGACCGCGGTGCCGTCGTGGGGCGAGGCACTGGGGGAAGCGAGGGAACATGCCGATGCGTGGTGGCTTTTCCTTGGACCGGGGTTGATGATGTTTTTGTGCGTAGGGTCCTTCAATATAGTAGGGGAAGCACTGCGGGACGCACTCGATCCGAGGCTTCGCGAGAGTGTCCGCATCGACCCATCGGGGCTCGATGCCCTATCGTCGCGGGCGAGCATGATTCCCCCGTCAAGTGCGAGTTTCGACCCGTCGTCGCACGCGTGAGGGCTGTGCGTGTCCCGGGCCGGGAGGGTGTCCGGGGACAGGGAAAATCTGTCCTGGCCACCCTGGGTCGCAAGGTCGCCTCGGAAATCGACGCATTTGCATTCGGCACGTTCGCTGCAGTGGATGCGGTTATGCCCTCAGCAACCCATGAAGGTCTAAACCAAACCCATCTTGAAAACCGCAGGTTCCGAGCCGCGGACCTCACCCCCCCAGCCCCCCTCTCCCTCGACATTTTCCTTGCCCATGCGGGCAAGTAAAATCGTCTTCGAGCGAGGGGGGAGGAGAGCCTTGTGCACCACTGTTCCGAGCCCCCTCTCTCGAAG
>CAITRH010000333.1 GCA_903894755.1 uncultured delta proteobacterium
CGGGGCTGCCAATCAACCCACGGCCTTCTTGTTGCTAAGGGACCCCGCTGAAAAGGACCACGAGCGTTGATTGGCAGCCCCGAAGGGGCGAGTCAAATCAGCCCAGGGTGGGTAACCCTGGGTCGCGGGTCGTGAGTGTCCAAGGACTTCCGCCGCATGCTACTAGCTGAAAGCTGGACGTCGCACGGCCCCCGTGGGCACCATCCCGGCGCGTGATCCTATCCAATGACCCCGAAAAGCCCACCACGGGCAACGTGATCCGCGTCGTGTTCGGACCAGGCGGAGGCCGTGTGCCTCGCGACGTATGTGGGGGGATCGCGGCCGCTCCAACCCACGCCCCCCAGCCGAACGCCCCCCAGCCGAAAACAGCGGTTGCCGAGGTCTTCACCCGTCGCGAGGCCTCGAAGCTCCTTCGGGTGAGCGACGCGCATCTTCGAGCCCTTGGACGGGCCGGGGTGGTCGTCGCCTCGGGCCGACGTCGTGGAAAGCCCGCCTACACCTTTCAGGACCTGATCGCCCTTCGCACCGCACGGGAGCTCTTTGCCCACCGGGTCCCCCTGCGCGAGGTGATCCAGGCCGTGGAGCGTCTTCGCGAAACCCTGCCCCGTGTGACCAGTCCTCTCCACGAGCTGCGTGTGGTGAGCGAGGGACGGCGTGTGGTGGTGAAACTGTCGGACGGCCCTTTCGAGCCCTCCACAGGCCAGCGGGTGCTCGACTTCGAGGCCGAGAGGCCGCGCGACGACGTAGTTCGGGTGCTCCGTCCCAAACGAAGCGAGCCGCGTTTGCGCGAGGCCTTCGAGCTTTACGCAAAAGGGGCCGAGATGGACGAAACCCTGTCGACCCTCGGGGAGGCCGAGGAGCTGTACAGGCGAGCGATCCAACTGGACCCGTCCCTCGCCATGGCCTACACCAACCTTGGCAATGTGCGCTTTCGGCGCGGCGACATTGCAGGAGCTGAAACGCTCTACCAGCAGGCCCTCGACATCGACCCGAAGCAGGCCGAGGCGCACTACAACCTCGGATACGTGAGACTGGAACGAGGAGAGCCAGAAAAGGCCGTTGTATTCCTCGAACAGGCCGTCGAGGCGGACCCAGCGTTCGCCGATGGGCACTTCAACCTGGCGATGGCGTACGAGCAGTTGAACGCTCGCGACAAGGCGCAGCCCCATTGGCAGCGCTACTTGACTCTCGAGCCCGCAGGCACCTGGGCGGATATCGTTCGACAGCACCTTCGCTGACCGCTGCGCACAGGCTCTTTGGCTCCGACCAAGACGCCGGGAAGGTCGAGCCAAGACGCCGGGTAGGTCGGACCAAGGCGGAGGGAAGGTCGGACCAAGACGCCGGGAAGGTCGGACCAAGGCGGCGGGTAGGTCGGACCAAGACGCCGGGTAGGTCCGACCAAGGCGGCGGGAAGGCAGACGTCAGGTCAATCGGGCGGATGCAAGTACGCCGAGTCTGTGTCGTAGTACCGCAGGTACTGGGGCTTTGCATAGGTCACGGCGCCAAACAGGTTGACCCCCACACACCAGACCGACGCAAGGTAGAAGAAGTGTCCAAACCTGGGGAGGCTAAGGGCCAACCAGGCGAACAGAAATACCGAATAGTCGTTGGAAAAGCGGTAGCCAAACTGCCACCATCCGGTGTTCTGATACAAGAGGTCCGCCCCTGCCACCAGTGCTGCGGAGACCGCAAGCGCCACACCAAGCCTTCGAGGGTTCCTCCAGGTAGGCCACAGCAGCCACAGATAGAGCGGTGTGGTGAACCACAATGCAAGACCGTGCAGGCTCACACGAAAGGGGGCCGCAGGCCCAGGAAACGGCCCAGGAAACCAGGGGAGCGTCGTAAGTGCCGCCCCTAGGTTCTTCGATAGGTAGTGCGTACTGAACAGGCCCCAGGTGGTGATGCGCGCGTGCCAAAACACCTGGAGGTGCTCGTGCCCAAAGACCAAAGGATCTCCAAATCGTGCCACGTTGCACCACCCGGCCACGACAAACGACGCCCCCAGCGGGATCGCAAACCCGGTCAGCGCACGAGCCCGCGTGCCGAGTGTGTCCCGTGTTCGCAGCAGCTCGCTAAGAAACAACGGCGCCGCAAGCAAGGTGGTTGGACGGGTCATGCAGGCACACGCCAGCGCGGCTCCAGCAAGGACCGGGTACTTGGCGTCGATGGAGACCAGCAAATACGCGGCGAGGAAAGCGGTCGCCACAACGTGTCCGGCAAACCAGACGGTCCCTTGCACGGCACAGGAGAAGTAGACGGTCCCGAAGGCAAACAGCAGGGCAAGAAGGGTGTTTTCCCTAGAGCTCCGCTGCGAGTATCCGCGAAGCCGCAACGTCTCGAGCGCCGCGAACAGCAAGGCGGGAGCTGCTCCTGCGAGCGTGACGAAAAAGAGCCCGTCGAGACAGCGCTCGGGACTCCCTGCCAGCGCAACGAAAGGGGCCACCAGCAACGCTGGCAAGGGGGGAAAGCTCACATAGGTGCGCCCTTCGAAGACGGCAAAGTCGTTCCATTCCGCGTACGCAGGGGGGCCACCGGGCAAGTCCCACCGTCCATGGAGCCAAGCGTCGGCTTGGAGCGCGTAGTGGTTGTAGGACGTGTGCTGGGTTAGACGGTCGAGACCCGCCACCACGAAGAAGACCAAGGTGGCAACGGCATACACCCGAGCAACGTCACGCATGCGCACGCGACGACTCCTATTCTTGGACCCCACCCGAAGGAGAGGCGCGTTCGAAATGCCCAAGCGCGTCGCCTTGGGGAAGACGCACGGTAAGCTCGCGCAGCGGCTCGAACACGGCGGTCCCTTGGGCCAGGTCGGCGGCGAGCACATGGCCGCCGGATTTCCAGTCGGCCGTCAGCACGTGGAGATGAAGGCCAGGAGGAGCCAGTCCTCCGAGGTGCTTGGGGATCCAAAACCCAACCAGCGTCGCGCGGGTCGGTCGAAGCTCGAAGATCGTTTGTTGCGCTATGACCGCCGCAAGCTTCGGATACGGCCGACTCTGCTTGGGCACACTGCGGATTCGAAGGGATCGGAAGGTCCCCTCGACCAGGATCGCATAGGGAGTTTCTGGCATGGTCGCGCGTGCAAGAAGCGTCGCTTCGAGACCGGACAGCGCGAGGTTGGGCGGAAGGGGAGAGGAGGCCGCACCGTCGAGGAAGGTGACCGAGGCAAAGGGGACTCGGGCGTCGTCGGAGCGTTGCAGGACTGTGCCGTCGGCGCGGATTTGAAAGCAGGTCCCGTTGAGGAACACGAGCTCTCCGTCGAGTCCTTCGAAGGTGCCGAGGCCGCTGTCGCCGTGACGTCGAAGGTCGCCGCAGGTGCCTTGGGCTTCGTAGGCGCCGGCGCTCAGGGCGTGGATAGTGGCGATTTGATAGAGGGTTCCACGCGATGTGGCGACAGAGCAGCCGCACAGAGCCGCCAACGCGAGGAGCAGGAAACGGAACATGGGCGCGACCTTAGATCGAGCTCTAAACCAAACCCATCTTGAAAACCGCAGGTCCGCACTGCGCCACCCGCGACCCAGGGGTACCCACCCTGGGCTGATTTGACTCGCCCCTTCGGGGCTGCCAATCAACGCGTGGGGTCGGTTCCATAGAAGGAGAAACTTGGACTTCTCGGGCAACCGATGAGGGGGACGCACGTTGATTGGCAGCCCCGAAGGGGCGAGTTAAATCAGCCCAGGGTGGGTACCCCTGGGTCGCGGGTGGCGCAGTGCGGACCCGGTTCGGACCTGCGGTTTTCAAGATGGTTTTGGTTTTGGAAGGGCGAGCGAGGAGCGTAAGCCTTGACGCACGGTTCTAACTCCCCCAGGAGACCTCCATGCTTACTGCCGTCGACCTTGCTCCTGGTGCGGATGAAAACGGGCTCGCCGTCATGCTCGCTGATCTGGTGCGACAGAACCTCGAGGCAAAGCCCCACAAGAAGGTCGACTTCGAAGCGCTCGAAGGTTCGGTCGCCATCGTCGCCGACGACGCCGAGGTCGCTCTCACCTTGCGTTTTCGCTCTGGCAAGCTCCGGATCCACGACGGCATCGTGGGCATTCCCGATGTCACCATCTTTGGACCTTCCGACAGTATCCTGGCGCTCTCCAATTTCCCCCTCACGCTCGGTCTGCCCATTCCGCTCGATACTGAGGGGCTCAAGACCCTGCGTTCTGTCTTCGCCAGCATGCGCGCCGGGCAGTTCCACATCTACGGAGCCGCCTTTCACCTTCCGTTTGTCATGCGCTTGACTCGGGTCATGTCCGTCAACGGTTAGATCGCTCCACGAACCCACGCAGGTCGGTGCACGCGCTCGGGTCCATCGGTCTGTCCGTGTCGGCGTCGAGACAGAAGTGCTCGTCGTTGGTGGTCACGTAGTTACGGTTTGCATGGAACGCCCCGGACCGGAGCGAGTCGCACGGAAAGAACGCGTTGCAGTCGGCATGGCGGGCGGGACGGGACCACGACCCCCCACGCAGCAGGCTCTGTCCTGGCATCTTGCTTCGAAACGGAGCGAGCCCGGACGCGTCCCAAAGCCCCATCAGATCTAGCAACGTCGGAAGGAGATCCAGCTCGGTGACGGCGATCTCCTCGAGCGAACGCAGATGCGCTTCTTCGTCGATCCCGAGAGTGTCGGCAGGCGCGTCGATCCAGAAGGGAGCCCGCGGCACGTTCTGCGACAGGAACAGAACCACCGTACGCTCCCCTGAGCCAACGCTTCCCAAGCCCGACACGAGACGCTCGACGGACGACCCACCGTCGTCGCTCGACAGATGGACCACGGCGAAGAACGGCTCGGCAAGGGACGCGATATGGCCAAGCGTAACCTCGACCAGCTCGGCGTCTGGGTTGGTGTGTTGCGCGCCAAGCTCGCTGCCATTGACGGTTCTTGTGAGCGGCACACCGTCGAGCCAACGCTCGTCGTACTCAGACAAGAGACTACGCGACGTGAAGTAGCCCGTGGCTAGACCTGCCGCGTGGGCGTATTCCCAAACAAGCGGGGCGGTCTGGAAATCGCGCTGGCTCGCGTCGATGGCAAGCCCACTCCACAGGATGGCCTGCGAGATGGCGCGGTTAGCGGACAGCACACGCAGCCGGCGAAGGACCAGACGTCGAGCAGGTCCGACGACGGCCGTAGTACTGGCCTCGGTCAGGACGAAAAGCACATTACGCGGCACGTTCGGGTGGGCGATAAGCAGCGGGAGAGCAAGCGGCGAACGGGATCCTGGCGGCGATAGAACCCGCTGGTCTTGCCAGGACATCTGAGCGAGCTTTCCGATGCAAGCGAGGGTCAGCCCGTCGGGCGAATGCCAGGGAACGACGAACATTCCCAAGCCTATCGAGGCTGCGGCGAAATCGACGGCTGCGAGGGCGGCGCGGCGACCGGTAGGACGGACGCGGGCGCAGAGCAGAGGCCAGAGGGCGGCCAGGGTCATCGGGACCAGGAACGCTCGCAGGAGGCGAAGGCGATCTGCGGGAAGTTGAGGCGAGACGCTTGGCCAAAGGGACTGCCGAACGACAACGTCCTGTGGGGTCAGAAACGCGTGATAGCGCTCGTAAAAATACGTTTGTGTGCCGAGGGTCGTGCCGGCGAGCAGCACCAGAAAAGGACGCGCCAGCCATCGTCCCCAGCCCTGTGTTCCTGCGGCCACCGTGGTCAGGGAGGTCCAGAGGGTGAGGGTAAGCAGCACCGCGGCGATGTCCTGGTCGGGTGGGCCGAGGAAGACCACGACCACGATGCCGGGCGCGGCGCGCAGCAGCGGTCCAAGCCATCGTGTCAGGCTGGAAAGGTTCAACGGGGGCCTTGTAGCGGACGAGGTCCGTGATAGCCTTTACCGAACATGAACCTACGCATCCCGCTCTCCATCGTTTGCGCCTCCGGTTTGGTCGGTTGCTCGACCAGCTCCTCTAACTCGCCTAGCGCCACGTCTTACGCGCTCGAGGTCCCCTGCAGCGACCTGCCCGACAACGTCTACAAGGACCCAGGGGCACTGCCAGCCGAAAAGGGGGCGATCCTCAAGTGTGCCCCGTACAAAGTCTTCTCGAAAGCCGAGCTGGAGGCGGTGGCGAGGAGCGGAGAGGCGGAGAGCTCCCCCGACGCGGGCAACGGCACGCCCGGCTACAGCGGAAGGCCCTTCACCAGTGGAGCCACGGTCTACCGCGTGCTCTATCGGACCGAGCGTGGTGACCCGAACAACACGCCGGGGTACTCGAGCGCGCTGGTGTTCATTCCGGATACCCCCCGCGCAGCCCAGTCGCCCATCGTGGTCGCGTCGCACGGAAGCCGCGGGCAGGCGGCCAAGTGCGCACCGTCGAAGGATGATCCCGCGGGTGCCTATGTCCAGGGGGATTTCGTCCGTCAAGTCTACCCACTTGTTGGCATGGGCTACGCGGTCATCGCGCCCGATCTTGCGGGCTACGCGAACTACGGCGCGACGGGCAATCCGCCGAGCACGTACGGTTCGGTGGCGGACGTTGGCAAGAGCACGCTCGATGGTGCCCGCGCTCTGAAGAAGCTGATCGGCAAGAGCCTACTCGACAAGGTGGTCCTGACGGGGCACTCGCAGGGGGGGGACACGGCGCTCGGCGCGCTGGCGCTCCAATCGTCCTACGCCTCCGAGCTCACTATTGCGGCTGTGACGGTCTACTCGCCGCTTTGGATCTCCTTACGGGCAAACGGTGCGTTTTTGCTGGTTCCAGACAGCTATCCGATGACGACCAGCCCTATTCCGAAGGTCATCGCGTGGTACCTGTACACACACGGCGAGCTGATCGACGGGCCAGGACACGGTGTGGACGTCTTCGCGCAGGCAAAGCAACTGGGCGTGAAGAACTTTGTCGACAACGATTGCTGGGCGGCCAGCTATCCGGACCTGAACGCCATGGGCAACTCCGCTAACGAGCTGCTCGATCCGGGGTTTGTCTCGGACATCAGCGTCGCGGCCGGGGTCACGGGGAACTGTTCGGGCGCCACTGACCAGCCCCGCTGCCAAAAATGGCTGGACCGCTTCCGCGCTGATTGGCCCCACATCACGAACGCTGCCGCCCAGGTGCCGCTCCTCTCGCTTTACGGCGGCAAGGACACCACGATGACGCCCGACCTGGCAGCCTGCGTGTTCGATCGCTACAAGGCGGACCAACTAAACTACAAGGTGTGCTTTGATCCGGCCGGCTCGCACGGCTCGATCCTGTCGGTGCGTGCCGACTACGTGGCCGACTGGATTGCCGCGAAGACGCTCGGCGGTGCGGACCCCGGCGCGTGCCCCAACGACGAGAAGGCGCTCACGGACGATGCGGGGGCTCCAGTTCCGTGCAACAAGCTTCTGCCCCCGGACTGACCCCCGGACGACACAGTCCCCCAGCCCATGAAACCCATGGGACGGGCCCTAAATAGATCAAAAGGCTTCCGTGAAACGTGGGTTCTGCGGCGCCATCCCCCTGGGAGCTCCCACCACGACGATTTCACGTCGCGCCCGGGGACAGCGCGTCGAGTTCGGCAAGGTGGGTTTAGCGTTGCATCTACCGATCAATCCGTAACTTGCGCCCCTTCTTTTTCGAACACGACGCGCAGCTTGCTTTCCATGTCCCCACGAAATGCCCGGTGCGCGAAGGCAATCTTCTCCGACGTGTGCGAGCACCGGAAACCCTCAGCGCGCCGTTCGATCCGATAGCGGACCTCGCTCGTCCCCATCTTTGAAAAGATCACGACGACGTCCTGACCATCCAAGCGCATCGATGCGACCTTACCGAGCGTTCTCGTAGAGAGCGCGTTCCGTACCTTCTCCAAAAACTCCTCAGGAGAGCCTGAGCTTACCTCGAACGTTTTCATCAGGCCACCGTAGCGCAACTCGCCTCGGCCAGCACAGTTGTCTCAATCTGGGCAGGACGACGGGGTCGTGTCGTTTCCGTTCCAAAGTGCGGGACTTGGAACGTGACGCTGTGCCGTTCCACGCACCGCGACCGTGAGGGAGCGATTAGGCCGGCTTGGGGCGCTTCACCGGTCCCTCACGGTCGCGGTACCAATGCCACGGGCTTGGGACAAATATTTCACGTGGACTCCTTAGACCGCGATGGCTGCCGCGCACCGACGCTGTTGCAGCCCACTGGCGATTGCATCATCCGGGACGAGTTGATTGCAGACCTTTTAAGGAGTCCACCGAGACACAAAATGCGTCGACGGAGACCCTTGAAGAGTCGATGGAGACCCCCGCCCCCGCAAACTTGAAGCCTGCGGGCCGTTATGCGAGCCTTGCGACCATGAAACCCGCGGTGCGAACCTTCTTAGCGTCGACCTTCGCTTTCGGAGCAAGTGTCGCCACGGGCTACGCCGCGGTCCCGTCAAGCCTCGTTCTTGCCATACGCCGTCCAACGGCCTCGTTGACCGTTCGAGCGCTAGCGACTCCCCCCGCGCTCTCTCCGCCCGCACTCTCACCACTCCCTGCCACCCGACAGCGCATCGAGTCCGTGGAGCTCCGCGCCCTGCGTTCTGCCGAGGACGAGATGTTCGGCGACCTCTCCCCACGCAGCACCGGCGGCTACGAAGTAGCAACCTGTCAAGCCAACGAACGTTCAACCCTGGTCGCGAGCTCCGACTGGATGGCAGGTCTCCGATTGCCCGACCTCCCTGTCCGTCCCTCCCTCGCCATGGAGCGCTTCGTACGCTACCTGACCCAGTCAAGCCAAGGGAGAACCATCTTCCGAGGTTGGCTCAAACGCAGCGGACGGTACCGGAGCTTGGTTGGAAAAGCCCTTCGAGATCGAGGTCTCCCAGAGGACCTGCAGGCGTTGGTGTTCCTTGAGAGCGGTTACGTGCCGACCGCGGTTTCCCCTGCCGGGGCTGTCGGCATCTGGCAGTTCATGACGGCCACCGCCCGCATTTACGGTCTCACCGTCGAGCCAGGTTACGACGAACGCAGAAGCGTTGCACGGTCCACCGACGCTGCAGTGCGTCACCTGTCCGACCTCTACGCGCACTTCGGCTCCTGGGAGCTGACCCTCGCCGCGTACAACGTGGGCTACAAGGGAATCCTCAGGCGGGTCCAGGAGCTCTCGACCAATGACTTCTGGGTCATGAGCCAAATCGATGGGGCGCTTCCCAAAGAGGCTGTCCTTTATGTTCCCAAGGTTTTCGGGCTCGCGCTGATCCTGCGCAACCTCGATCGCTTCGGGTTCGACGACCTGCCTGTGGACCGTCCTGTCGTGACTGCTGATTTGGAGGTCCCTCCGGGGGCGCCCCTTGCGGTGGTTGCACGCGCTTCCGGAACGAGTCTACGCAATCTGCGCGCGCTCAATCCAGAGTTTCTGTCGAGTGTGGTGCCCAAGAACGGCGCTCCACGCTCCGTGCACGTGCCTCCAGGAGGACTGGCCCGTGCTTATACAATGCTTCCGCGTCTTCTTGCGGAGCGCGCCGAGCACACGTTGGACGAGCATGTAGCCGAGGACTTCGACTGGGGGGCGGACGAACTCTCGAGAAGCTCTCGCGGCCCGCTGCTTGAATCCGCCGATTCTCCTGAGGACCCGCACCTTGTCTTCTACCGCACGACCGATGGCGAGACGCTTCAAGGCATTGCGCGCCAGTTTCACATAAGTGTCGAGCCCATCGTTCGGGAAAATCATCTGGACCCGACCGCCAAACTTCAGAAGGGGATGCTCCTCAAGATCCAAGTACCTGACACGGCCCTTTCAAAACTTGCTAGCATGCGCGTGTTGCCGACAAAACGCGCCCCGCAGTCTCCTTAGAACGCCACCACGAGGCCAAATACCGATGCTCATTGCCGAACCGAAAGCGCTCCTCAACAAGCTCAATCCCACATGCAAACGCGCCCTAGAGGCCGGAGCCAGCGCCTGCGTCGCCTCCCGCCACTATGAAGTCACCGTCGAACATGTACTTCTCGCGCTCATGGACGATCTCCAGAGCGATGTCCACGTACTTTTCGCCTACTATCAGATCGACCCCGCCCACGCAAAAGCCACGCTGCAGCGCTACGTGAGTGAGCTTCGCAGTGGCAACGCGGGCAAGCCCGTATTTAGCTCGCTCCTTTTCGAGTGGATCCAAGACTCCTGGCTCTACGCCTCCACCGAGCTCTCCGAGGCCAATGTACGCTCCGGTGCACTTCTCGTACGTCTTGCGCAGGCTCCCAGCCGCTATCTTCCCATGGAGCTTCCGCTCCTCGACAAGATTGCTCGCGAGGAAATCAAGAAAAACCTTGCCACCCTTGCTGCGGGAAGCGGCGAAGCAAAGTCCCGTGCACAGGCCGCCTCCGTCACTGCTCCCCCTGGGGAACCCGGCAAAAAAGGGACATCGTTGGGGGCTCCAGACGGTCCTCTCGCCCGCTTCTGTTCGGACCTCACCGAACGTGCATCCAAGGGGGAGCTCGACCCCGTGTTTGGACGGGAAACCGAGATCCGCCAAATGGTCGATATCCTGGTACGACGGCGCAAGAACAACCCCATCATTGTTGGCGAGCCAGGGGTAGGAAAGACGGCACTTGCCGAAGGTCTTGCCCTTGCCATTGCGGAAGGCAATGTGCCCGATCAGCTCAAAGGCAACCACATTCTTGCGCTCGATTTAGGGGCACTGCAGGCCGGCGCCGGGGTCAAAGGCGAGTTTGAAAGCCGTCTCAAGGGGGTGTTCAGCGAGGTCAAGGCCTCTGCAGTCCCGATCATTCTGTTTATCGATGAAGCCCACACCATCATTGGCGCCGGCGGCCCGCAGGGGGGCGGGGACGCTGCCAACTTGTTGAAACCCGCTCTTGCCCGCGGCGAGCTTCGCACCATTGCAGCGACCACTTTTGCGGAATACAAGAAGTACTTTGAGAAGGACGCAGCTCTCGAGCGACGGTTTCAGCCGGTCAAGGTCGATGAGCCTTCCGTTGAAAATGCGCTTCTGATGATCCGCGGCCTTGCCGAGCGTTTCGAGAAGGCCCATGGGGTGGTGATTCAAGACGAGGCGGTCATTGCTGCGGTCAATCTATCGAGCCGGTACATCAGCGGAAGGCAGCTTCCCGACAAAGCTGTAGACCTGCTCGACACAAGTGCTGCAAGGGTGAAGGTCCTTCGCGGGGCTCGTCCTGCAGCTGTCGAAGACACGCGAGCAGCATTGGCGGCGGTTGGACGAGAGCTAGCCGCGATCGAACGCGACTTCAAGGCGGGCCTTGCCATTGACGAGGTCAAGAAGAAGAACGCTGAAGAACGGCGGGAAACGCTCAATGTGCGTCTTACCGAGCTGGAAGCGCGTGCCAAGGACCAACGGGCCATTGTCGATCGCATCGACGCACTGCGAAAGGAGGTCGCCGAGGGGAAGGTTGACAAACGTCCAGAGCTCACCCAGGAGCTTGAACGGCTACGCAGCATCAAGCCGGAGTTTCGGCTGGTTTCTGCGGATGTCGACGAAGCCTTGGTAGCGTCCATTGTAGGCGACTGGACCGGGATTCCTGTCGGCAAGATGGTGAAAGACGACGTGGATGCGATCCTTCACTGCGAGGACCGTCTTCGCCTACGAGTTCGCGGACAGGACCCGGCACTTGCCGCGATTGCACGCGAGCTAAGGGCCGCGCGGTCTGGGCTCAAGCCGACGCAGCAGCCGCTCGGTGTGTTCTTGCTTGTGGGACCGAGTGGTGTAGGCAAGACGGAAACGGCGCTTGCATTGGCGGAGCTGCTCTTTGGCGGCGAGCGGTTTGTGGTCACGATCAACATGAGCGAGTTCCAGGAGCGCCATACGGTCTCGCGCCTCATTGGATCGCCTCCAGGCTATGTAGGGTATGGCGAGGGAGGAGTGCTCACCGAAGCGGTCCGGCACCGTCCCTACTCCGTGGTGTTGCTTGACGAGGTTGAGAAGGCCGACAAGGAGGTGCTCAATCTGTTTTACCAGGTGTTTGACAAGGGGATGCTATCGGACGGCGAGGGACGGGTCATCGATTTCAAGAACACGGTGGTTATCCTAACGTCCAACTTGGCAACGGACCTTCTTACAAACGCGGCGATGCCTGGTGAGGACATTCCACCGCTTGACGAGCTAGCGGCGCTTGTGAAGCCGACGCTTTCGGCGCATTTCAAGCCTGCGCTTTTGGCGCGCATGACTGTAGTCCCCTATGTTCCCATTGGACCGGAGGCACTGTTTGGCATTGCGCGCATGAAGCTTGGGGCGGTGGCCAAGCGGGCCATGGAAGCCCATGGGATCACGCTTACCATTGACGACGCAGTAGTGAAAGCGATTGCCGATCGGTGCCGGGAGGTGGAGAGCGGCGCGCGCAACGTCGACCATATCCTACGAGGGACTGTATTGCCACTTGTTTCCAATGAGGTGCTGCGGCGCATCGCTGCGGAGGAGTCGCTCGAGGCGCTTCATCTTGCGCTTGACAACGAGGGGAACATTGTGTGCTCAGGGAACGCGGCATGAGAGGCTCGCTGTCGCGTATGGTGCTTGTGTTCTCCCTCGCACTTGGCGCGGCGGCGGCCCCCTTTTTGTCGTGCGGGACGCAGACTATTTTGCCCGTGAAGGATCCCGACAAGTGCACGTTGCAAATTGTCGGGATCACGGTTATTGCGTCTCCGAGGATCAATCCCGATCCCAGCGGCGAGGCGCGTCCTGTGCAGCTTCGCCTTTACCAGCTCAAGACCGACTCGAGGTTGCTGCCAGCGTCCTTTGATGACATTTGGCAAGACGACAAGAAGACGCTGCACGACGATCTTGTTAAAGTGGATCAATTCCCAGTGTATCCAGATTCGCGGACCGAGGTGAAGTTTGAGCGCGACGGTTCGGCGCTTTTCGTGGCAGCGGTTGCATTGTTCCGCAATGCGACGGGGCGAAGTTGGTACACGGTGTTCGAGCTGCCGCCTGCACCAGGCAAGGGGAACTGCGGGATGCCGACGTGCAGCGGGCCGGAGTGCGATGCAGGCGGCACTGCGCCGAGTTTGAATCCTCGATTTTCGATCTGGATCGACGGCAGCCGCATCACCGAGGGGGACGATCACCTTGACGAGTACCCTGATGGGGGACGGGTCCGCGAGCTTCGGTTGCATTCGGCGCCAGCGGCGTCGTCCAAGGGAGGTAATTGACATTGAAGCCGCGAAAGCTTGTGTGGAACGAAGGTCTTTTCGTCACCCAGCATCATTTCCAGCAGTTCGATCGCTATCACGAGGCGCTCCTTGCAGATCGTCTCCACAATGCACTCCCTTTTTCCTGGGGGGTAGCGGAGATTGAGGTTGACGAGCGAGCTCTTGCTGCGGGCCAGTTCAAGCTAGACCGCCTGGTTGCATTACTTCCTGACGGCACGCCTGTGGCCTTTGGCGAGCATCTTCCAGATACGATATCTCCAAGGTCGTTCGATGGGATTTTCCTGCCGCAGATGCGTTCTTTCGACGTGTTCGTGGCGCTGCCTCACGAGGGCGAGACCATCGCCAATGTGGACCTTGACGCCAAGGCAGGGGCAGTGACGCGGTATGTACGGGAGGAGATGAGCGCGGCAGATTTTAACTCGGGTTTAGGCGAACAGCGGCTGTCGACGGCCAGGGCCAACTTGCAGTTGCTGTTTGGAGACGAGCGGCGGGAGGCGTTCGATACCCTTCGAGTAGCGCAGCTTGTTCGAAGCGCAGCTGGGGCGGTCATTGTGCGTCCTAGTTTTATCCCGCCGGTACTGCGCATTGACGCGTCGTCGTTTCTGATGAACGCGCTACGGAGGCTTCTGTCGGCACTAACGTCCAAACAACGAAGTCTAGCCGAGTCACGACGTCAGCGGACGGCGGCAGCGGTGGAGTTTCAAGCGAGCGACACGGCGAAGTTTTGGCTGCTACACACGCTCAATTGCGCGATTCCTCCGATAGCCCACCTGCTCGAGGCTGCAGTGGACTCTCCGGAGCTGTTGTACATGGAGCTTGGACGGCTGATTGGGGCGCTGTGCACGTTAGCTGTGGAGGGGGATCCGACGGCTGTGCCCAAGTTCAACTATCTAGAACTGGGCGAGGTGTTCGAGCCGATGTTTGATCGAGCGCACAAGCTGCTCGAGGCGGTGATAGCGGAGAAGTATGTGGAGGTACCGCTGACAAGGCGCGAGGATGGAATGTACCTAGGGAAGGTGACCGACCCTACGGTGTTCCGCTACGAGTTTTTCCTTGCGGCGAGTGGGATGCCCGAGGGGCAGCTTCGCGACCGTCTTCCCAAGCTGTCGAAGATAGCGTCCTGGAACCAGATTGGGACGATCCTACATTCAGCGGTGAGCGGGCTTCGTCTCGAGCTGGAGTACACGCCTCCAGGGGCGCTTCCTATCAAGCCAGGGATCATCTTTTTCAAGGTGTTACGGACTCCAGAGTTCTGGAATGACGTCGCCGGGACCGGGACCATTGCCATTTACCAGCCCATCGATCCGCAGTCCCAGGCGCTCAAGATTTCTCTTTATGCGGTCGACCCGTCCAACCTGAAATGAGCGCACCCCTTCTAGGAAAGATGTACTGGGCCTGCGCGGAGCCGCTATCGCTTGCCACCCAGCTTGCAACTGCGCGGGAGCTTCCGGCCCCGGACCTGCTTCAACGTCGCATGGCGACCCTATTCGAGCAGATGGGGCGCAAGTGTCGGGAGGCGAGCATTGGAGAAGCGGATGCGAGCGACGCTCGGTATGCCATTTGCGCATTTGCTGACGAGCAGATTTTCCGGTCGGCGTGGCCTGGACGAGCGCAATGGATGGCGCAGCCGCTGCAGCTCGTGTACTTCAACGAGAACACAGCGGGCGAGGGGTTCTTTACGAGGATGCAAGCGGCGGGAGGTCATCCCAGTCGGGCGCATGTTCTTCAGGTGTACTTTTTGTGTCTAGGTCTTGGGTTTCAAGGGAAGTACGCCATTAGGGGAGGGGATGGGCTTTCAGCGATCATTGACTTTGCGGGCTCACAGCTGGCTCGGGTGGTAGGGACAGGGGAAGTCATCAGTCCACACGGGCTTCCCAACGATCCGGTGCGGGGCTTTGTACGTCGCGAGCTTCCCATCGTAGCCCTTGGCATTGGGTTTTTCCTGCTTGCCTTAGTTGTGTTTGTCGTTCTTCGCATTGTGTTGTCTTCGACCCTGTCGACCGCCACCACCGAGATCAAGGCGTCTTCGGCGTCAACGGTCTCAGCGAAGCCCTAAGAGCAAACCCATGTGGATATGGCTCCTTGCAATCCTTCTTCTCCTTGGAACCTGGATTGGCGGCTACTTTCTAGCTTGGACGTTGACGCTCAAGATCCTGCTTACCGTCTGTGCGGTGCTTCTCATTGTGGGATGGCATCTGTTCAAGCGATGGCGAGCGGTGATGAGGGGACGGGCCATTGAGCGCGAGTTGATGCGCCAGGCCGAGCAGCAGGCGATGAACGCGCGTCCCGACCGACGGGCGGAAATCATGGCGTTGCAGGTGCAGATGCAGCAAAACCTGCAAGCACTACGTCAAAGCAAGCTCGGCTCGGGAGCCAGTGCGCTTTATACGCTTCCCTGGTACATGATCATTGGTCCTCCGGGGGCTGGGAAGACGACGGCGTTGAAGCACTCGGGGCTTGTGTTCCCGTTTCTCGATCCCAACGGAGCGGGCGTTGTGCGAGGGACCGGGGGGACCCGCAACTGCGATTGGTGGTTTACCAATGAAGCCATCCTGCTGGACACGGCGGGACGCTATGCGACGGATTCGGAAGATCACGACGAGTGGATGTCGTTTCTTGCCATGCTCCGCAAGTACCGCTCGAAGATGCCCATCAATGGGGTCATTGTCGCACTGAGCGTGACCGACCTTGCAGAGGCGACCGACGAGCAGCTTGACGAGCACGCGAAGAAGCTCCGGGCGCGCATTGACGAGGTGATGACACGGTTGCAGATGGTGGTTCCGGTGTATCTGATGATCACGAAGGCCGACCTCATTGCAGGCTTCGTGGAGTTCTGGGGCGATCTGCGAAAGAGCGACCGCGCGCAAATCTGGGGGATCACCTATCCACTTGCAGGCGCAGCAGGGCGCGATGTTGCAAAGGCGTTCGAGGTCGAGTTCGATCGGCTCGTTGACGAGGTGCATGCGCGTGCTCTTGGACGCATTGCTTCGGAGCGCCAGCTTGCAATGCGCCAACGTGCATTTCAGTTTCCCCTCGAGTTTGCGGCGCTCAAGAGCAACCTTTCCGAGTTCCTTCACGCGCTGTTCCAGCCGAACGCGTTCCAAGAGACCCCAGGGCTCCGTGGGGTCTACTTCACCAGCGGCACGCAAGAGGGACGTCCCATCGACCGGGTCATTGGCACGATGATGAAGGCGTTCAACATTGCGCCTGCAGCGACGGCGGCGGCTCCTCAGACGGAGTCGAAGAGCTACTTCGTGACAGACTTTTTTCGACGCGTGGTGTTTCCCGATCAGTACCTGGCGGGACGTACCCGAGGCGAGTTGCAAAGGCAGTGGATCAGCCGCGTCGCCTTTGCCGTTGTTGCGCTTCTTCTAGCGTTCCTTGTGGTGCTCCCGTCCTCTTGCACTTATTTGCGCAATCAGGAGCTTATCGCCAAGGTCAAGGGAGTGGTAGTGGAGGCGAATGCCATTCGCTGGAATGACGCCAATGCGTCGGTCAGCGACAAGGCAAAGCACCTGGACAACATGCGGACGCAGCTTTTGGAGCTCGACACGTGGCGTCAGGAGGGGGCGCCGCTGCGGTACCGCTGGGGAATGTACACAGGAGACAAGCTTTACGAGCCGCTTCGCAACGCCTATGTTGGCAATCTGCAGGTCGGGTTTGTCACTCCAACGAAGGCTCGTCTCGAAGAGGAGCTGCGGTCGATCCCGGTGACTGGGCGGCTTACGGTGGATCAGTACAACGCCTTTTTTATTCGTCTGAAGGGCTATCTGATGGCTTCGGACCTGACCCGTCTCGAGCCCGACTGGGAATCGGTGGTACTGACGGACACGTGGAGCCGCGTATCGGGCACGGCAAGGGGAGACAAAGAGCAGCTCAAGTTGCATGTGCTCGAGTACTTCCGCCTGATGAAGCGCGAAGATGTGGCCCCTTGGACCGTGGACTCGGAGTTGATCACGCGGGTCCGTTCGATTCTGCGGCAGGTGTCCGAGGCCGATCGCGACTACAGTGCACTCATCCGAGACGCGAATGAAAACGTGGCATCCATTACGCGCGACACTGTGTTTCTCAACACGGCCTTTGCGAACTTCGTGCGATCCCGTTCGACTCCCGAGGTTGTGGTGCGCGGGGCGTTTGTGCGGGTTGGATGGGAAAACTACGTTCGCGACAAGCTTGACAAAGAGCGTGCAAAGCAGCTTGCCCAGGACCGTTGGGTGCTTGGCGAGACTGAACAGGTCAGCGTGGAGCGCATGGAGCGGGTGCTTCAGGATCTCCAAGACCGCTACTTCAACGACTACCGCAACGCGTGGGCCGACTTCTTGCGAGATCTGGACGTGCGCACGCCCGACAGCAATGCCGAAGCGCTTGACGAGCTTGTGGCACTGAGCGAGATCCCTCTTCCTTACGGCAAGCTCCTCAAGACACTTGCAGAAAACACTCGGCTTCAGCAGCCCGAGGTGTCCCTCGCGGAAAGGCGCGGTAGCGACGTGCTCCGCCGGGTTGCAGACGAGGCGAAAAAGAATGCTGCCGTACAGACGGTTTTTGGCGATGCAGGCGTTCCAGACGCTCCCAAGCGCTGGGTATCGCCCGTTGAAGAGGCTTTTCGCCCCATGACCAACTTTGGGGTGCCAGCGGACGGCAAGCCTGGGGACAAACCGGCCGCCACGGGTCTTTCTCACTACCAGGAGCAGATCATTGCCAAGGTTGTTGGGGTACTGACCGATCAGAAGGACTCGCAGACCCCTCCGGATGCCAAGGCCATGGCGACAGTCTTTCAAGAGGCGTTTCGGGGGACCAGTGAGCTGATGGCGTCGTCCCAGAGTGGGTTCACCCGTCCCTTGCTCTCGCCGCTGCTCATGAACCCAATTCGTATGAGTTATGCTGGGGTGCTGAAGGACGTAGCGGCAGGGACTGGGGGCAAGTGGGAGCTGGAGGTCTGGAAGAAATGGCACGATACGCTGGAAGACCGCTATCCGTTTGCCGACTCCCCGAAAGACGCGACCCTAGCGGACTTCGTTGAGTTTTTCCGTCCTCAGACCGGCCTGCTTTGGGCCTTCTACGAGGCGAGCCTCAAAGGATCGATGGAGCGCAGTGGCGACACGTTTGTGCCAACGACGCGATTTCAGCACTCGATCCGGTTTCGCCCGGAGTTTGTCCGCTGCTACGAGCGTGGTGCGCAGATTACCTCGGCAACGTTCCCTCCGAAGAGCGAGCAGCCAAAGCTGGAATTCGAGGTAAACTTGCACTCGGTGAGCGACAGCATTGCGGAGGTTACCTTCGAGGTTGATGGCGTTGGCAAGAGCTATCGCAACGAGCCGGAGCAATGGCTTCGTGTGGAGTGGCCTGCCAAGGAGCCCAAGGATCACGGTGCGCGACTTCGGATTCGCGGGATCAATGCGCAGGAAGAAGAGTTGGCGCGTGCGGGCGACTTTGGTCTGTTTCGACTGCTCGATGCAGCAACGAGCATCGTGGCAGGAACTGAGGGGCCAACGAGTGGGGCCAAGGCGAAGCTGATCGTGACCTGGTCGATGCGGATGCAGGGGGCGGTGGTCAAGATGGAGCTTCGTCCGCCTCGTCTCGACAGCGCTTTCACGTCGTACTTGACGCGACGCGAGCGGATTTTCCGAGGGTATAACTGTCCTCGTCTTGTCTCGAGTGGGGTGAAATAGTGTCTCGCGGCGTTGTTGGGGCCATGGGCAAGATTGCCCGAGTGGGGGATTTCCTGCGGTTCGGGACTGTGGACGAGCCTGTGCCAGCGTTCGAGAGCTGGGTTGAGCAGGGCATGGCGGTTGGGGAGGCGAGACATGGCGCGGGTTGGCAGTCCCTGTTTGCAGCGGGTCCTATCCATGCGTTCGTATTTCGTCCCCAGAGGCAGCCCCCCCATTCGGTGCGGGCGTTGTTTCCGATGGGACGGGTGGAACCTGGAGTGTTGGTGGGAGTGCTCAAGCCGAGTCAAGACGCGGTGGGGAGGAAGTTCCCGTTTGCAGTGTATGCGTCGGTACCGGAGCGCGCTTTGGCAGCGGCGCCGCATGTGGTGCCCATTGCCCTTGGGGCGTTTCTCGATGCTGCGACTCGGGTGCTTCTCGATGGGGAGCATTGCGGGGCGGCCGACACCAACGCAGCGGTGGGATCTCTCGAGCCACCGCGTCTCGAGGATGCGGGCGATGCCGCGCGGGAGTACGAGCATTGGACCCGTTCAAACTGGGTAGGGGCTGTATGGAGTGCTATTTTTGGCAATGCGTCGCCTCCGCACGCGCTCTTCGTGCTCCAGACGATGTTGGATGCAGTGGCCCCTTTTCGTGGTCAGGAGCATCCCAGCACCAAACTTGCGTTGCGGCTTCCACTTGGACCTGCTGGAGCTGCGGCGGCAGCGTTCTGGCTGGACGCGATTCGACGCATTGCGCAGGCGCCCAACGCGGTCAGGAGCTGCTTTTGGTCTTTCGATGGTGCGCGGGGGTCACTGCTCGTGCAACTTGGCGAAGCGCCGCCGGGCAGTCTTGTGGAACTGTGGGCACCGGACCCATCGAACGAGCACGTGTGCGATCTGGTGGTGCCGCGCATCGTGGATCCGGCGCGCGCGTTCAGTGCGCTTCCGCCCCATGTGGCTGAGCGCCTTCGGGTGCCCGATGTACTTGTAGCAGAGCTTCTCGATGCGTTGGCACGATGAAGGTACACTCACGCAGCGGCGTAAACCGCCGGGCGCGTGAGCAACAGAGAGGAAGTGTGGAATGGGTAAAGAAGGATCGGTAGCTCCCCAGGAGCGTGTCAATATCACTTACAAGCCGTCTACGGGCGATGCACAAGCGGAGGTCGAGCTCCCGCTGAAGCTGCTCTTTGTCGGGGACTATTCCGGGCGCGCGGACCCTCGTCCGCTCGAAGAACGCACGCCTATCAAGATTGACAAGGACAATTTTCAGGATGTCCTTGCCGAGCAAAAGCTTGGGGTCGACCTAAGCGTTGCCGACACGCTTTCGGGCGAAGAGGGGGCGAGCATGAGTGTGTCGCTCAAGTTCCGAAAGCTTAGCGACTTTGGTCCTGACGCAGTGGCCGAGCAGGTGCCGCAGCTAAAGAAGCTTCTGGAGCTTCGTTCGGCGCTGACGGCTCTCAAGGGACCGCTCGGAAACGTGCCTGCGTTCAAGCGCAAAATACAGTCACTGCTCGGCGACAGTGGCACCCGAGACCAGCTTGTCAAAGAGCTTGGCATTTCGAAAGAAGAGGAGAGCTGAACATGGCTGAAGCCACCCAAGCCGCAGCGGGTGCTGCTGCGGAGACGACAACCGAGAGTTCGCTTCTCGACGAGATTCTCGGCGAGACCCAGCTCAAGCCGACGGACGACGGCTACGATGTGACCAAGAAGGGGATCCAAGCTCTTGTTACCGAGCTTCTGTCGCCCAAGCACGCCCACGAGAAGATCGATAAGGCGTTTGCGGATTCCCTGATCGCAGAGATCGATGAGAAGATTTCCCGCCAGGTTGACGAGATCCTTCATCACGCCGATTTCCAAAAGCTCGAATCGGCCTGGCGTGGATTGAAGTTCACCATTGACCGCATCGATTTCCGAGAGAACACCAAGTGTGAGGTTCTCAACTGCTCCAAAGCAGACCTCATGACAGACTTCGAGGACGCTCCCGAGTTGACGAAGAGCGGTCTGTACAAAATCATGTACACGGCCGAGTACGGAACCTTTGGTGGGCAGCCCTATGCTGCGGCCTTTGCCAATTACGAGTTTGGTCCTGGGCCTCAGGATGTTGCGTTGCTTGCGAGCTGCGCGGCTGTTGCGGCCATGTCCCATGCTCCGTTCATTGCGGCTGCAGGACCGCAGTTCTTCGGGGACAAGGATTTCCTGAAGCTCCCCAACCTTCGCGACCTCAAGGCGATCTTCGAGGGCCCGCTCTATACCAAGTGGCAGGCGTTCCGAGAGTCCGAGGATGCGCGTTACGTGGGGCTGGTGATGCCCCGCTTTCTCCTGAGGCTCCCCTATAGCAACAAGACGGTCCCTGCGAAGACGTTCAACCACGATGAGGCCGTGGTGGGCAAACACGACAAATACCTTTGGGGCAATGCCACCTACGCCTTTGCGACCCGCATTGCTGAAAGCTTTGGCAAATACCGCTGGTGTCCCAACATCATCGGACCGCAGGCCGGTGGGACCGTGGAAAATCTCCCGCTGCATCAATACGAAGCGATGGGCGAGATCCAGACCAAGATCCCGACGGAGATCCTCATCAGCGAGCGTCGAGAGTTCGAGCTCTCGGAGGAGGGTTTCATTGCGCTGACGTTCCGCAAGGACGCGGACAACGCGTGTTTCTTCTCGGCCAATAGCTGTCAAAAAGCCAAGACCTTTGGGCAATCGCCGGAGGGGCGCGACGCCGAGCTCAATTACCGGCTTGGGACCCAGCTCCCCTACATGTTCATTGTGAGCCGCATTGCGCACTACTTGAAGGTGCTTCAGCGCGAGCAAATTGGAACTTGGAAAGAGCGGGGGGACCTTGAGACCGAGCTCAATAACTGGATCAAGCAGTACGTAGCGGACATGGACGCGGTCTCACCGGCGGTCCGCGGCAAGCGTCCTCTTCGCGCCGCACAGATCATCGTGACCGAGGTTGAGGGCAATGCCGGCTGGTACAAGGTCGACATGAAAATTCGACCCCACTTCAAGTACATGGGGGCTTTTTTCACCCTCAGCCTGGTCGGCAAGCTCGACAAGCAATAGGTCTTCCTCTTTCCCTGCGGACATCTAAGGGGCGGTGTGCAATCGCCCCTTCCGCGGTCGCTGCCATTTTCCCAAATACAACGCTGCCGCTTGCTCCACTTGGCCGTTTGTCGCATGCTGCGCCGAGGAGGTTTCCAATGAAGGGTTCGCTGGCTTGGTTGATAGGTTTTGGGGCGTTGGTGCACTGTTCGACGTCGTCGTCGGGAGGCGCCGCACTGGATGGCAGCGTGGACGCTCAAGGGGATAGCGGCAGCGTCCAGGATGGCAGAGTGGAGGCTCAAGGGGATAGTGGAGACGGTGGTATGCGCTGTCCTGCGGATTCCCCCGTTGCTCTCTGCGCGCAAGACAAGTGTGCCGCCGAATGGAACGCGTGCGTCGGGAACGCCGACTGCGATGCCCTTCGATGTTGCACGGCCTCTTGTAGCGATGCCACCGGTGCTTGTGACACGGCGTGCAGGCAGCAGTACTCGGGTGCCGTATCCGCGTGGAACTTACTGTTGATGTGTGTGGGCGGCAACTGTCCCTAACGAGAGCCCTTACCGCAGTCTCCCACCCTAGTCGGTGCGCGCAGGAACTCGCAACCCGCAACCTCACGGAGAGCCATGCACGCGTGACGAAGCCGCATGCAGGCCGATTGAAGCCGCATGCACGCGTGACGAAGCCGCATGCAGGCCGATTGAAGTCGCATGCACGCGTGACGAAGCGAAAGCACGCGTGACGAAGCCGCATGCAGGCCGATTGAAGCCGCATGCAGGCCGATTGAAGCCGCATGCAGGCCGATTGAAGCCGCATGCACGCGTGACGAAGCCGCATGCAGGCCGATTGAGCCGCAAGCACGCCGATTGAGCCGCATGCGGCGACAAACAGCACGCCACGGAGCCTGGACGCACAAATGCTTTCGGATACATTGGGAAAGCTTACCTTTCCTGAAGGTGCGGTCGAGCAGGGACCGGCGCCCGTCGGCACCGCCGAAGTAGAGGCGCAGCGCCTCCACCTTGCACCGTCTGAGACGGACTCACACCGCTTGTCGACTCATCCCCAAGGCCAGACCTATTTGTGGACCGGTCCAGCCCTGCAGATCCAGCCGATCGATCGCGCGGGTTATGGCTTGCGAGTGCCGTTTGCTTCGTGCTTTTGGTGCGCCCATGGAGATCCTCGTACCACGGCGTCAATCTCCCAATTGGGTAAACACTCGCACCACCGAGCACGTTTCTGGGATAGCCGAACCCTGAACACCCCGCCCGCGTCAAAGAGCTGCGTGTCAAACACTCCGGCGTTCGCTCACCTGATAGTTGTCGAGTGGACTCTCTACTCTGTAACGCGCGCCGGTTATCTACACTGTAGCTGTTTTGATCGGTGTTTTCGAGTTGAGGAGTGTGTTCAAGACTCGGTGAAGCGAGCATGCTACACACGTCGTGGCATACGTGAGAGACGAGCCAAGGACTTCCGCCGCGAGCTACTAGTCGCAGTGCGGCAGAAGCCACCGGGGGATCATCGCGTCCTGGTGCGACGACCGTGGTACGAACCCGACGCGATGCATCAAGCTCTCTCCGCCACCCTAGGCGAACAGGTCGGCACTCTTGCCCTCGAAGCCACGGAAGAACCGCTCCCCTCGGTCCTCGCCCCCGAAGGAACCGTGGCCTCCACGCTTCGCTCCCTCGTCGCCGCGCTCGGTTCAGGCCATGGACGACTCGATGTGGCCGGGGTACGTGGCTCCGCTGCGTCGTTTCTTGCCGCTGAAATCGCCCGCGGCTCCAAACGCCCGGTCCTGTTCGTCACCGGTGACGTCGAGGCCGCTCGCCGCACGGCCGCCGACATCGGCTTTCTCCTTCGCGGCGCCAACGAAGACTCGGAAGACACCGGGGAAGGCGATGTCCTCGTGTTCGTTGCCAGTGAAAACTCGCCCTATGCAGACGTCAACGCCGACCGACGCGCCGCGATGAGCCGCATGGCAACGCTCGCTCACCTCGCTGAGGGACGTCCCTTTCGCGTGCTCGTCGCCGCTGCAACCGCACTGGTCCGCAAAGGGGTCCCGCGCTCTGCACTGCGAAAACGACGCCTTCGGGTCGAGGCCGAGGGGGAGCTCGATCGCGATAAGCTCACGGTCCATCTTGCCGAGGTCGGCTACTTGCGAGTCCCCGTCGTCGAGGACCCAGGCACCTTTGCTGTACGCGGGGCCTTGCTCGATGTTTGGCCTCCCAATCTGGCCAGTCCAGTGCGCATCGATCTGTACGGCGACCTTGTGCTGTCTATCAAGGAGTTCGACCCGTTCTTGCAACGCACCAAGAAGGGAGATGACGACGCAGGACTGAAAGAAGTGTGGTTTGCGGCGGTTCGCGAAGTACTGCTCGATGCAGACACCGTTGCACGCGCCAAGAGGCGGGTCCAGCAGCTCACCGACATGGTGGACCTTCCCACCACCAGGGCTCGGGCGCTGCTCGACGACGTGGTGTCGGGGAGGTCCTTTTTCGGGGCCGAGGGGTTTCTTCCCGCCTACTACGACGAGCTCGAGCCGCTGACACGCTATCTTCCTGATGACACTGTGGTGCTGCTCGACGATCCTCCATCCATCACCCAAGCGGTGCGTGACGAGCTTGCACGGGCCGAGGGCCATGCGCTCCAAAAAGCGCACGAGCCAAGCTTCCTTGTCTCCACGTTCTACCGTGACGAAGCCTCTGTGGTCGCCGATCTTGCAAAGCGCTTGGTCATCGCGCTGCACCGGACTCCGGTCATAGGTGGCGCGGGCGAAGGACTGGTCGACTTCGAGATCGCCAAAGACCCCCTGGAGCTTGCCGCGCAGGGGCATGAGGACCTGGCCCGTGCAGTCAAGCACGCGAGGGCTTCCAAGGGACGTACCGCGATCTTGGCACCGCTTGCCCGACGGATAGCCCACTGGCAGCAAAGTGGCCTGCGCGTCTTCGTGGCGGCAAGGGTCACGACCCAGGCCGAGCGTCTTGCCACGCTGCTTCGGCACCAAGGGGTGTTGTGCAAGGCGCGCCTGTCGCCCTTCGACCCTGCCTGGCTCGCCGAGCGCTCGGATACCACACAGGTCGTGGTGGGACCTCTGTCCCATGGTGTGATTCTGCCAGCCGAAGGACTGGTGGTGGTCACGGAAGAAGAGGTCTTTGGAGCACGGGTGCACCGACGCGCAGAGAAGAAAGCGAGCGCATTGTCCCGTCCCTTTGTCGAGGACCTCCGGGCTCTTCAGGTGGGTGACCATGTGGTTCATGTCGAGCACGGGGTCGGCAAGTACCTTGGGTTGGTCCACAAAGAAGTGGCAGGGCTCACAGTCGACCTGATCTGCGTGGAGTACGCAGGAGGCGACAAGCTGTACTTGCCTGTCCACAGGCTGAACCAACTTCAGAAGTACTCGGGGGGGGACGCAAAAACCGATCGGCTAGGCGGTTCTACCTTTGCCAGGACCAAAGCCAAGGTACGCAAGGCCGTGCGGCAGATGGCTGACGAGCTATTGCGACTGTATGCGGAGCGTCAGGCCCAATCGGGCGACGTGCTCGAGCCCACTGGCGACGAGTACCGCGCTTTCGAAGCTACCTTTCCTTTCGACGAGACCCCGGACCAGGCGCGGGCCATCGACGACGTCAACCACGACCTCGAAACACCTCGTCCCATGGACAGGCTGGTGTGTGGGGACGTTGGCTTTGGCAAGACCGAGGTCGCGCTCCGAGCGGCGTTCCGTGTGGCGATGGCAGGAAAACAGGTGGCGATCTTGTGTCCCACGACGGTGCTTGCGCAGCAGCACTATCGCACCTTCGAGGGGCGACTTCGCGACTATCCGGTGGTGGTCAAGGTGCTCTCCAGGTTTCAGTCGAAAAAGGACTCCGACGAGACGCTGGCGGGGATCAAAGACGGCCGCGTCGACTTGGTCATCGCCACGCATCGACTGCTCTCGAAGGATGTGCACTTCAAGAACCTGGGACTCTTGATTGTCGATGAGGAGCAGCGCTTTGGGGTGGTGCACAAAGAGCGTATCAAGCAGCTTCGGGCGCAGGTGGATGTCCTCACGATGTCTGCGACGCCGATCCCGAGGACCTTGCAGATGGCTGTGACGGGGCTTCGGGATCTGTCGCTCATTGTCACGCCTCCGGTGGACCGTCGCGCGGTGCGAACAGTGGTGACACGATGGGACGAGCAGGTGGTGCGCGAGGCCGTGGCTCGCGAGCTTGCCCGTGGGGGACAGGTGTTTTATGTCTACAACCGCATCGACGGGCTGTACGAACGTGCGCAACGTCTGCAGGCGCTTCTTCCGCAAGCGCGTATTGCCGTTGCACACGGGCAGATGGGACGGTCTCCACGAGACGGAGAAGCTGGGGCACTCGAAGAGACCATGCTGGACTTTGTCGAGGGGCGGTACGATATCCTGGCGGCGACGGCGATTGTAGAAAGTGGGCTCGACATTCCGCGGGCCAACACGATGATCATCGACCGCGCCGATCTGTTTGGACTGGCGCAGCTCTATCAGCTTCGAGGACGGGTAGGGAGGTCCAAGGAGCGCGCCTACTGTTACTTGATTGTGCCGGATGCCAACGCGATGACGGACGATGCGAGGTCTCGCATCGAGGCACTGGAGCGTCACACGGAGCTTGGAAGTGGGTTTCAGATCGCGTCGCTCGACCTCGAGCTGCGTGGAGCTGGGGACCTGCTTGGGGCGGAGCAGTCGGGGAACGTGGCAAGTGTGGGCTTTGATCTGTTTTGCCAGATGCTCGACGACGCAGTGCACGAGCTTCGTGGCGAGGAGGTGGTGCACGATGTGGACCCGGAGCTGTCGTTCGATGTCACTGCGCTGTTGCCAGAGTCGTATGTGGCGGACGTAGGGGTACGTCTATCGCTTTACAAGCGTCTTGCGAGCGCGGTGGACGAGGCCCAGGTAGCGGAGCTTGCCAGTGAGATGGAGGATCGTTTCGGGTCACCTCCTGAGGAAGCGCGTCGATTGGTGCAGCTTATGAGTCTGAAGCCGGAGCTTCGACGTTGGAAAGTGCTTGTATGTGAGGCCAATGCGCGGTCGGTGACGCTTCACTTGCGCGATGACACCCCTCTAGACCCGGTGAAAATCCGTGTGCTGGTGCAAAAACCAAGGAGTCCGTACAGGCTTTCTCCCGAGATGCGCCTGTCGTGTCGTTTCGAGGAAGGCGACGGGCTTGCAAACACCGAGCGGCTGCTGGTGGAGTTGGCGCCTTATTTGCGGGCAGAGGCAACGTAGAAACGTGACAGAACTGATGGTGCGAGCTCCGCTTCCAGGGGAAGGCACTGTGCTGGCTGCACTCTGGCGGGAGCTGTGGGAGTTGCACGAAGGATGGGGCGGGTATGCGTCGACGCGTGATGCCAGCATGTACGAAGCCCTTGCCCATCGTCTGGAGCGCGAGGCACACATGCGTGGGGGGCTTCAGCTGATCGGACGTCACATTCATCTTGTCGCATGCTTTCGCGGGCAGGTGGTGGGGCAGGTGGAAGGGTGGTTTGAGCGGCATGGGACAGATCCAACCACGGCGTTGACCTGTGAAGTGCGTTCCCTGATTGTGAGCGCGTCGAAACGGGGCCTTGGGGCAGGACGGGCGCTACTGGAGACCCTTGGGCGTGTTGCGGTGGATGCGTGTGTTGGGCCTCGACTGATTGTGGTGGCCGAGGTGCTGGAGGTCAATCCGGCGCGAGAGTTTTACCGTCGGGTGGGTTATGCGCCGGTTGCATTCTGTGGGCGTATGGAGCTAGGGGAAGCGCGCGTTGGGGATCGGTCTGGCTTCCGTGCTGCGCTGGCCGAGCCTCGGGATGCGCTTCCACTTGCGCTGCTGGAGGCGCAGCTTACGGAGCGACGGCGTGCAGTGGGGGATTTCCGCTTTGATCGTCCCAGGGCTGTGGACGCGACACTGTTGGGGGACATCGCATTGCGTCTAGGGAGGCAAGCGCGATCGGCGCAAGCAGGGATAGCTGGGGTAGCTGGGCTGACGGGGCCGCCGTTGGAGCTTGTGGTACGCGATGCGGGTGGGACCGTGTGTGCGGCGGCGACGATCACAGTGGGAACGCTTGATTCGCCGTTCGTGCCGGCGCGACGTGCGATGCTGGGGCGCATTGTGCTTGACCCAGCGCGTTGTGCGGAGGCAGTGTTGGCGCCGCTGGTGGGGTTTGCGCGTGGTTGCGCCTTGATGGCGGGGGCGGTGTCTTTGGAGCTGACGGATCTGCCTGCACCGAGGTCGGCGCTTCACCAGGCGGCGCTGGCGGTGGGGGCGCGTCCATGGACTCAGGTGGTGGCATGGAGTCCGTGGCCTTGAGAGCGACACGTGCAGCGCGGTTGCATGAGCAACGACGCGCTAAGTCACGGGGCCTCTCATGCCTACGTGACCGCCGCGGCCCATAAAACTCAGCGATCACGCCCTACCCAACCCGCCCTGGGCTGTTCTGAATCGCCCCTTCGGGGCTGCCGATCAACGCACGGGCTTCTCGTTGCGTAAGGGCCCCCGCTGGAAAGGACCACGAGCGTTGGAACTGCGCTCGCAAGCCATGCAGCGCGTCGCGTTGGACAAGCGTTTCCATGGGTACAATTTGATTCCACTTCTAAACCAAACCCATCTTGAGAACCGCAACTTTCTCTCGTCGACACGGCACCGCGACACCCGCGACCGCCAGGTGGC
>CAITRH010000334.1 GCA_903894755.1 uncultured delta proteobacterium
CCCGTGCGTTGATTGGCAGCCCCGAAGGGGCGAGTCAAATCAGCCCAGGGTGGGTAACCCTGGGTCGCGCGTGTCGCGGTTCGGACCTGCGGTTCTCAAGTTTGGGTTGGTTTGCTAGGAGTCAAACCGGTATCCAACGCCGCGCACGGTTTTGAAGTAGCGCGGCTCTTGAGGATCCGCCTCGAGCTTCGATCGAAGCTGCTGCACGAAGTTGTCGACGGTGCGGGGAGTCCCGTGGTGGTGCGGCCCCCACACGCGCTGAAACATCACCGCACGCGCCAGTGCCTTGCCAGGTGACTCTAAAAAACAGAGAAGCACATCGAATTCCGTCGCCGTCATCTCCACCGCAACCCCAGCGCGCTCCACGCTGCGAGCGGCCACATCGACACGAATATCCCCAAACATGAACAGCTGCGGCTTCGGTGCAACCACCTTCTGTGGAACACGTCGAAGTGCCGCTCGCACACGCGCCAGAAGCTCCGCAAGACTGAAAGGCTTGGCTACATAGTCTTCCGCCCCAAGCTCGAGACCGGTCACCTTGTCCATCTCTGAGGTGCGTGCCGAAAGAACAATGATAGGCATCGTGTAGCCCTCCTTGCGTAGCCTATCGAGCACCTCGAAGCCGTTCATCTGAGGCAACATGACGTCAAGAACAATAAGATCAGGACCGTCCCGCCGCGCCATCTCAAGCCCCGTCTCGCCATCCACCGCATTGCTGACAGAGTACCCTTCAGCCTCGAGGTTTATGCGCAGACCAAGCGTGATGCTGGGATCATCCTCGATCACCAGAACACGCCGCTGTGTCGCATCCACCGAGCGTGCCGACCTGGATCCAATCATGGTTCTTGTTCCTTGGTCGATGTCTGAGGCGCGGCGGGAAGCAGGATGCGGAACGTGGACCCCTGTCCCTTCTCGCTTTCAAGCACAATGCGTCCATGGTGGGCCCGTACGATGTGCTTGACAATGGCTAGGCCCAAGCCGCTCCCCTCGCGGGCCCGCGAAAGACGATCGTCGATGCGGTAGAACTTATCGAAAATCCGCTGGTGTTCGCTGCGTGGAATCCCCCCCCCGTTGTCTCGCACCTCGATCGCCACCCGCTTTGGGGTCATCCGGGCCGAAAGACGTACATGAGGAGGTTTGCCCCCGTACTTCAACGCGTTTGAAAGCAGGTTCACAATGGCATCGACCATGGCACCTCGGTCCGCGTACACCATGGGAAGGTTTTCAGCTAGCTCGGTCTCGAAAAGTAAATGCCGTCCTGCGCAGTGGGGTGAAAACGCCATCGCAGCTTCGGCCACAAGCACGGAAACAGACTCCTCATGAAGGTCAAACTGTTTACGTCCCGCTTCCATCCGTCCCCAATCAAGCAGGCGCTCGATGCGCCCCGTGAGACGCTCGGTTTCTTCGCCTAGTGCGTCAAGACATTGGTCCATAGTGGCTGGGTCGTTTCGAGAGAGCTGCATGGTCTCCACGAAAAGGCGGATGGCCGTAAGAGGCGTGCGAAGCTCGTGGCTCACCTTCGAGACGAAGTCGGACTGCAGCTCACTCAAATTTGCTTCCCGCCGCACGAACACAAGAACCAGCACGCCTCCCGTGACCAGCACCAGCACAAGGCTGACGGTCAGTACACCAAACAGCAGGTTGTAGGCCTCGCCGATGGCGATCAGCACGATGCCCAACGTGAGCAGAAGCACCGTGGGGACAATGATGAGAGACACAAGGAGCTGGACGATGCGCCGATAGCCAAGCCGCTGGCGGTTCTTGGTCGATGTCAAGCGCCCAGGAAGGCGTGGGTCGCCCTTGGTCACGAGCCCCGAAGCGCGTCAATCTGACTGAGCGCGTCGAGCGCCCCCAACGCAAGCTCCACATGCGGCAAGGCGACCTCGGGCTCGCGTACGTTGATGCGCACGATCCGCGCCCCGTGGCTCGACGCTAGCTGTTCTCCGAAGTCGCGTACGGTTGGTATGGCAAGTCCTGCCCCGCATTCGACCACCACGATGCGACCGCCGAACACCGTGTCGAGCCATTGTTCGAGGCGGTCGGTTTGTTCGCGGCAGCGAGCTTCATCCCAGCGAAAGTCGCCAAACATCAGCACGTTGGGACGGGCCAAAGCGCCGCAGTGTGGACACAACGGCAGGGCGCCGCGAGCGCGGAACGTCACCGGGTCGACCTCGACATGGACCTGGGATGAAGAGAAAAGCGGTGCGCCGCACGCGTCCAGGCACTGAAGCCAATCGAGAGATCCGTGGCACTCGTTGATGCGGTTGTCGTCGAAGCCGGCGCGTTGGAACTGTCCATCAACGTTGGAGGTGAACACAAAGGAGCCGGCCGAAAGACGGGAAGCCCATCGACGTAGGATCGCGAAGCCACGATGGGGTTCGATGGTGCGATACAGATGCATCCGGTGTCCATAGAAGCCCCAGGCGAACGAGGGGTCCGTGTGAAACCAGCGGGGATTGGCCATGGAAGCGAAGTTGATGCCTAGTTTTGCATAGGCGGGATACGCTTTCCAAAAGCCCGTGTTGCCGCGGAAGTCGGGAAGACCCGAGTCGACACCCATCCCGGCGCCAGCCGTGATCACCAGAGCGGTAGCCTCGTCGAGGACTTCCACCGCACGCGCCAACCCGCTATCGCTGTCCATGCCGCGAAGCCTACACCATCCGTCTACGTCGCGGATGGAGAGACGCCGTCACGCCACGAGTGCCTGTGCCCGCTCGCCGAGCAAGGTTTCAAGAACGTCGACCGCCGAGTAGGACAAATCGTGGATCGGCAAGAACGCGGCTAGATTTACTACGTCGTCGCCCGCAGTGACCAGCGGCGGCTCGTCGTAACCGTTTCCTCGACGCTGCCCGAGGCCAATGTTGGAAAGTAACGCGTTGCACAAACATTTGCGTCCACAAGCATTCTGGGGCCTGCCGTCTTTGCGCGCGTAGACACCATCGGGCTCCGCTGGACAACGATAGCCAAGTGCCCCCTGCGACGTTTTGTAAGGCGCTCGTAAGTACCCGAGATCGCAGACGCGAGGACGAGATTGGTAGATGCTTTCATCCGACAGGGTCCCTGGGATATCCATTACTTTGAACGGGAACCCACTCGGCGACGCACGTGGGTCGGTTCGAACCCGCGCGCGATGGGCAAGCACCTGCCTCAGTACGGTCGCCTTCAGATCGGCTGCAAGCCCGGACTCGCGGCAAAAGGCGAACGCAGTGCCGACCTGGACTCCTGCAGCTCCTGCCCGAAGCGCCCGACGGAGCTGCTCTGGACCTCCATAAGAACCCGCCAACCAAAATGGAAGACCCATCTTGCGAAACTCGGAGAGGTCGACCTCGTCTCGTACCCCGTAAATCGGCTGCCCTGCGCTATCGAGCTGCAACGGTCCACGAGGCGGAGCATTGTGTCCCCCCGCCGTCGCCCCCTCGATGATGAACCCATCGGGAGCTTCGCCGCCGCCTTGCGTCAATCCCTTTGCCAAGTCCACGGAAGCCACGATGGCCAACATGGCAGGACGACGCAAAGAAGGGGCAGCATCGCCCATCAACGCCCTTGGGTCGAAACGGGCGGAAAAGCGGTCTTCAGCTCCCGCATACTGAACACTGAGGTCGAGGGTCGCTTCCTCATTGCGCGCCAACTTCGTAAGAACGTTTGGAATTTGTGCCGGATTGCCCGCTCCGACAATGACATAGTCGACCCCAGCCAAGATCGCGCCGTACATGGACGCAAGCAGCGGAAGCTGGATTTTGTAGAGGTAATTGATCCCTACAGGGCCGTTATGTCCCTCCTTGGCAAGCCAGATCTCGGCAAAGGTCGCCAAGACCGAGAGCTCCTGAAGTGCCACGGCAGGTTTTACGGTGTACATCGGGACAGGTCGAAAGGCGCTGTCTCGAGGCTTGCCGCCAGCGACGTAGTATCGGGCAAATACGCGGTCCGCCATCGCTCGCAAAGGAAACTGGTCGAACGCACGACGGATCGAGCCGTCCGGATCCCCCATCTCGAGACGACGTGCATACACGACTTCGAGGGCGGTCCCCGACACCACGCCTAATTGACCCGCGCTGGAAACAGCCCCCGCCAGCTCCCAGCTCGACACGCCAACGCCCATCCCCCCCTGAATGATCTGTGGATATGAACTGGTCGCCATCTCGCTACTCCTCTTTCCTGTATGTGTCGTCTGCTCTCGTACGTTCAAGCGTGCGTACGATCGTACCGGCACTATGGGTGTGGGCAAGGGAGCTGTCAAGCATGGGGTCAAAGAAAGTGAGACCGAGGGGGCACCTTTTGGCTAAGGCATGGCCGTGCCCCACGTCTTTACGGTCGAACCCCTTGGAGCGGATCTTCAGGCCCTCGCTCAGTGCCTCGTTCTCGAGGCCACGGCCCTTCCCACCGTAGGGGTTCGTTTTGGTTTCGAAGACCCAACCGCGGTCACCTGGGTCGCCCGCAGGGTCGGCAACGTCTGCGGCTTTGCTTCAGCGGTCCGGATTGGTGTGGGGCTTCACCTGACGGCGCTTGCGGTCGAACCATCCCTGCGACGTCGCGGGATCGCCCGTGCGCTACTTCGCGCTGCGGCGGCCGAGACCAGAGAGATACGGCTCGAAGTGTGGGTGGGGAACCTAGCGGCCTTCGAACTTTATCGGAGCGAGGGCTTCGTTGTGGAGCAGATGCTCCCCAATTTTTATGCGCCAGCTTTGTACGGGAGTAGCCGCGACGCGTTCTTGATGGTGCGAAGGAGGCCGAGCGTTTAAACCCCGCGATCACGCCTAGCCAACCCAGAGCGGGTAGCCCTGCTGTCCCAACTCGAACCGGTGCTTCCCAAGGAGGAACGTGCGCCTTCCCAACCCGAACCTGTGCTTCCCAAGGAGGAACGTGCGCCTTCCCAGCCCGAACCTGTGCTTCCCAAGGACGGAGGTCTGCCTCCGCTGGCCTTGCCGATGTCCCCCGACCCGAGCCTGTGCTTCCCAAAGAGGAAGGTGCGCCTTCCCAACTTGAGCCTGTGCCTCCCAAGGAGGAAGATGCGCCTTCCCAACCCGAGCCTGTGCTTCCCAAAGAGGAAGGTGCGCCTTCCCAACTTGAGCCTGTGCCTGCTGAAAAGGACCCCGTGCGTTGATTGGAAGCCCCGAAGGGGCGAATCAGAACAACCCAGGGTGGGGAACCCTGGGTCGTGGGTGTCTCGGTCAACCCTCGGAGCTTGAAGAGGCCCCAGAACTTAGCGGGCCGTTGTTTAAATGAGGTCGAGCAATGCGTCGGACAGGGCGTCCGTCGCCTCTCCCAGGAGAGGACTCGGGTTTTCGATGGCGAGCTCGAGGGCGGTGAGCGCCTCGCGGACCTTGTTCTGGGCCGCTTCTTCCGCTGGCTTCTCCAGCGCCCGCTTTGCACGAGCCACCATCGCCTTGGCGAGCTGCAGCTCCCCATCGGATACCGCGTCCTCTTGCACCGGCTTCTCCCGAAGCTTCTCGACCTCGGCACGCGCCGAACGCCGTCGCTGCTCGGTCAGCCGATACGGACTGTTCGAGAAAATCACCGTCGCCGACCGTCCTGACGGCACATGCTTTGCCAAAACATTGAGGACACCGGACAGGTCCAGACGGAACGTCACGTCAACGGGCGAGTGGGCGGGCGAAGGAGGTAGGTCCCCTACTTCGACCTCACCCAAGAGCGTGTTCTGCCCAACCCGCGGCTCTTCCCCCTGAACTACCGGAAAGATGACTGCGGTCTGGTTCGTCGACACCGTCGCAAACCGCTCGGTACGCTCCACCGGCACGACGGTGTCGCGAGGGATCACCGCAACAGCGGCCAAACGGGAATGGTCGAAGACGTCCTCTTGGCTGTTGATGGCGCTCAACGCGCCGATGGCCAGCGTGTGCGGCGTGATGTCGACCAGGATCTCCTCGACCGCAGCCCCCGCCGCCCTTCCCGCGAGCAGCGAGGCACCTAAGGCCACGGCGCGGTCGGCATCGAGATCCACCTGGGCGGGACGGCCTAGATGCTCAGACACCATCTGGCGCACCACCGGCATCTTGCTCGAGCCCCCAACGAGCAACACCCGGTCGATCTCGGTCGGGCGACGATGGGCGTCGCGCAAGGCGTCGTCGATGCACTTGAGGGTGCGCTCGAGGAAAGGCCGCGCCACTTTTTCGACGTCGTCTCGTGTGAGCGCCACGTCGAGATGCACCGCATCGGCCCCCTCCCCAGCTAGGAACGGGTCGAACAGACGGACTTCGTCGCGATCGGACAGCGCGATCTTTGCCCGTTCGACCGCTTCGACGAGGCGTGTTCGGGCGCGCGGGTCGCTGTCGATGGCGGCACGGGCGGTTCCAAGACGCTCCAAGACGAGCTGGGTGAGCCCCTCGTCGATGTCGTCGCCACCAAGGTGGGTGTCGCCACGGCTAGCCTTCACTTCGAGAAAGCCCTCGTCGCGGTCCAGGATGGAGACGTCGAAGGTGCCGCCGCCGAGGTCGTAGACGAGGACCCGTTCTTCTTGCCCTGTCTGGTAGGTCATCGCGGCGGCGGTGGGCTCGTTGACCAAACGCTCGACCGCGAGCCCGGCCATCTCGCCTGCATCACGGGTCGCCTGACGCTGGGAGTCGTCGAAATAGGCGGGGACCGTGATGACGGCTCGAGTGGGACGGGCCCCGAGCTCTTTTTCGACCCTGTCTAAGAGCGCCCCTAGGATCAGGGCGGAGACCTGCGGGGGCGATAGGTTCTTGGTTCCTACCCGCACCTCGGTGGTCTGGCCCATGAGACGCTTGATTGAAACGACCGTCCCGGTTGGGTCCATGAGGCGACGGTTTTTAGCGGGACGTCCCACCAAAATGGCCCCGGATGGATCTGCGCTCACGACGGAGGGGAGCAATTCGGTTCCGTTGGGGTCGGCAAAGAGCCGACATGTGCCATCGACCACGGCTCCGATGAGCGAATTTGTGGTCCCAAGATCGATGCCTACTACGATTTCTGCCATCACGACTCCTTGACTACAACGTCCGTTTCACGAATCCGGATCCCCTCGAAGGAATAGCCCGGACGTACGATCTCCAGCACGGTTTCCCTTGGCCCTGGTGCGTTTCGACGCACTTCGACCACACGATGACGTTCGGCGTCAACGATAACGCCCACCCGGCGGTCCACTTCGACGCCAACGGAATTGAGGGCGGCCTCCAGTTGCGCTCGAAGGAGCCTCAAGCCATCGGCCAGAAGGCCGAGAGTCACGTCGTCGGGGGGGGGAGAAAGCAGTTTTTGAATCCACGGTGCGGGAGCCTTGGCTCGCGCGGTCTTCGCCTGTTGGGCGACACGGTCGATGGCGTCGAAGACTGGAAGAAGCGCGCGCAGGAGTTGCTCACCACTCGTTCCGTCGCCGTCGTCATCACCTTCCTTGAAGCCTTCAAAGTCTTTTCGAAGGCCGTTGACAGCCTCGAGGCACGACTCGGAGGCGGCTTGGGCCGCTACGGAGGCTCGTCCCTGGCGTCGCACCTCTCTTAGGAGGTCTTCGAGGCGGGTTTCGATGTCACTTGGGTCCATCGGTTTCCTCTACATCGAAATCGAGGCGGGTGATGGCGAGCCGCACCATCTGCTCGACAAGCGCGCCACGTCGAGGGGGCTCGAGCGCGAGGTCAAGAGGCGCCGTGGAGGGCTCACGGGTAAAGAACATTGATTCTGCGCGTTTTAGGGGCGCGCTCAGGAGCTCGTAGGCCTCACGGATCCTACGGAAGCCATCGGGGTCGCGGTCCGGCGGATGCTCGGCTACAGCACGTCGGTAGGCTCGTTTGATCTCCGATGCGTCGTCGGTGAGCGAAACCCCCAGCGTCGTGCGGGCATTGAGGAAAGGTTTGAGCATCGGTCAATGACTCCTAAGGGTTTTGGCTAATGCCGCCGCGAAGGCTCCATCCAGGTTTGCGATGACGTGAAAGATCGACATGGCAAGAGGCAACGTTGCGGGGGTGAGGCCGGTGTTGAACAGTTTCTCGACGTCTTTGGCAAGGCTACGACACACGTTAGGGGGAATCTTGTGGAGCGCTGACGTGGGAAGTCCTATGGCTCCGAACATGACCGCTAGTTTGGCCAGGGTTGGATCGCTAAACTGAGTCAGCGCCTTCGCGAGCTCGACTACGGCGTCTTCGATTTCCTCCCCATCATCATCGTCGTCATAGCTCCCGTACTCGTCGTCATAGCTCTCGTACTCGTCATCGTCTTCTTCGAAGTCGAGGATTGAGAAGTCTGGGGCAAGCACTCTATCGAGGTCGAACACCATGCGGTCCGAAGGAGGCTTGACGTGTCGAGGGTTTCTCAGTTTCTTCGTGAGCTGAGCGTACTCTTGCCGCGGGAGAAGCAGTCCGAGAGCGGAAATCATCTGCTTGGCTAACGTAGCGTTCTCGTAGATCGCTTCGTTGCACGCAGTCACGAGCGGCATCGGGTTCGGATCCATCTGAGCGATGTCGCTCAGAAGCTTCGGGAGCCCCTTGACGCACTGGCGAACTGCTATGGCGAGGAGAGTTGCACGTGTTTGTGGAAGGGCCAACGGGTCGAGGACACGCCCACGCAGGTAATGCTCAGACCATGGATCCGCATCAGGGTCGCCATCCAACGTAATGATCGACAGTATCGCGGCGTCGAAAGCAAGCTTGGCGTCTCCAAGGGCGGCGCGGCAAGCCTCGAAGTCGTCGGGAAGCAGCTGCTGTCCCGTCGTCCATGGGAGCAGGCCGTCCTTGAAACGGAGCAAGAACTCCGCGGCAAGCTCGCCAGCTTTTGCGGTTCCCGGCTTCAGCGTCAGGGGGCCGCGCTGCATCCGACTGGCGGCATGCACAAGCGCTGGCGATTGCGTCAACCTCGCGCCTTCGCGGATAGCCTCCTCGGCGGCGTTCTGATCCCCCTCGGCCCGTGCAATGGCGGCTTTGACACCCCAGGCGTCCGCACGACGTGGGTCACGCTGAAGGACCCCTTCTATCAGCTGCTTGGCGCGCGCTCGGTCTGTGTGCTGAAGCACCGTTGCCTCGCGGGAGTCGAGGTCGGAGTCGAACGGCGGGGTGATCCCTCCGAAGCTCTCTGCGACATGACGCGCTTTCGCAATTGCCTCAAGCTCCTGGGAAGCCTCTATTGCGCATTGGGACGCAACGAGCCAAGCAAAAAACGCAAAAGGAGCCCCCGCCGGGGTGCGGGCCAAGTGATTGGCCAAGTGCACTCCGGTCGTATACGCAACGCGGGAGTACATCTCCGAGTCCTGCCCAAGGTGACTGGCGGCTAGAAGCTTGCCCCGAAGTGCATCCCCGAGGTCCGCGCCCAGCCCCACAGCCCGATCGAACCAGGAGAGAGCCTCGATGGGGGACCTGCGTAGCAAGAAGAAGCCCGCGGCAAGTGCGGCCTGTCCTCGCTGCTCTTCGGGGAACCCCTGGATCCCGAATTCTGCAACCCGCTGGCCTAGACTCAGTTCGCCTGTCTGCATGTTGGCATAACGCTGCGCAAGGGCCACAGCCGTGGGATCGAGTCCCAGCATTGCCCCCAAACCGCTGCGAACTGCAGCCGATGCCTTCGCGCCTAGAAGTTTGGCAAACGCGTCGCTGGCGCTGCGACTGGATCGAACGGCATCGGCGATGACATCCGCAAGCTCCGCTGGCAGCTCTCGCTTCGACAGCTCGAACTTCACGGCCGCATCGATGGCTGCTGTTCCAATTTGGGCCGCCAACTTCGGAGGCACCGACTGAATTGCCTTGTGTGCTGGAGCGCCCTGCCCCTTGTTGACCGCGGCAACAGCGCGAGCCAGGTACAATACGGCTTGTGCTGTTCCCGCTAAGCCGGGCGCCTTCCTTGGCGTGGGTTTGCCCTCGAGCGCAGCCAAGAAAGGGGCGAACAGTGCGGTCAGTGCAGGATCCCCCTTGATGAGGGCCGCCACATGGGCATCGTCGCCGAGCGCCAGCGACGCTAAGGCTTCCTCGCGACGAAGCTGCGGTGTGCGCTGTTTCGTCGCCGCGGTCAGCTTGAGGGCAAGCTCGAACTGGCCTGCTTTTCGAAGCTTCTTCGCGGTCGCATAGGCCGTGTTGTCCACACGTGCTCTGGCTTCGTCGTCCAGATGCGTGTCGGCCAGCATGCGGAGAAGCGACGTCGCCACAGTCTCTGGACTCTTCTCTTCAAGCGCTCGGAGCGCTGCTGGGTCTCCTGCCGCTCGAACCACCTGTGCAAGGCGGCGGTCGCGTTGCCTCTTCTTGCCCATGAGAACCTCAGCGCCCTAGCGCTTCCGCGCGGTTTACAATGCGAGGTGTGAGGAATATCACCAGCTCGTTGCGCGTGTCGCTGGCCCGACGACGTTGGAACAAGACTCCTAAGATGGGTATGTCCCCAAAAAACGGCACCTGGTCGAGATTGCGCCCGGTGTTCCTTGTGTAGATTCCACCGATCACCGCCGTGTGACCATCCATCACCAGGAGGTCCGTTTCCGCCTCGCGCTTCAAAATGGTCGGATCTCCTCGGGGGGACGTCTGGTTGAAGTCCGGCTCGTCTCGCGTCACCTTCACATGCATCGATACGGACCCATCTGCGGTGACATGGGGACGTACCAACAGCTGCAACTTGGCTTCCTGAAAGGTCGTCTGAACCCCCATTGCGCTCACTTGTGCAAATGGGATCAAGGTCCCCTGGTTGATCCTCGCCTCACGGTTGTCGAGGGTCAGCACACGCGGGCTGCTTACCACACGAAGCAGACCGCTTAGTTCAGCAGCCGACAACCTGAGGTTCAAGTTGAAATTGCTGTCAAGGGATCCAAAACTCAAACCTAGCGCACCACCGGTCCCGGTACCGACAGCCGCGGGAAGGTTCACCGCAAAGTTTGGGTTGGCCACCGTTCGCGACACCGGGGAAAGACCAGCCGTAGGAGTGTTGGCGTCACTGGCGCCACCGGCCATCGTGGCCGACGCTGGAAACGCGATCCCCGTTGGGTTGCCCGTGGCCTGGCTGAAGGTTGCATCGCCTCCCCACTGGATCCCGAAGTCGCGCTGGTAGCGGCTCGTCGCTTCCACGATGCGCGCCTCCACGAGAACCTGAGGAGTCTGCGTATCAAGGGAGCGCACAAGCTCTTCGATGTGATTCAAATTGGCTGCAATGTCCCGAGCGATAAGCACGTTGGTGCGCTCGTCGACCGCAATGGAGCCTCGCGGCGACAGAAGATCCTTGGCCCTCGCCTGCAGCTCGTCGGCCTGCGCGTAGCTAACCGGGATAAGCCGCGTCTCGAGCGGTGTCATCTCGAATTCCTGCTTTTGCTTCGCGAGGTACAGCTCTCGCTCCTTCTGTAGCTGCGCCATCGGTGCAACGCGAATCAAGTTGCCCCCACGCACCATCCCGAGTGACTTGGCCTGCAGAACCACGTCGAGCGCCTGATCCCAAGGGACATTGCGCATGCGGATAGTAATGCTCCCCTGGACATCGTCGGCCGTAACAATGTTCACCTTGCCAACGTCCGCAAGCAGCCTGAGGATATTGTGGATATCTGCGTCTTTCAGATCGAGATCGATGCGTCGTCCCGTGTACCGTCCTTGGCCCGGAGCCTGCGCTCGCATCTGCGGCGTAAGGGTCGACGCGAACCCTGCCTCTTCGCTCCCCACAGTCTCGATGGCGCGGATCGATGTCTCTACTCTTGGAGCATCGACCATCGTCTCACGTGCCACCGTCACGGTGCGTCGACCCGGTCCCCCGTCCTTGGGTCGAGGCGCCTCGTGAAAGCCCTCGGGCTTTGCCCGCGCAAAGGACCACACGAGCCGGTTGCCTTCCACAACAAGGTTGCCTGGCACGTCCCCCGCACGTTGGAGCTCGACGAGAACCACTCCGCGGGCTTGGTCGGCAAAGGTGCTTACGGAGGTCAGTGGACCTTGGAACGCACTGACATCCAGGGTGCGTACCAGGGACTCGGAGACCTTCGACGCCTTGAGCTCGAGCCTTAGCCGTCCTGACTGTGCGCCAAGCGCATAGGTCGGAATGCGCGAGAGCGAGAGAACCACGCGGTCTGAGGCCGCCGAGGACGCTCCGCCTCGTTCGAAGCGGACATCGGTCAACTCGGCCTGGCCTGCGTCGGCAGCGGGCGCCGGGGACGATGGCGCGGGGATTGGGGTCGCGGAAGTCCCGAGGGGGACCAACCGCACGCGCAGGGTGGTTCCCTCTACGGAGATGCGGAAGTTGACCTGCTTGTTGAGATGGATGGCGAGGCGGGTCATGGCGCCGCTCTCGTTACGATAGGGCTGGGTGAGCACCCCACCGACGACCCCTACGGTCTGATGAAGCGCGGTGGGCGCTCCGGCGAGATCGGAGTTTCGGATGTCCACCAGCAGTCGGCTGCCGTCGAGCCGAGCGCCATAGGTCGGAGTCTCCGTTCCGATGATTTCGACTTCAGCCTCCTCGCCGTTGACCGCACGTACGCGGACATCGCGCACATGGTTCTCCGTGGCCCACGCAGTCGAGGGCGCCAGGAGGCACACGGCACCCACGGCACCCATAGCCGCTACCGACGTGGTGATCCCCGCTCTTCTTGGGAGCGCGGGAAACGTCCAGACCGCCCTTTTTTTTGCCCCGTGCATCGATACTCCTCGTCCGCGTCCTTCAGGTGAATTCGCGGTGCCCACCGTAGAACGCGCCCTGGGAGGAGGCCCAATTTCTGGCTAAACCGAACCCACGTTGAATACCGCAGGTTCGAGCCGCCGCTTCCCCGATTGGAACACGTCACTCTGGGTCACCCGAAGTGCCTTCGCCGATTGGAACACGTCGCTCTGGGTCACCCGAAGTGCGTCTGCCGATTGGAACACGTCGCTCTGGGTCACCCGAAGTGCGTCTGCCGATTGGAACACGTCACTCTGGGTCACCCGAAGTGCCTCACCGATTGGAGCACGTCGCTCTAGGTCACCCGAAGTGCCTCCGCCACGTCGGCGAGGAGGCTTTGGGTCACCCAAAGTGCCTCCGCCGCGTCGGCGAGTGCCCCCATGCTCGATCGACAGGAGAAAGTTGAGGTTCTCAAGCTGGGCTTGGTTAGCAGCGGGCGATGCCGGGAGCGAGCATGGTGGCAAAGGCTTCGGGCGAGCGGATCCCCTCCTTGGCGAGGACCTGCGTTGCCCCCTCGATGAGCGCTGCGCCGTCTTTCGATCCAAGCAATCGTCCCCGATAGAACCTGGTGGCCGCCGCGTTCAGTTTCATTTCCGCCTGGTCGAAGGCAACCATGGCCACGTCGAGTTGCTTGATCGCTGCATCTTTGTCCCCGTGGGCGTGGGCGATGCCGGCGCGGAGCAGAGCTGCGTAGCCGTCCGTGAAGCCCGACTTTTCCCCTTCCATGGCCTTGGCTGCCTGTTGCGCCTTGCTCAAGTTGCTTCGCCGGTCCTCTTCCTTCGACAGGGCAACCGCCAGTGCGAGCCTGCCCCGAAGCTCCAGGGCCGTGATGCGGACCACGCTGACGCGTAGCAGAAGGGATGCCTCCAGTGCAGGCCATGTCGCCTCGAAAAACGCCTGCGCCCGATGCGGTTTTCCAGAATAGAGATCCACCAGTGCGCACCCCTGGTGGTAGAAATAGTGTTGAATGACGTAACGGCTGCTGGGAAGCTCCTTTTCGACCGCATCCAGGTTCGCCGACACCGTCTCGACCCGTCCCTCGGCAAACCCCAGCCAAACAAGAGGACCACTGCGAAGGTTGGTGGTGCCAAAGATGTCGCCGACCTGCTCCATGGCTCGGTAGGACGTTGGGACACGTTGGGCGAGATCCTGGAAATCTCCAAGCTGGACCAACGCTCGGTACAATATGGTCCGCACCGTATTGATGTTCCAGTGCTGGCCCACGCACTGCTCGGTGAAAAGCTGCTCGGCACGAGCAAGGCATTTCCTGGCGGGCGACCAGTCTCCAAGGAAATAGTGATAAAAGCCTATGGCGCTTTCGAGCATGGCCTCGGCAAAGGGAGTGCCTAGCAGTGCGGCTACTTTTTTTGTCTCTGCGATGGTGTTGAGCGTCTTTGCCTTGGATCGCTGGCCTCCTGATGCAGTGAAGCAGGCGTCGATGGCGAGGCTTCGGACAAGGCGGGTGAGCTCCCCTGCGTCGAGTGCCGCCATGAGGGCGCGGGTCTGGAAATACGCCCCTCGGACATTGTCGGTCATGGAAAGCGCAGACCCCGCCGCTGCAAGCGCGTCGATGCGTGCCAGCACTTCGGGGTCCACCGAGGCTTCGTCGCACACAATGTACTTGAACCCGCGGAGGCGCAGCTCCAGACGCGCTTCCCCCAGCGCCAGCAGCGTGACAGCGCGGGCCGACGGGGTAAAAATGGAGTGCGCGTGGAGCACATCGTAAAGAAGGTTGGCCCCTCGATCGAAGTGCCCACTGCAGACAAGCTGTTCGGCAGCATGACGTCGCATCCTGAGTGCCTCGGTGCCGCGCAGTCGTTCGGCGATGCGAAGTCGCCACTCCGCAGCGTCTTTCCAGTGTCCTGCGCTGGTGAGCGTCTCTGCCAGTTTGAGCTCCAAAGCGTGTGTGGACTCCGCCTCGGAAGAACCCAGGGTAACGGCTGAATAATAGAGCCCCGCAGCCCGTTCGAAGGCAAGGACAGATGCGGCTCGATCGGCAGCCAGCACGGCGTGCGGACAGGCCCGCTCTGGATGCCCAGCTTTGAGCCAGTGATGGGCCAAGGCTTCCGAGTCGACCTCGCTGCTCGCCTCGAGGGCCAAAGCAAGGTTTCGATGGGCCTCGGCGCGAGCCGTAGCGTCGAGGGGACGCAGCACCAGATCGCCGAGGCGATCGTTGGCAATTTCAACTTTGTCGGTCTTGCGTAGCCCTTGGGCGCGTACCAAATGACCGCTTCGAAGTGACAACAGCGCCGCGCGAAACCTGTCCCCAAGCTCCGCAAGCCGCTCGATGAGGGCTACCGGCGTTGGCACTCCAGCAGCCGCAACGCACTGCAAAAGCTTCTGCTCCGCCTCCGAGAGACCCGAAATGCGCGCCGATAGCACTTGATCAAGGTGCAACTCCCCATCGCTGGCCACCACTCCACCGAGGTCGAGATACCGAATGAGCTCACGCACAAAGGTCGGATTGCCCTCCGACTCCCTTGCCACCCGGGCAACATAGGGCATGACCTTCAAATTGTCTTTGGCTAGCAATCGAGCCAGTGCAAGACTGTCGCCTTCCGTAAGAGGACCGACGGAAACATCGCGGTACTCCACCCGTACGTTGGGATAGTAGGTCGGATTGCGCAGAATGCGCAGGACTTCGTTGGTGTCCTGGTTTTCTGAGCGGAAACACTCGATAAGCAGGATCGGTGCAACATGGGGCGGCTCGAAGAAGTCCCGCAGGAAATGAGCGCTGTCGACATCTCCCCACTGGAGCGCATCCAGGTAGACCACCAGGGGCTGACGTGACCCCATCTTGGTCAAGAGTTGCCGCAGTGCTCCGAAGGCAAGCTGGCGAAGCTCGCGCAGATCGCCAATGTGCTCCACGGTCTTGCATGCCTCGTAGATATCCTCGAGTTGGTGAAGCACCGGGAACATCTGCGCCAGCGCCGCAATGTTGGGCGGAATAAAGGCATAGACACTCGACGACGGAAGCGTCTTGAGGTGGCGAGTCAAGGCATCGACAAAACTGTCGAGCGCCTTGTAGGGGAGCCACTCCTGCTCGTAGCACCGCCCCTGAAGGACCACCGGGCGACGGCTCTCGTAACGCAGTTGCTCCAAAAACTGCGCCACAAGAGCACTCTTGCCAACCCCGGAAGGGCCCGCGATGCGTACAGCCGTGGGATGACCGTCGAGAACATTGCGGTAGGCAGCAGACAGCACGGCCAGGGGTTCCTTTCGCCCCACGAAGAACGCTCCTTGTTGGCCACCGAGGCCCGGTGGGCGCACACTCGTGCTGCTATGAGGCGCTGCTCCAAGCAGACGGAGGATATCTTCACCGGTGGGACGTTTTGCTGGGTCCGCATCGAGGAGCTTCATGGTCAGCGACGCGAGGTCCTCAGGGACCCCACTGCTGCAAGTGCGGACATCCGGCGGAGCACCCCCCAGCTTTGCCTGGAACAGCCCTGTGGTGGTGGTGGCCACGAAAGGTTTCTTCCCTGCCAGCGCCTCGTAGAGCATGATCCCGACGGCGTACCAGTCGGACGCCGCCGAGATTCCTTTCCCTTTGAGCTGCTCTGGGGACATGTAGGCAGGTGTTCCCATGCCGCTGTAGTCCTCGCCGCTTCCAACCTCGCTCACGAGACCGAAGTCAAGGATGAAGAGCTGTCCCTCGCCGGTGACCAGCACATTGGACGGCTTGATGTCGCAATGGAGCTTGCCGGCGCCGTGGAGTGCATCGAGGCCACGGGCAAGCTGGAGAAGCCCGGACCGAAGGCGCGCTTCGTCGAACGATGCGACCCGGGCAATGCCTTCGCCCGACTCGCCCAATCCATCGGGGTTACTGAGCTCCTGACGGACCAACGAGCGGGTGGTCGGGCCCGAGCGAGGACGTGAGTCGTCGCCGTCGATGAGCTCGTCGCCACGCACGAAGGCTCGAAAGTCCTGGCCTCGGATCAAGTCCATCGTGAAAAACCACGTGTCGTGGACACAGAAGAGCTCGTGGAGTGCGATGAGATTGGGCTGGGCGATACCGGCCAGCGCGCGAAACTCCTGCTTGAAGCGGTAGAGCACGGTGGCGTCGCGACGCAGAAGCGTCTTGAGCGCAACAAGCTCGTTTCGCTCGCGGTCGAAGGTGGCCCAGACCGCTCCAAACGCGCCTCGTCCAAGCTCGCGACGAAGCTCGAAACGTTCGGGAAGGTCGGGGGGGGTTAGCTTGGTCGTCCTGGACTCGGCGGGCTGCATGGGCTCGATGATACGGCGGTCGTCGACCGAAATGGCGAGTTTCGTTTCCACCAAGGTGGTTTACGCGACGCGTTGGCGCGCGAGCTCTTGACGCGCCTTTCGCCCCGTGCGAGCGGCACGGAATGCGCGCTATCGTTTACGACCGCTTTGGCGGCCCAGAGGTCCTGGAAGAACGCGATATCGCCGCTCCGGAGCCGGCGAGCGAAGAGGTTCTCGTGCGGATTCGGGCCGCCGCGCTCAATCCAAAGGACATCGTCGTGCGGGCGGGGAAGTTTCGCTGGATGACCGGGGCTCGTTTTCCGATGCCCTTTGGACACGACTTCGCCGGCGAGGTGGTCGCCCTCGGACACGGCGCGCGCGGGTTGTCGGTCGGAGACCGCGTGTTTGGCTGTTGGAACGATACCCGTCCCTGGCGCGGCAGCTTTGCCGAGTACGCCGTGTCGAGTCCGGATGCCTGCGCGGTATTGCCGCCGACGTTGAGCTTCGAAGAGGGGGCGTCGCTCGGCCTTGCGGGGCAGACGGCGCTCCAGGCGCTTGTGGACGTGGCGCGGGTTTCCTCTCGGGACCACGTCTTGATCCATGGCGCGTCGGGAGGGGTCGGGACCCTCGCGGTGCAGCTTGCGAAGGGGTTAGGGGCGCATGTCACGACGACGTCGAGCAGCCGTAACCTGCCGTTGTGTCGTCAGCTCGGAGCCGATGAGACGCTCGAGTACGCGGTCGACGCGCCGTTTGCTTCGCCGCGTCGGTACGACGTGATTTTCGACGTGTTTGGCAATCGCTCGTTTGGCGAGGTACGTCCCGTACTGAACCGGATGTATGTGACGACGGTGCCTTCGGCTCGCATCGCGCTTGACAGCATGGCGACGCTCTGGGGATCGCAACGGGCAAGGCTGGTGGTGGTTCATCCTCGTCGTGCCGACCTCGAACGTCTGCTTCGGTGGGTGAACGATGGTGCGCTGCAGCCTGTGGTCGACCGGGTGTTTACGTGGGGCGAGGTTCGCGAGGCCGTGAGGTACTTGGAGACGAAGCGGGCGAGAGGAAAAGTCGTGGTGCGGATTCCTTGAGAGGCTCACATCGGGGATGGCGATGCTTGGCCGAGGAGCCGGCGCAGCGTACTCAAAGTACGTGAGCAGGCACCGCAGGCCAAAACGGAGTATGGCGGGTTTCGAGATGGGCGTGGTTTAGACGGCCGGGAACATCGCCATGGATCGGCGGATGCCGGAACAGGTAGACGCTCACTACATCTGAAACGACGACCCGCAGCCGCAGGTCCCCTTGGTGTTGGGATTGTTGAACTTGAACCCTGAGTCGTTGATCCCCTCGATATAGTCGATCTCGGTGTTTTCGAGGTACTGGAAACTCATTGGGTCGATGTACAGCTTGACTCCGTTGGACTCGAACTGTTCGTCCATGTCAGTTATCTTGTCTTCAAAGTAGAGGTCGTACTTAAAACCTGAGCAGCCACCGCCTACTACCCGCAGGCGCAAGCCCTGGTCGGGCAGGTTCTCCGTCGTGGCGATTTCTTTGACCTTCTCAGCAGCCCGTTCTGTGATCGTTACCATTAGGGGTTCCTCCGCAGCCTCAGTGTAGACACGCCGTGCAAGACTTGCCAGGCGTCAAGATGGTGTAGCGCTCGTTCAGCGGACTCCCGCGGCCCGTCGGCCTGACGTTTGCGGAGCGTCGCCTCGCAGCTCCTCGTCGATCTCGGTCAGCAACGTTCTGGCGCGCGACGTAAGCACCGTGGGGATACTCACCTGCACGATGACCACAAGCGACCCCCGTCCACGCCCATCAAGACGCGGTATTCCGAGTCCCTTCATGGTGAAGACAGCGCCCGGTTGGGTCCCAGGAGGGATCTCGAGGGGGTGCTGGGGCTGATCGTCTTCAAGGTTGGGGACGTACGCCACCGCCCCGAGGGCCGCCTCGGTGAAGGAGATAGGAACCCTTGCCACCAGGTCGGCACCGTCGCGCTCGAAGCGAGGGTCTTCTTCGACGTCGATCTCCACGTAGAGGTCGCCCGGCTGACCGCCGGCAGCGGACGCGGCGAGACCTTGTCCTGGGACCCTCAGGCGTTGGTTCGAGTCGACCCCGGCAGGGAACGTGACCGTGACTTTGCGGGGCTTTTCAACGACTCCGTGGCCTTCGCAGGTCTTGCAGTGCTGCTTGATGACCACCCCTTGGCCCTGGCAGCGAGGGCAGGTGGAGGCAAACATGATGAACCCGCGGGCGTTAGAGACTTGCCCGACACCGCGGCATTGGCTGCAGGTTTCCGGTTTGGTGCCTGGTCTGGCGCCGGTCCCTCCGCAGTCGGTGCAGCGGGCAGGAGCGTGAACCGCAATCTCCCGCTTGCAGCCGAAGGCAGCCTGACGCAGCGTCAGTCGGACCTGGACTCGAAGGTCGGCGCCGCGACGCTGGGTCCTTCCCGCGCCCGCGCCACCGATGCCACCGGTAAACATTTCGGAGAAGAGGTCCTGCATATGAGAGAACACGTCGCCGATGCCGCCGTCGAATCCTGACGCGCCTCCTTCGAGACCGCGGTGTCCGTATTGGTCGTAGATGCGCCGTTTTTCGCCGTCCGTCAGGATCTGGTAGGCCTCGTTGGCCTCCTTGTACTTTTGTTCGGCGGTGGGGTCGCCTGGGTTGCGGTCAGGGTGGAACTTGAGAGCCTCGCGTCGGAACGCCTTGCGGAGCTCGTCTTCGGAGGCTTCACGCCCGACCCCGAGGACTTCGTAATAGTCACGTTTCGTCGACATGATGGTGCATCGGGTTAGGGCACGTCTCGAACAGGTGCGGGACGCGCGTCGCAAGTTAAGCCGAGCCCCGAAGGTGTCAACATAACGGCGTACGTCTAAGGAGTTTGCGAGGCGGGCATGGACCGCAATCCGAGCTCGCGTGTGAGCTGCTCGAGGAGCGTCGCCTGCCGCTGCAACTCGGCTCGGGCCAAGACGAGCTCCTGGCCGGATTCGCTCCGCTCGCGCGCCTCGTGCTCCTGCGTGAGCGCCTGCTTCAAGAGGTCAAGCTGGTCGAGCGCCGAGGAGAGTTTCTGCTCGATATCGTGGGCCTCCGAGCCTGATAGCGGGCTTTCAGCGCGGAACGCGGCCAGCTCCCCCTCAAGTTCGGCAATGCGCCATTGCGTGGCGTGCACGTCCCCTTCGCGTCGAGCCGCTTCGGCCGCAAGTGCGTCGAGTTTGCCGCGTAGCGTCGCGGCTTCCCGCGCGTGACGTTCGCATTCGGCCTTGCCATCGAGCAACCCCGCGTCGCGCGCCACGAGCTCCTGGGCAAGACGTTGCTCCGCGAGCTGGGCGATTCGAAGGACACGGTCTCGTTCCGAAAGCTCGTGGCGAAGCTCCTCGTTGTGAGACCTCAATGCCTCGACCGCACGTCCGCTGTTTTGCCCGCTGTCTTGTCCGCCGGCTTCCTCGAGCGCCCCTACGAGCTCCTGGATCATCCGCTCGCGTCGCACGACCTCCTGGCCCATTGACGCAAGCGCCTGGGCACGGTCCCGAAGCGCCGCTTCGAGCTCCGAGATCTCGCGGGCCTGCGCCTCGCCATGACGTGCGGCTTCGGCCTCGACCCGCGCCGCATGTTGCTCCGCTGCTCGAAGCTGACGGGCCTCGAACTCGCGGTGCGCCGACGTGCTCACCTCCGCCGCCTTGCGCGCCGCTGTGAGCTCACTCGCCATCCTCGCAAGCTGCTCGACACACGACGCAAGAGACCCTTCGAGCTCGGCTATCCGTCCCTGGAGCGGAATCGACGCCTCTCGCGCCTCACGCAGGCTCGCCTCGAGAGAACCCGCCCGCTCGCGAAGTAAGGACAGCTCCGGGTTCTTTCGAACCATCCCGAGTTCGAGCTCCGCTTTCTGCTTCGCCTTCTTTTCGTCTTCAAGCTCGCGAGTCAGGCGAAACCCTCGGTCACGTTGCCGTTCGAGCTCCTGCTCGAGGGTGCGCAGATCATGTGTCAGCCGCTCGGCCCGAACATGATTGTCCCCCGCGCGTCCGTCGGCCTCCTGGACCTTGGAGACCTGTTGTGCAAGCGCGGTCTCGAGCTCGCTGATGCGAGGGCTCGGAGGGGAAGTCCGAGGTCGAGCCCGAAGCTCCTCTAACCGCGTCTCGAGCACCTCGGCGCGAAGCTTTGCCTCTGCGAGCGCAACCCGCGCCTCTTCGAGCGCAGGACCTTCGGATCGCCCCAGCGCGCCGGTAAGTTCGGCGAGGTCGGTCGGGACCTGGATGATTGCATACCGATCGAGGTCGATGGCTTGCTGCGACCCCAACGCGAGAAACATCGAAGGCGCAGGGGGAGTGCCCGCGAGTTGCGCGTCCACGGTGACCGGGATCTCCCCCTCCGTCTCGCCCAGGTCCGCGAAGGTGATCCCCGTGAAGGGGACCTGCCCGACCATGCGAACTGTGGCGAACTGCATCGTGACCAGGTCGAAGAGCTCGTAGTAACCAAGCCCTTCGGCCTCGTCGTTTGCGACTCCGACGATGGCGGTGCCGCGGGGTCCTACGAGACGACGCACGCGCGACATGAGGGCCGCAGGATCGGCGAAGAGCCGCAGGTCGGGGACAATCGCGAGGTCGAACGCCCCCTCGCGCACGTCGAAGTCGCCCGGCGGAAGCTCGCGGACTAGGACCGCTCGGGAACCCGTGTGACGTTGCGCCCGTGGCGAGTCCGGGTCGTAGACGTGCACAAGACGGGCTCCGAGTGCGGCCAGACGGGCGCCGAGATCGTCCGAGGAGTCGCCCAAAACAACGACGCGCGCGCCGCGGGCAAGGGGCTCGGTGTAGGCACCGAGGGCATGAAGAGGTGATATTCGCGAAGACGAAGCGACCATTACGGGCCTCGATTTCTATCCGCTATGGCGCCCGATTGCACTCTCCTCGCTCGCCCTTCCTAGCTTTGCGTCGCTCGCGACGCTTTTCGACGAGGCTCATTCTAGGGGAGGGCTAAAGAAACCGGCTGTCGCCCGCGCCCACCTATGAAACAAATAGCCCTCGAGGACACACTCAGGGAGGACCCTTGACGCCCACCGAAGACGACTTGACCCGCATCGTCAGCACGATGCGCGACTTGGTTTGCCTGCATGGCACTGACGGGACAATCCTTTGGGTGAGCCCATCGGTCCAGCCGCTCCTAGGGTACGAGCCCAATGAATTCGTTGGCCTTCACCCACGCCTTCTCGTGCATCCAGCCGACGCTGCAGCGCTCCGCGCGCTCTGGAACGACTCCGCAGGATGCGACGCTCGCGCCGAAGTTCGCCTGCGCGCTCGAGACGGTCGCTACGTTTGGCTCGACATGCTCGCCATGCCCCTCGACGACACCCGTATCCACACGACGTCGCGCGAGGTGACCGAGCGCCGCTCCCATGCCGCCAGCCTTCAGCGACACCGCGAGCTTCTCGAGAAACTTTTGCGCATCCCCCCTTGGGGCATGATGGCCTTCGCCAGTGTTCGAGACCCGCGCGGTGTCGTCGTCGACTTCGAATGGCTCCTCGCCAATCCCGCCGCACTCGCCATCGCCGAGATCTCCTCCGAGGACGTGATCGGAAAACGTCTGTTGGAGGTCCACCCAGCGACCCGCGACGATGGGCTTTTCGAGCGCTATGTCCAAGTCGCTCAGACCGGCGTGCCTCTCGAAATCGAGCTGCATTACGCCCTTGAGAACGTCAACCGCTGGATGCATGTAGCTGCGGTGAAACTAGGTGGCGACTGGGATGGCATCGCCGTGACGCTCCAAGACACCACGGTTCAAAAGCGCGTCGAGGCCGGCCTACGCGAGAACGAGACCCGTGCCCGCGCGGTCCTCGACACGATCACCGACGGCATCGCGACCATCGACACCGACGGGATCATCCGATCGTTCAACCCCGCATGCGAGCGCATCTTCGGTTACTCCGCCAAGGAGGTCGTGGGGACCAATGTCAAGCGCCTCATGCCGTTCCCCTTCCGCGAGGAGCACGATCGCTACATCCATCGGTTCCTCGACACCGGCGAAGCCCATGTCATCGGGATCGGGCGCGAGGTTCAGGGGCTTCGTCGCAGCGGTGCGGTGTTCCCCATGAACATCGAGCTAGGGGAGATGCGCATCGGGACCCAGCGCATGTTCGTCGGGATCCTCCGCGACGTGACCCTGCACAAGCAGGCTGCGGGGGAGTACCGGCGGCTCGAGCAGCAGCTCTTTCAGGCTCAAAAGATGGAGAGCCTTGGAACCCTCGCGGGGGGCATCGCCCACGACTTCAACAACCTCTTGATGAGCATTCTGGGCAACGCCGATCTCGCACTCCAGACCCGCGAAGGGTCCGTCGAGGCACTTCTGCTCGACGTCAAGCTGGCCGCCCAGCGCGCCTCCGAGCTGACCCACCAGATGCTCGCGTACGCAGGCAAGGGGAGCTTCGTCTACGAGCGCACCGACATCAATGCGCTCGTCACGGAGCTGGGGGGCCTTCTACGAAGTGTCATTTCCAAGCGTGCCGACCTTCGCTTCGAGCTCGCCGAGTCGCTTGCCCTGGTCAACTGCGACCCCACCCAGATTCGCCAGGTCGTGATGAACCTGATCACCAACGCCTCCGATGCCCTCGAAGACCGCGATGGCGTCATCACGGTCGCCACGGGCATCGTCGACGCCGATATGGCGCAACTCGAGTCCACGATTTTGGGCAAGGAGCTGACCGCAGGACGGTACGTGACCATTGTGGTGACCGACACCGGCGTGGGCATGACCAAGGACGTCGAAGTACGCATCTTCGACCCGTTCTTCACGACCAAGTTCACGGGACGGGGCCTTGGGATGGCGGCGGTGGTGGGGATCCTTCGGAGTCACAAGGGGACCCTTCGGGTTCAGAGCGAGCCGGGCGAAGGGAGCTCGTTCAGTGTACTTCTCCCTGCCCTTTCCGGACCCGCGCCAGCGTTTCAGGCGGAGTTCGCAAGAGCGGCAAGTGAGGCACGGGGTCCCAGGCGAGGGTCGGCCTCCGAAGCGCTTCTCAAAGCGGCCCCCGTTGCGGCGGTTCTGCAACCGTCAGCCCCGCTTGCGCCGCGGTCTGCCACGCCGAACCCCGAGAAGCACGGGACCATCTTGGTAGCGGACGATGAAGAACCGGTCTTACGGGTGACCCAGCGGATCCTCGAGCGGGCGGGCTACCGTGTCTTGTTGGCCCGCGATGGCGAGCAGGCGTTGTCGATCTTTCGCGAGAAGATGCACGAGATTGACGGGGTTATCCTGGACCTCACGATGCCCAAGCTGAGTGGCGCCGAAGCGCTCCGGGAGATTCGAGTCCTTTCGCCAGGAGCGAGGGTGCTGCTTGCAAGCGGTTATGCCGAAGAGGACGTGCTTCGACGGCTGGTGGGGGTCACCACGAGCCATGTGTTGCAGAAGCCCTGCACGCCCAAGGTGATGCTGCTCAAAGTCGCGGCTCTTCTCGAGGACCCGTGACCACCCCAAGGCTTCAAGCGGGCGCCGTCGCGTTGTGTGCGGTGGTGTTGTCCGACACGGCTTGGGCCCTGGAGCAACAACACGAACTCGGGGTGGGCCTCGGTGGAGCGGCCTTGAGCGTCCAGAGCGACGTAACCCTAGGACCATCCTTTGGGGCGCACTATGTCTACGGACTTACTGACAGCTTGAATTTACTGGCTGAAACAGGCGCAAGCTTCGGGGTTCGAGGACGTTCGGGGGTGTCCGCGCTGGGACACGCGGGGGTCGGGCTCGGGTACGTGCTCGACGTGCTCCGATGGGTGCCGTACTTCGGACTCCTTGGCACCGGCTACCTGGTGACCGTCGACAGCCAGTGGGTGGCCGGAGCAGCCGTGGCACTGGGGCTCGACTACAAGGTCTCTCGAACGTTTACCGTCGGCTTTGCGGCGCGCCAACACCTGCTTCTCACCCAGATGAGCACCTATCCGACCTACACCACCGCGCATCTTCGTGCCGAGGTCGTCTGGGGTTGGTGACGACGGCCTTAGTCCCATGTGGGGGGAGCGCGGCCGCTCCACCCCACGCCCCCCAGCCGAAAACAGGGGGCACAAGGTACGATGTGACTATGGCCGTGACGACTCACTCCAGCCCGTCCCACCACTCGTGCACATCGAACGCGACCGCGTCGAACGGTTCCATGCGGGCGTCGGTCTCGTCGGCAAAGGTGCCGAGGTCGACCCAGAGCCCTTGTTCGAGACGGAGCACGCTGAGGATCCGAGCCTCCAGGTCGACCAGCCACAGGTGACGCACGCCGATGCGGGCGTAGTAGGGCTTCTTGATCGTCAGGTCGTAGCGACGGGTGCTTGGCGACAGAATCTCGCAGATCCAGTCGGGAACCACGGTGATGGCTTGGTCTTTTGGCAGCGCGGGCAACCGCTCGCGTCGCCAGCCCGCCACGTCGGGGGAGAACTCCGGGGACATCGGAAGCTCGATGCCGGGCTCTGGAAGAATCCACCAGCCTCCAGGTCCTCCGAGGCCATCGTCAAAGGGAGCCCCCACCTTCTTGATCACCGCACCGTCCATGCGCTGATGGTGGGCCCGAGGGCGCGTCATCGTATAGAGAACCCCTTCGATGATCTCGCCCTTCATGCCTGCAGGGAGCGCGTCGATGTCGGCAAGTGAGGGGAGCTTGAGTGCGGCTTCGGCCATGACGCGAGCCTAGCTCACCGGTCCACTCCGGCCTACGTGACCTCGCGGACCGGGCGGACCGAGGGGGGAGGACGACAGAACAGCACTACGTGACCCTACAAATGGCACCGAGAGGGCGACAGAACAGCACTACGTGACCCTACAAAGGGCACCGAGAGGGCGATGGACCCGCACCGAGAGGACGACAGAACAGCACTACGTGACCATATAAAGGGCACCGAGAGGGCGATGGACCCGCACCGAGAGGACCATGGACCCGCACCGAGAGGGCGACAGAACAGCACTACGTGACCCTACAAAGGGCCCCGAGAGGACGATGGACCCACACCGAGATGACGATGGACCCGCACCGAGAGGGCCATCTCCCCTAAGGTCGACGGGGAGCGCGGGTCTTCGGGTCGCCGGGTCGCCCCTAGCGGAGTGCCATCAGTGAGATCACCTGCCACTCGCCGGCCGCAAGACGCACGGTCTCGCGTCGGTGCACCCCTCGGGCATCGAGCGACACCCTGTGCTCACCCGGCGCTACCTTGAGGCGCGCCACGCTGACACGGGCGGGAAGGGTCTCCCAGCTTCGCGTGTCGGGGGTGTCGAGGACCGTGAGCGTCGCCTGCGTGCCTAGCGAAAACAGAAGCCCCACCGCGCTGTCCTTCGTCGCGTGTTGCGCAATCTGACCTGCGGCCACACGGGTGATCATCCTCGTGATCGCGCTCAGGATGACCGTCCCCTCGATCTTCTTCCAGCCCGCCCGCGCCTGCTCGGACACGTTGACCGACTCTTCAAGAGGGACCGCGCGACCATCCAGGACGCATGAAGGGACCGCGTATCCTCCCTGTTCTTCGCCAAGCGTGGGGTAGTTCACCCAGGTGACGAGCCCCTGGGCGGCGAGACGGTTTGCGGCGGCCCGATCCCCAGGACTGATGGCCCCCGAGACATACGTGAGCGCAAGCCCGATCGGGACACGATGCGCAATCTTGTGCGGCACCCGTCCATACCCCACGACCACCACGAGCTCGGCGTCGTTGGAAGCTGGCGGCGGCGCTTCGGAGCTTTCGCTTGCAAGGGCGTTCAAGCGGGGCGAGCGGTAGTTGCCCTGAGCAAGGAGCGGGCGAACGGAATCCTTGAGGGCCCAGAACCCGCGGAACGCCAAGGCCTGGTCGTAGTACCGCAGCGCCTCGTCTACGTTGCCGTCCTTTTCAAACGAGTAGCCCGCAAGGAACCCGCCGAGCCCGAGGATTGGATTGTCGGTCTCCTTGAGCTGATCGCGCAGGTAGTTCTGCATCACGGTGAGACGACGGGCCTCGACACGCGCTCCGCTCAGGTCGCGCTTCTCGAGGTAGTTCACCATGTTGAGCGTGTTGATGAGGAGCTTCTCGTAGGGAGGAGCGAGGTACTTTCCCGAGGAATCGGAGAAAATGTACTTGCCTATGTCGTCGACGGCCGACCGGGTGAGATCGAGCATGTCGATGGCTTTGTCGGCGGCCTCGAAGTCGCGCCGGCTGGCGTCGAAGTTGGCCACGGACTGCTGCACACTGGCCCGGTCGAGGACGAAGAGCGCGTTGTCGCCCACGAGTTTCTCGGGCAGGTCGCTGTCGGACTTGACCCCGAGGTGCTCGTTGAGAAGGACAAGGGCGCCGCGCGGATTGCCTTGGTCGAGCGCCGTTCGCACGGGCAACGTGCGGTCCGAATGGCTCGCGCAACCTAGAAGGAGCACGGCGATCGCCGTGCCGGAACCGAGGACGCCGCGGGACACGTCAGCGGACCGCCTTGGTGACTTCGCCCTTCTGCTGCCACTTCACGAGGCTTGTCTCGACCTCGATGATCTGCATGAACAGCAGGTACTGGACACGACGCGACTTGTCGGTGCGCTCGTCGCCGGCGCTCACTTTGCCCGTGACGAAGTACTTGACGCCGAACTGCCTGCCGTACTTGGGGATGCTCAGAGGGTTGAACACGGGATGCTGCGAGCCCTCGACCTCGCGGATCATCTGGAGTTGGCGGTCCCTGGCGACCACGTCGACCACCTGGGAGTTCACAAGCCAGGTCTCGGTTTCGGAAAGCATCGCGTCGAGCATGCTGTCGATGTGCTCGCTGGTGGCGTTGATGAACGGCGCGATGGCCACGACAGGGCGCTTGCCGGCTCCGGCCTCGGCGCGCCACTGGTCCATGATGGGACGCTTGCGAAGGTCGTTGAGCGTCGTGTTGAGAACCTGCTGAATATCGTCTTTGTCGAGCCCGGTGCTCATGGCGGCGGTATCGACGGACGGGTCCTGCGAGCCGCGAACGTACTGCTTGCTGCAAGACCACATGGCAAGCACCAGAGCGAGCGGGACGCTGCGGGCGATGAATCGATGCATACGAGAGACCTCCTGAGCGCGAGAGCTACCACAGGTCGGTCGTCGGCTGGACCCCTGCTAGGGTGCGCGAATGTTTGTCGTGCATGCCGACGCGGTTCTGACAGGAGACGGCGCCCCCCTTCGCGATGGCGCCGTGGTCGTGGAAGCGTCAGGCAGCATCGTCGACGTGGGCCCTGCAACCTCGCTTGTCCCGCTTGGACTCGAGGTCGTACGCATTCGAGGCGTCGTGTTTCCAGGGCTTGTCAACGCCCATACCCACGTCGAGCTGAGCGCCCTTCGAGGCCATGTCCCTGGAGGCGCGGGATTTGTCCCCTGGGTGGAACGTCTCGTAGGGGCCCGAAGCGACGTGGACCCCGAGCACGACGAAGGGGCCCTTGCCCGAGCCGCCGACGAACTTGATGCGGCAGGGACCGCCGCGGTGGGCGAGGTGACCAACACGCTCGCAGCCGTTGGATGGCTAGGCCGCCGAGGGCTTGCAGGGGCTGTTTTCCACGAGGTCTTCGGCGTGGACCGGGCGTTTGCCGAGCGCCGCATCCGCGCGCTGGCACGAGAGCGCGAGGCCGTTGGAAGCTGGCCGGAAGCCTTTTCGTACGCTCCGGCGCCGCACACGCTCTACACGACGCATGTCGAGGCGGTCTTGTGGACCCTTGCCGAGACGCGGAAACTCGGCACGCGTACGAGCCTTCACCTTGCGGAGCATTCGGCAGAACGACGCGCCCTCGAGGTGGGCGACGGGCCCGTGGCCGATTGGTATGGACGTCTGGGGCTTCCTTTCGATGGCGTCCCTTGGCCGCATCTATCACCCGTCGCGTTTGCCGAGAAACTGGGGGCGTTGGCCCCCGATGTGGTGCTGGTGCATCTGGCCGACGCCCGTCCCGCGGAGCTCGACAAGGTGGCCGAGTCCCAGGCGCCCGTAGTGATTTGTCCCAGGTCGAATCTGCACATCGAGCTGCGGCTTCCACCTTTTCTAGCCATGCGGGCGGCAGGCATCGAAGCCGCGTTGGGGACCGACTCCCTTGCCTCCAACAGTTCCCTCGATGTGCTCGACGAGGCGCGCGCTCTTGCGGTTCGATTTCCGATGGTGCCTGCCCGCGAGCTCCTGCAGATGGCCACATGGAACGGCGCCAGGGCACTGGGGAGACCTGACCTGGGACGCATTGTTAAAGGAGGGCGTCCCGGGCTCGTCGCTGTCGAAGGCGACATTGCCATCGAGGGTGAGCGGGAGGACCCGTGTGCGTGGTTGTTGAGGAGCGCGAAGTTGCCCCGACGCTGGGTGGTTCGACGGGAGCCCTGACGCCTTCTGTGTTCCCTTCGATGCTTCTAGCTGCGGGGTTTGGCACGAGGCTTGGAGTTCTGTCCGAGCTTCGGGCCAAAGCGTTGATTCCGATGGGCGACGCGCCTCTTCTTGTCCATTTGGTGGAGCGTTTGCGACGTGCGGGGGCGGGGCCGATGGTCATCAATGCGCACCATCGGGCCGACCAGGTCAGGGGTTATGCGAAGTTATTGGGGCTGGAGGTATCGGAGGAGCCGTCGATTTTGGGCACGGCGGGAGGGCTACACAAGGCGGGGGCATTTCTAGGCCCAGGCGACGTGCTTGTATGGAACGGCGATATCTTGGCGGATCTGGACGCGTCGGCGCTGGTTCAAGCGCACGGTGAGGGTTTGGCGACGCTGGCGGTGTCGGCGACGGAGGGGCAAGGGAACGTAGGGCTCGATGGGGCGGGACGAATTGTGCGGCTTCGGGGCGAGACGGTGGCCGCGGGGGAGACGTGGCGAGCGAATTTTCTTGGGGTGCATGTGGTGGGGGGATGGCTTCGGGGGCGTCTTCCGGAGACGGGCTGTTTGGTGGGCGACGTGTACCTTCCAGTGCTTCGGGCTGGGGGAGTGCTTTGCGGATACGACTATCGGGGGGCCTGGTGGGATCTCGGCACGGCGGCGACGTATCTCGAGGCCAATTTGGCGTGGCTGAAGGCGAGGGGGCTCGAGGCGTGGGTAGCGGCGGATGCGCGGGTGGGAGACGGGGTGCGGCTGAAGGGGGCGGTGGTGGGGGCTGGGGCTGTGGTGAATGCGGATCTGGACCGCGTGGTGGTTTGGCCCGGGGTGCGGGTGAACGAGGCGCTTTGTGGCGCCATTGCAGCGGGAGTGACGGTGCGGGTTGGGTAGGGGCTAGCGGCGTGTCCGGAACAGTGGCTTTTGTGTTCCGGACAGGCTCGATGTGGAGAAACACGTTGCGTTTCGAGGGGACGGGCATGGCACCGGACGTGCTTTTGGTTGGCCTGATTCGCGCGATCTCTCCTGCTAGCGGTCTGATCGGGCGATGTTGATTCTCGGGCTGCCCATCGGGATAGGACGGGTGAGGGCAGGCCTGTCGGGCCGGGTATTTGACGGCTCGATGGGTTTGGGTTCGCGGCGGGAGCGAACGGAGGCGTGGCGTGAAGTAAGGGCGCCGTCTCCGGGAGTGCAGTTTTGAGGACCGGTTCTGAAGAAGGGAGCCGCGTTATCAAATGCCGCAAAAAGTCGGTCCCCGGGGCTGTGGA
>CAITRH010000335.1 GCA_903894755.1 uncultured delta proteobacterium
CTCCGAGCACGTGTGCAGATGACCGGCGAGACCGTCACTGACATCACGCGAGTGCTCGGATGCGCCTATCAAACCGCCCAGAAACTACTTCACGGCGAGCGCATCGCGCCCGATACGCGGATCGCCCTCACCATCAAACTCAACGCGCTCGAATCGAAGGCCCGTCGGATTGCAGGCCAGATACGACGCCAGGCGACCGCACGCGGCGAGTCCCCAAACCCGTGACCACCAACAAAGAAAAGCCCGCCTCCGAGGAAAAGCGCAGGCGCTTGGACGGGCTACCGCCGACGACCGAGAGATTAACCCCCGCGTTCATCGCGACCGGCGCAGCCATGACCGTCGCCCTTTCGCGGATGGGAGGCGATCATGCAGCAATCTGATCTCGCTGCCAACGTAACCGAGTGGCTGCGGTTCCTCGACACGCCCTTTCCGCTCGAATTACGCACCCTAACCCCAACACGAATCGCCGTCGCCAATGACGTCAACGAAGCGATCCGCCTCGCTGACGAAGTAGACGGCACGGTTATGGGGACCTTCTGTCCCATCAACAAGGCAACCGCCGCAGCATTATCCCGCAATCCCGCTGGCCGCTGGACGAGTCCCCAAACTGGAAACTGCGTTTCGAATGCAGACATCACTCACCGCGAAGTGCTTTTCATCGATTGCGACTATGACGGCGCCAGCCGTCCGAAGGGTAGTAGCGCGACGAATTCGGAGCTCATCGAAGCGCAACGGGTAGCGGCAGCGATCCACCAACACTTACTGTCGCTCGGATTACCGCCCAAATGTATGGCGCAAGGCATGTCCGGCAACGGCGCTCACGTTCACGTAGCACTAGACGCGATCCCCGATACGGGCGCCCTTGAGAAAACAATCAAGGGTATCCTCGGAGCACTCGGTCCAATCGCTCGCGCTGTCTCCCCGAATGTGAAGATCGATCAGACAGTCGGCAATGCCGCCCGTGTCGCGCCACTGTTCGGCACGATGAAACAGAAGGGGCCCGCAGGTGATCCTGAGCGTCCACACCGTCGCACCAGCATCACGGTACCGGAGACGGTCCGACGTCTCGACCTGGACGCGCTCGTTCGCCTGCATGTCGCGCTTTGCCCGCCCGTCGCACCAACGCAGCCTGCGCCCAAAGAGAAGCCCGCCAAGGCGACTCCCCGCGCCCGCAAGGGGCCGTTGTTTGAGACTGCCAACGCGCAGGACGTCGGCACTCTGCTCGAAAAGCTCGGACTCGGAGACGCGCAGCATCCGAAGTGTCCTGGATGCGGTTCGGAGGACAAGGGCGTCGTCGTCATAAACGGCGGGCTCAAATGCTCGCACGACCGCTGCGCGAGCAAGGGCAAGCCCGCCGGTTTCAGGACACCAACGGACCTTGTGGCGGAAGTCAAAGGGATCTCGCCGAAAGGCGCAGCGGAGTGGATTCTGGAGCAGTTCGAAGTGGAGGTGCCGAAAAGCGAGCGAGAGCAGTCTTGCGCCCTAAAGCTCGTTCACTTAGTGGAAGAACGCGCCGCGCTGTTTCACGACGCGGACAGCGCGACTTATTGCGTCGTAGGCGAGCCAGGCAACCGCCGCACATTGCCCATCGGCGGGAGCCAATTCAAGCAGTGGATTTCGAGGGAATACTACGCGTCGAGCCGTGCAACCGCATCAGGCGACAGCATTGCGGAAGCAGCATTGTGTTTGCAGGGCAGGGCACTCTTCGACGGACCGCTAAAGAAAGCGTGGCGACGGATCGCGGGGAACGACGAAGAGCTCTTTCTGGATTTGTGCGAGGATGACAGCGGCGCCGCTGTTCGTATTGTTCCCGGAGGGTGGGACATCGTAGAAGACCCGCCCGTCCACTTCGTTCGACCGCAATCGATGAAGGCAATCCCTCGCCCGAATCGATTCGGTCCGCGTTCTCTAGACGGCCTGCGCGCACTCGTGAACGTGGCCAGCGAAGAACAGTGGATTGCACTGCTCGCGTTTCTGGTCACCACGATTCGAGTAGCGCGCCCGTACTACGTCTTGCTCGTTACCGGCGAGCAAGGCAGCGCCAAAAGCAGTCTGGTGCGTTTGGTGAAACAGCTGATCGATCCCACCAAGGCCACCATCCGCAGCTTGCCGCGAACCGAGCAAGACCTGGTGATCAGCTGCTCGCAAAGTCACCTGGTGTGTTTCGATAACGTCTCGATTCTGAGCCCGGACATGAGCGATGCACTCTGCAAAGTCTCGACGGGAGGTGGGTTCGCTACGCGGACCCTTTACACGAACGGAGAGGAAACGATCATCGAATGCCGCAACCCACTCGTCTTGAATGGCATCACTGACTTCGCCACTCGGCCTGATCTCATCGATCGGTCGCTTCACTTGCATCTTCCCACGCTAGGCGACGGGGCCCGGATGACAGAAACGCAGCTTGAAGCGGCGTTCGTCGCGACGTGGCCCATCGCGCTGGCCGCCATCCTCGACGGCGTAGCCAGCGCGATGCTGCGTCGCGCCACCATCCGCATCCACCAACCAGGGCGGATGGTGGATGCCGAGACATGGGCCGTGGCCGCGGCCCCTGGTTTGCGCGTCGAGCCCGCGGACATGCTCGCCTCGCTTCGCGCGAACGGCGCCGAACTCCATGAGCAGGCGTTCGATGCGGATCCCGTCGCCGCCTCCCTTATGGACCTGCTGGAGGATCCCCAGTGGTGGAACGAGTGGACGGGTACGCCGTCGGCCCTACTTGCCGCTATCACGCGAACGTTACCGGAGGACGAACGCCAGCGGAGGCAAGTACCGCCTGGCTGGCCAAAGGGCGTGAACGGGTTGACCACACGCCTCAAACGCATCATGCCCATGCTGCGTCGCGTCGGAATTGACGTCGTAGCGGAGCGGTCGAACGCGAAGCGGACGGTGACCGTACATCGGTCCCCCATGGTCTCCCAAAGACCGTCACGACCGTCACCATCGTCACTGCCCCGAGAAAGTGGCTCTCAGACCGGTGACGGTCTTTTTCCAGAGATCGTCACTACCAGCCCAAAGACCGTCACCAACGGCAGCGCTGGTGACGGTCTTTTTGGCGCGGTGACGATCCCATTAAAAAGACCGTCACCGGTTTAGGAGCCAAAAACAAGCCATCGTGACGGTCGTGACGATGGTGACGGTCTCATGGAGACCATGGGGCCCCGATGGTCGACTCACGATCCTGCGCCAGCGGACCCGTCGCCTTATGACGCGTGTGTCACGTTTGACGACGCGGGCGATGGTTCCGCGCCCCCCCCTGGGTTCAATGTCTGAAAAGCGAATGAGCGCAGCGGATGACAGCGAACCGCTGCAAGCAGAACGAACGCTCTGCTCGTGTGGCGCGGACCACCCTGCGCCGTGCCCGGAGCTCGCGAAACTGCTGGCCAGCGACAAGTCAAAGGAGACGAAGCGACGACGCGCCACGAACGGCGGTAGCGAGCCAGCCGCGCACTGGGTTGCCCCGCGCCAGGGGGGTCTGTTTGGAGGTGGCGAATGAGCGCCCCCTACGGTGTGACGAGACGGATCCCCGTGAGCGACACGGGGCTCGTCTTGATCGTCGGCAACCACGGCGCGATGTTCCGAATCGAGAACGCCAGCGGCGCGATCGAGTTTCCGAGCGACGATGCGGAACAATTGGCCATAGCGTTGAGGCGAACGGCCGTTGCTGCTGGCCATGGCACAAAGGTGCGCCCGCGAAAGCCGCCGCCTCCTCTCGTGTACGTCCGCTCGCATAGGGATGGAGGCGCACGATGAACCGCGCCGACCTTCTTCGCCGCCTCGCCCAGAACCAACGCGAGGCCGCCGCAAACCAACAAGCCCTCGCGGAGATCCTGGAGGACCTGGCCCGCGACGAACCCGCCGCCCCCCCCGCTCCTACGGCGGCCCCTTCAACGGTGAACGCCGTCGACTACCTCCTCAACGCGGGCATCGCGAAGGGCCGAGCATTCAAGGCACTGCGCGACGGCAGGATCACCGGTGCCCTCAAACAGGGCATGCGTTGGCTCGCATCGCCCGCGTCACTCGACGCGTGGATCGAGTCCACCAGCACCCGACCCTCGCCGAAGGTGGAGACGGGCGGCCGACTCGCCGCCCTCATGAACTACGGCCCGCGGTGATCCCCCTTCGCTAACGATGAACTGATTCGAGAGTTTGGCGCCCGTACCCGAGGGTAAACCAGAGTGGACGGGCGCCATTCTCATCTTGCCGTTGCGATCCACGGCTCCCGCCCTATGACCTCACCAAAGAGAAGCCCTCGCATCACCGCCAAGCGACCGAGGGCCAGACCGGAGAGAGAGTCCGATGACCAATTCAATAGGGCCCGCTGGCCAGCGTGTCGAGCCGTGAGGCGGCCCGTAGGTTCTGACGGGCGCTTACGTGGCCCGTGTCCGCGCCGGAGAACGGCGCTTGAGCGTGGTGCTCGCGCACGTAAAGGACCGAGCTACGGCCGCGGCTTTCGCGACGGCGCTTCAGGATGGAGTCACCCTGATCGGGGCCGATCACGCGTTGGTGGCCCGCCTCGTTGCGGCCGTCGGCAAGCTGCGTCCTGAGGAGCTCTCCGAGATCGCCCGCGTTGCGGCGGGCATCGCCCGCGGTGATCTCGTTGACCTCACGGCGGGGCCGACGGTGTCCCAACTGATCGACCGGTGGACTAGCGGAGCGATCGACGCTGAGTATCCCGGCGCCGGCCGTGGCGGACGGGATACGCGAGGCTCGCTCCTGAAGCACTGCCCGCGGGAGCTCCTGCAGAAGCCCGTCGCGACGGTGACCACCCAAGATGCAGAAAGCCTGAAGCGGGCGATGGGTGGGTGCGCGCCGGCGACCATCGCCCAAACGCTCCGAAACTTCTCGCGGCTGATGACGATCTGCATCTACCCGCTCCGTCTCCGAACCGATCACCCTGTACCGAAGGGCCTAAACCGCTGCGGCAAGTCGATCCGCCGCGAGGCGTTTCTGTATCCCCTCGAGGAGGCGACGCTCTTGCGATGCGAGGCGATCCCCATGGACCGGCGCATCCTTTACGGCTTCTTGCACCGTGAGGGACTTCGCACGTCGGAGGCCCTGAAGCTTAGATGGACGTCCTTTGACCTGAAGCTCGGAGTTGTGACGATGTACGCCCCAAAGACTTCGGACCCGCGGGCCTGGAAACTCCATGACGACGTCACCCGGGCGCTCATTACCTGGCGCGCGACGGGGATCGATCGGCCGTTCTCTCTCCCCGATCCGATCCATGGAGCGCGGACCTTTCGAGAGGACCTGGTCACGGCGGGGATCGATCGGCCGGAGTTGTTCGAACGCAGCAACCAGAGACAGCCGATCCGACTTCACGACGCGCGGGGCGGGTTCGTGACGCTGGCGCTGGCGTTTGGGGCGGCGTGCGCGACGGAGGTTGCGGCTGCGTTGGCTAGTGGGACGGAGGTTCGTGGTGCGACGGAGGCATGGGTCTGCGCTCGGACAGGCCACCGTACCTCCGCCATGTTGAACAAGTACCGGCGCACCGCCCACCACGCGATGGATCTAGGGCTCGGTTTCTATCTGCCGATGGACACCCTGCTCTTGTGTCACGAAGTTGCAGGCCAGTGTCACGAAGTTGCAGACGGCCCTGGTGACGTTGGCGTAAAGACGAACGACCTATCGGGCAACGAGACTGGCAATACAGTTGGGCAGGGTAGCGACGACGAACGTGAAGTTGCAGCCGTTTTACCGAGCGGCGTGGGCGAGCCACCGACGGGGTGGCAGACTTCAAGGAGTACTGCGGCGACGAGCCGATCGACAAGGGATGGAACACCAAGAAGCGCATGGCTGTCAAAGGTCTTGCCGACATCGTGCAGACCGATGCACTGGGACGAATATGGTACTGCGGGAGCGTCGGTGCAGGCGACAAGCTGTCCCAGCACTTGATCGCGTTTGCGAGGATGATGCGTTGCATTGCAGTCGCCAGCGGGCGAGACAATTTGCTAATAGTTTTGTGCTTCGATCGTGGCGGCCAAGACTTCGACATGTTCGATGAGCTGGCCGCTGCGGAATTCTACTACATTGGCTATGTCCCTGCGAGTGTAACCCTGCCTGCTCTGGAATCCATTGCTCCTGCCACTGATGGTGTGGGTGAAGTCCTCTGGAAGCACAAGCGCCTGAATCATCCCGCCCCTTTGCTTGTCGAGCGAGACGGGACGGCAATGGTGCCAGTCGTGACCAA
>CAITRH010000336.1 GCA_903894755.1 uncultured delta proteobacterium
ACGGGGACGTGCTGGAAAAGGACCACGAGCGTTGATTGGCAGCCCCGAAGGGGCGAGTCAAATCAGCCCAGGGTGGCTCGGACCCGGTTCGGACCTTCGGACCTGCGTTTTTCAAGATGGGGTTGGTTTAGAGGCGCATCCAGTTTGGAAAGTTGCGTCGCCTGGGCCTTTCCGACTAGCGTTCCGGACGTGACTCGAAGCGTGCGAGGCCTTGCCTCGTGCGGAACCGATGGCCCGAGGGCCTCGAAAATGACGGAGGAGATGTGATGAATCGAACGATCGTTGCGGTACTCGCGGTAGCCTGCGGCCTTTTGGTCGGCGCGTGTGACAAGAAGGAAGAGCCGAAACCCGGCGCAGCAGCCACCGGTGGCGGCGCAAGTATTGGCGTCAAAGAGTGCGACGATTATCTTGCCAAGATGGAGAAGTGTATCGGCGCCGTTCCCGCAGCCGGCAAGCCTGCCATGGAACAGGGACTCAAGGCCAGTCGCGACAGCTGGGCCACCCTAGCCAAGGATCCAACCACCAAGGCGACCCTTCCCGCGTCCTGTAAAGCCGCTCTCGACGCGCTGTCGGCCAACCCCGCCTGCAAGTAACCGCTAATCCAGAAGTGGGACAAGGGTCCCACACGCCTTGCGCACCTGCCGTGAAGGCGCGTGCGTTCAGGCCGCCTGTTCTCCGGGCCTCTCGAGGCGAATCCGAACCCCCTGCACCCGATCCCGCATCCTCGCCTGGCCCATGAGGCTCGAGCCAGTTGGACGAGCCCGGCGCGCATCGAACTCGAGGTCAGGGGACCCTACCTCGACCCATGCCACCACGGTTCCTGGCTTCGACGGCGCCTCCGAGGTGCGAAGCTCCAGGAGGTTTACGCAAACTCCCTCGCGAAGCTCCTCCGCCGTCACCGCACGCTGCATCGACCCCACAGGCTTGGCCCGGCTAAGGTCCTCTCCCAGCGCGTCGTAGGACTGCACCACCAGCCGATACAGTCCTGCCTCTTCAAGGCCTTCCGCCTTTACTTCGGCCTGGACCGTTTCGGCCCCCCCACTCCCCCCAAGCGTCGTCGCCGCTAGGAGCGCGATCCACGAGTTTGATGCGTTCCTTTTTCCGGTGTGGTTTTTTGACGCCATGACAAATACTGTGCTTTGCCAATTCCGTGCCGTCCCATCCTGCCGGTGGTCTCCTTCCAGACGACCCATTTTGGGCCGTGTCGCTATTCCGGGTGTCTCCGACCAGACCGCAAAGGTGTCGCGCCGACGGCAGTCCTGTCGCGTGAGCTAAGCGGCCCCGCGGAATTGTCTCAGTGCAGCAAAACAAGCGCCGTGGCCCCGAGGAGCGCAATCACCCCCACCACCAGCAGGACCACGACCCAGGCGGGCACATGGGTCCCTGGAATGTCGATGCGGTCTTCGGCTTCGACAGGACCGCCGTAGGGAGCCGGTCTCCATCCGTTTGGTGCCACGGGAGGCGCCGAAGGCGGCGGAGCGGGCGCGATCATCCGTTGCGTGACGTTGAGGGGAGCAGGACCGGTGGGGTTATTGAACAGGTTGGGTGGGGGAGCTGCGGGGTCCGAAACCTCTGGAAAGGGACGGCGATTTGGCTCGGTGTTTTCCGTCGGTTCTTCGGGAAGGCTGTACTTGCGGTACTTCACCGTCTCGCCGTCCGTACCGGGCAGTCGGAGCCGGTCGCCCTCGAAGCGAACCACAATCACCGTGATGTTGTCGTGACCGCCGGCCTGGTTTGCGCGATCCGTGAGCGCTTTGCAGGCGTCGATGGGCTCGGGGAACTTTCGCAGAAGCTCGCGGATGTCATCGAAGCGCATCATGCCGGAGAGACCGTCGGAACAGAGAAGCAGCGTATCGCCCCGTCGAAGCTCGACGTAGGTGAGGTCGACTTGGACTGTGTCTGCGGTGCCGAGAGCTTGCAGGATGATGTTGTTGTGTTCGAAGGTCTCGGCTTCTTCTTCGGTGAGCTGACCGGCTTCGATGAGTTGGTTGACGAGTGACTGGTCGCGCGTGACCTGGGCGAGCTGGCCCTCGCGAAGGAGGTATCCCCGGGAGTCACCGACTTGGGCGAGAAAGAGGAATTCGTCGACGATGGCGGCGGCGGTAACGGTGGTTCCCATGCCGCGGCGGCTTCGATCGATTTTGGCCTCTTGGAAAATGCGCAAGCCTGCGGCCTCGACAGAGCGGACCAGACGACGTGCGATCTCGTCGCGATTGGGCGCCGCGAGGTTTTGGCGCTCCACCATGCGCTCGTAGACGATATCGACGGCAAGCTGGCTTGCGATCTCGCCTGCAGCGGCGCCTCCCATGCCGTCACAAACGGCGAAGAGGTTGCCGTGCGGGCCCACTACGGAGGTGCGGTGTTGCTCCAGGATACCGCGGGTCTTGCGGGTGAGATCGGCGACGAGGAAGTTGTCTTCGTTGTGCTCTCGAATTTGGCCGACGTCAGTGCGCGCGAAGATGCGGAGACGGATTTCGCCTCCCGGGGGCACATTGGCTCGGGCCGCGGAAGACAACTCAGAGCCGTGGGGACCTGGTCGCATCACGAGGTTTCCGGCCTGGTCGGCGGCTCGAGGTCGAGGCGAAAGAGCTGCTGGCCGATGCGGAAGTGGTCGCCGTGTTTTAGCTGCACCTCGTCGCGAATCTTGAGGAACGTCCCATTGGACGATCCGAGGTCGGCGAGGAACGGGCGACGCGACTCGCGATCGATGCGGATCGATGCGTGGCGACGCGATAGAAATGGATCGTCGGTAAACACGATATCTCCGACCTCCCGTCCGAGGATGGTCTCGAGCTTTCGGACGTAGAAGATGTCGCGTGTGATGCCTTCCACCGTGCGCTGCGCGAGCCGGGCGTAGCGAGGCGCCGTGGGGGTCCCGAAAATGAGGGTGCCGTGTTGGGATGCGGCCCCGAGGCCTTCTTCTGCGCCTTTCACCAGTTCAAGCTTTAGCACTTGTTGTCCGATCAGGAACAAGTCCTGGTCTGCGAGGGGCACCTCGGAGCAAGCCGCGTGGGGTCCCGCGGGAACGGGGATTCGCACGAACACGCCGTTGGTGCTTTCGAGGTCGCGCAGCACGACGCGCTCGCCTCGGCGGGTCAGACGTGCATGACGTGGCGAGATGAACTGATCGTCGGCGACCATGATGTCCCCTTCGCTTCGTCCCAAGTCGGTCACGTCCTTGAGAGGAAAACTCGCCCCTTCCCCCCCGTCGCGGGCGATGGTGACGATGCGGGGACGCCATGCGAGGGCCTCCGATGCACGGAGATCCAAGGCGGCAACGACAGGCGGGCGAGGAGGTTCGGCATAGGCGGGCGAGTCTCCCAGAGAGGCGCCACAGCTTTTGCAGAAGCGCGCGCTCGCGTCGTTGGCCCCCTGGCATCGGGCACATACACGTGCAGGCACGGGAAGGGTGACGACGGGGCGGGCTTCAATCGACGGGGGGGCGGAACGCTGCGCTAGCTCGCTTGCGGCGGTGACGAGGGGCTCGGTAGACGCTTCGATACGCGTTCCGCAGCGGACGCAGAAGCGCAGGGAGCGGTCGTTGGGGGCGCCGCATCCTGGGCACCGCGTTGCCGCTCCTCGTGGAGGTTCGGGCGGTGGGGGACGAGGCTGGGTTGGCACCGGCGCCGGGGCCGGGGCTAGCGCACGGGAAACAACACCCACGGCAAGCGGGGAGGTGTTTCCGAGCGGCGCCGGCGAAGGGCCGGGCGCGGGTGGAGCTACGGGCGTTGTCGGAGGGGCCACACGTGGGGCGAGGCGTTGCCCGCATTCCTGACAAAACACGAGACGGTCTGGGTTGTCGTGCCCGCAAGTCGCACAAATCACGCGGCGGGATGGGACAATAGCGCGGGCTTCTCGTCAAGCTCCCGGCGTTCGAAATGCATCAAAGGGGATCTCGTGCCTCGAGGGTGAGCTCGAATCCGAACATTTGGGCCAAGCCAGGACCGCGGCGAACCTCGCCTGCCTCCCATGGGTCCCATCCGAGGACCCGGTACGATGCGACCAGGCCGACCGTGGGCCCCATCGCGATCTGGTACTCGACCCCCAACGAGGCCGACGCGATCGGACCCGAGGTCGACACGGCCCATTCGTTTCCGTAGCCCGAGACTCCGACACCGAGCCCCGCGAACGGGGCCACGTCCCGCCCCTCAAACACGTAGTAGCGGCCCTCAGCGCGAAGCTGCTGGAGGATCCCGAGACGATAGATTTTTGTCGAGTCGTGTTTTGACAGCTCGTAGGCCGCGCCGAGGTACCAGGGACCTGGAAGGCGCAGACCCAAACGGCCGGCGATCCCTCCTCCAGTCCCGAAGATGCAGTCAAGCTGAGGGTCCGCGCAGAAGGCGCTTCCGACGGGAAGCTCGACGGCAAAGGCGATTCCATACTGGAGGTAGGTGACTCGAACGGGCGAGGATCCGTCATGAGCGGGCCCGTCGGCAGCTTCCGCCAACCCCACGTACGAGCCCACCGCCATCCCGGCCATGCCCGCCGCCCACGCGGCCCATGGAAGAGGACCGAAGAGGTTCGGTCGCAAACCAAGCGAACGACGCGACAGAACAGGCGGTGCGGACACGTCGCCAGTCTACACGACAGGGGGGGCGTCTCGGACGGTGCTGCCAACTTGTTGACATCGCCCATCGCCTTCGCATATTCGGCCCTTGCTCGCTCGCGTGCCCGCCGGACGTCCGACTGCAAAAGAGAACCCGATGGAGATTTTACTCGACAAACGCGCTGTGCGTCAGATCCGACTGTCCGCCCAAGACGCCGTTGAGGAGGGGGATACGGAGACCCTCCGAGAAGACATCCTCGAGGCGTTTACCGAGGAGCAGGTCGAAGAGATCGAACGCCGTCTCGACAACGGCGACTTCTTCGAATTCCTCACAGACCTCCTCGACGAGTGGTCGGGGGACGATGTCGATGAGCTTTTCGAGCTGCTCGATGCCCAGCTTGGTGAGATGGGCATCGACGTGAAGTTCGAGAAGCGTCAGGAAGCCGATGAAGAGGAGGAAGAAACTACCCCAAGGGACTTCGACGACGATGACGACTTCGACGAAGACGAGGACGAGGAGGAAGAGGCCGAGGACGAAGAATGAGGCCCCAGAACTCCCCGGACCTCCCCCCCGCTTCCTGACTTGAAACTCCCTTTCACCGGCCGCAGACCTCCCCCAACCCCTCGCTTCGACATTCTCCTTAGCCCATTCCGGCAAGGACCCTCATCTTCGAGCGAGGGCTGCAGGCGACTGAGGTGGTTAGCGGGGCGGCGGACGGTTCGGCGAAGAGGGTCGGAGTCGCCCGCTGCTCGCACGCCTGAAAGATCCCCCGCAGCCGTTGACCTTGGGGGGGTTGGGTTCCGTGACTTCTGAAGAAGCTTCCTTAGGCGGCGGACCCCTGCTGCCGCAGCACGTTGACTGCCTGCAGCCCCTTGGGCCCCTCTTTGATTTCGAAATCGACGAGTTCATCCTCGTAGAGACGACGTCGACCATCTCCGGAAATCTGGGAGTAATGGACAAAGACATCGGGGCCCTGGTCCTGCTTGATGAACCCCCATCCCTTCTCGTCGTTAAACCACTTCACGCGACCAACTGCCATCGAAAGCCTCCACATCGCTTGCTGAATTCCGCTCGCGGTGCATCGCTCCGTGGGCAGAACGTCGCTAACCTAGGAGACGGCAATCGGGTAGGTCAAGAACCGAAGCAAATGGCCCGCTCAAGGGGTCAGTAGACGTCGAGTGGATAGCCGCCGTCCGTATACGCTTTGGACGCCACGGTCTTCCTGAGCTCGTCGTCGTTTTTCTCCAAGCTCGTCAACAGCTCCGCGAAGCGCCGTTGGGCGCCGTGAACAAAGAGTCTGGTCAAATCGAGCTCCCTGCGAGCTCCGTGTTCGCCCCGTCGTTCCAGGGCGCGGCTGGTGCGCGAGATCACGCTGGCGAGGGCGTAGAGGTTCATGGCCATGTCGGCGATCCTCTTTTGTGCAAACTGCATCTCTGCGATCTGTTTGCCGTGCCTTCGCAGGGCACGCTCGACGGCGTGAGAGAAGTCTGCGGAGCTGTCTTCGAAAAGCTGGGCCTCGCGGGCGAGCACGGGATGGTGACAGCTCAGATGGCTTCGTCCCAGCGCCGAGCGTGCTTTGCGCATGGCGAAGTCGCTCAGAAGCCCGAAGGCCTTGACGGGGTCACGGACTGCTTTGGCAACGTCGACGATCTGTTTGCCTGACGCCTGCATGCCGTTCATCGCGACAAAGAGGCGCAGGATCTCGTTGGTCCCTTCGAGTACGAGCTGCACGCGCGCATCGCGTAACATGCGTTCGAAGGGCAACCCGCGCATGTACCCGGCACCTGCCGCGATGTTCATGGCTTCATTGGCGGTGCGCCAGAGAGACTCGGCCCCCCAGACCTTGCAGATGGCGCTTTCGAGAAAGAAGTCCCTTCCACTCGTGTCGGCTAGGCCGGTGGTCAGGTAGGTCATGCTCTCGAGAGCAAAGGCCTCGGCCATCATCGTGGCGATCTTGTCCTTGATGAGGCCGAACTCACCGATCGAACGACCGAAGGTCTTGCGGGTCTGAACGCGTTCGACAGACAGATCGATGAAGGCTTTGGAGAGGCCTACGCAACAAGCGGCCAACCCGAGACGTCCGCTGGTGAGCACTTCCATCGCCACCCGGAACCCTCGTCCCTCCTCGCCGAGCACGTTCTCACGGGGGACTAGGACCCTGTCAAAGCTCACTTTGGCGGTGGACGCGCCGCGGATTCCTAGCTTGTCGAGGTTGGGGCCGCTCACCACACCTGGGCCGCGCTCCACGAGGAACGCCGTGATCTTGGGCTTAGCCTCCTCGTTGGGGGGGGACGTTCGAGCGAAGACGACGAAGAGGTCGGCGACCGCAGCGTTGGTGATCCAGATTTTCGAACCGGTGATCCGAAACCCGTCGGCCGTGGGCTCGGCGCGGGTGCGGATCCCAGCGACGTCACTCCCCGCAGCGGACTCTGTGAGGGCGAAGGCGGCGAGCGTATCTCCAAGGGCAAGGGACGGGAGATACCGACGCTTTTGAGCTTCGGTACCGAAGGCAAGGAGCGCATGGACTCCCAACGATTGGTGCGCACCGACGGTGACTGCAACGGCATGATCGAGGCCAGCGATCTCCTGGATGACACGGGCATAGCCGGTGATGGACAGGCCCGCTCCGCCGTACTCCCTTGGGATCGTGAGCCCGAGGACCCCGAGCTTTCCGAGGCCGCGAAGCACGTCGGTGGTGATGCGCTGTTCTGCATCGATGCGGGCCGAGTCGATTTCCGTCGACACGAACTTTCGGGCAGCGTCGACGAGCCTGAGGACCTCGGGACGTTCTTCGGACGGAGGCTCGGGATAGGGGAAGATCAATCCTTCGGCGACGACGCCGGCGAAGAGAGACTTCATGAAGGACTGGTCGTTCATGCGGATGCTGTTATGGCACGCTACGCTGTTTCCGATGGAGCTTCCAAGCTGGGGATTGACGTGGAACGACGGTACGAGGTAGCGCGAAAGGTCATCGAAGCCGCGAAGCGTCGACGTGGTGCGGCGCTGATGGGGGTGTGCAACGTGACTCCCAACTCGTTCAGCGATGGCGGGCTTTACGCAAGCCTGGATGCGGCGAAGGGACGGGTCGATGTCCTGGTCGACGAAGGGGCTGACCTGGTAGACATCGGCGGTGAATCGACCCGTCCAGGAGCCCCTCGGGTCCCCACCGAAATGCAGCTAGCGCGAGTTCTTGATGTGGTCCGGCACGCGTCGAAGCGATGCGCGTGTGTCTCCATTGACACGTCCGACCCGGACGTTGCCGAGCGTTGTTTGGAGGCTGGGGCAACGGTGGTGAACGACGCGTCGTGCCTTCGCGACGTGAGGCTGGCCGAGGTCGCAGGGCGCTTTGAGGCAGCGTTTGTATTGATGCACGCACGCGGGAGCCAAGAGGCGATGAGCGGGTTTGGCGCCTGCGAAGACAACGCATATGTCGACGTAGTGGCGGACGTGCTGCACGAATGGCGCGGGGCTGCCGCACGTGCGGTGGACGCGGGAGTAGCGCGCGAGGCGCTCCTCATGGACCCAGGTTTCGGGTTCGCAAAGAACGCGCGGCATGCGAGGAGGCTTCTGGTGCGCATGGCCGAGTGGGTGAAGCCGTTGGACGTGCCGGTGGTGGTCGGGGTGAGTCGGAAGTCGTTCTTGACGAGTGTGGACCGGACCGCGTCCCCCACCGAGCGCCTGGGAGCCTCGCTGGCGGCTGGGATGTTTGCGGTGAATGCGGGCGTCTCCGTGTTGCGGGTACACGACGTGCGAGCGACGCGGCAGGCGCTCGATCTTGTGGCATGGCTCAAGGAGCGCGAGGAGGAGCCCGATGCGTAACCTGCTCGAGGGGCTTCTCCACCTGTTTTCGCGCAGGCCGCCGGGGGACATCGCAGTCGATCTGCTTGATATCCTGCTGGTGACCTACCTGGTGTACCGGGCACTGCTGGTCATTCGCGGCACGCGGGCGATGCAGATGGTGTTTGGGCTGGTGGTGATCGCGATCATCTACGTGGTGTCGCGATGGCTCGGGCTGGTGACGCTGTTCAACCTGTTGGCGGGGCTTCTCGGGTCGGCGATCTTGATCGTGGTGGTGGTGTTTCAGAACGACATCCGACGGGGGCTGATGCGGGTCGGGTCGCGTGCGTTCTTGGCGGGGCTGTCGAGGCAACAGGAGTCGAGGGTGGTCGACGAGGTAGTGGCGGCGGCGACCGAGCTTGCCCGACACCGCACGGGGGCTCTGATCTGTTTCGAGCAGGACGCGAACCTAGACGAGTTTGTTCCGTCACCCGGCACCACCATCGACGCCAACGTGCAGCATGATCTTTTGGTATCGCTCTTCGTTCCCGACCAGCACAACAAGCTTCACGACGGGGCGGTGATCATCCGCAACCTTCGGATTGCGCAGGCGGGGGTATTTTTCCCGATGCCGGACACGAAGCTGCTCGACAAGTCGCTTGGCTCACGGCACCGGGCGGCGCTCGGGATCACGGAGGAGACGGACGCGGTGGTGGTGGTCGTGAGTGAGGAGCGTGGGACCATCAGCTTTTGCTTCAACGGAAACATCGTGTCAGGACTTGACGGCGCGCAGCTTCGGCAGGCGCTCTTAGGGCTGTTTGGGCAGACGGCGGGCAAAGCGCCGGCGTCTCCTGCCGAGAGCAAGAAGGCACCGGTGTCCTCCCGACCGTCGGTGATGCCCCCGTCCAAGTCGAGACCGGGGCTCGGGCAGGTCGACTCGCTTTCGATGCGCGGCAGCGATGTTGCGACGAGCATCACCTTCGAGGTGCCTCCAGCTGCGCCTCGTCCGATGGCCCCTGCGAGGCCCATCGGAATCGAGGATCTCGGGGTGACTCCGTTCCTTCGGTCGTCGCCCGAGACGGAGCCATCGGCATTACCGGTGCTTGAACCTGAGAGCAAAACCGGAGCGCGGGAGCGAGAGTCCTGACATGCTTTTTGGACTCCTTCGATTCCTGCGCGCCATCTTGACGGAGAACGTTGGGCTCAAGGTGGTGTCCTTTTTGATTGCGCTAGGCTTTTATTCCTTCGTTCACGGGACACACGAGGCGCAGCGGTCGGTATTCGTGAACATTCTGGCGCGCACTCCGGAGGATCCCAACCGGGTGCTTCTCACGCAGCTTCCTCCGCAAGTCCGAGTGACGCTACGCGGGCCCAAAGCGCTACTTGACGAGCTCCGGCCCGATGAAATCGACAGCGTTCAAGTCGACTTGCGTCACGGGACCGAGACGCGGGTTTACTTCGACCCGCATCTCATTCGAGTCCCCGAGGGGTTGCTGGTGGAGCAAGTGGAACCGTCCGCGCTTCCGATCGAGTGGGAAGACCGCATCGTGGTCGATGTTCCGGTGCGCACCACGGTGGTGGGGATCCCCTCTGCGGGACTGGTGGTTCAGGGTGGTGCGGTAGCGGACCCCTCGCGAGTTCAGGTGCGAGGGCCTGCGAGTGAGGTGTTGGTGCTGCAGCATGTTCCGGTGGAACCGTTCGATGCGAGCGGGCTATCCGAGGGGCGGGTGTCACGTCGTTTGGCACTGGAGCGGCCGAGGGGACGGGTCACGTGGGTGGTGCCGAGCGTGACGGTGAGCGTCGAAGTGGTGCGTGAGATGAGCGAGCGGGTGTTCTCCAAGGTCCCTGTGGCCATCGTGGGGCCACTGAAGGCCAAAGCGCAGCCGCCGGAAGTTGACGTACGGGTGACGTGTCCTCCGGAGCAGGTGCGAGCGCTGCGTATCGAGCAGGTGGTGGCGCGCGTTCAGCCACACGGGACTGGCGAGCATGGCAACGAAGTCGTGGCTGTCGTGCTTGGACTAGAGCGCTGCGAGGTGAGTGTGACACCGGCGGCGGTGATTGTGCGGTGGTAGGGGAGCGCAAGAGAAGCCGGGGCGGGACCAGACGGGACGACTTCTGTCAGCGAAGTCGCCGCGTAAAGCCGCGACACGAGAGAGGCCTTTCAGGAAACCGCTGCCTCAGGGGATGACGCGGCGACTTCCGCGGCCGCCGTCGTCGCGCAAACGCTTGCGAGGCGATTTCCTCGGCCGCCATTGTCGCGCAAGCGCTTGCGAGGCGATTTCCTCGGCCGCCATTGTCGCGCAAGCGCTTGCGAGGCGACTTTAGCGGTCGATTTCCCCCTCGCAAGCGCTTGCGAGGCAACTTCAGCGGTCGATTTCCCTTCGCAAGCGCTTGCGAGGCGACTTCCGCGGGAGATCTTGTGGTTGCAAGCGATCCCGCGGCGACTTCCGTCGGAGATCTTGTGGTTGCAAGCGATCCCGCGGCGACTTCCGCCGGAGATCTCGTGGCACCGTCTCCGTGACGCGGGCCGCGAGAAGTTATGCGGGAGCCAGCATTGCCTACGTCCCTGGAGCCGCGTCGGCCCCCCTGCTTCAAAGCCTATCGGTTGGCTGTAGAGCGACGCTCGTCCTTCTCTATACGTCCATCGCGCATCGTGACCACCCGCGGAAGGCTCGCGGCCAGGGACATGTTGTGCGTCACCACGATGATGGTCGTGCCCCGTCGCGTGTTGACACCAAAAAACAGATCGTGGATCTGAGCGCTCGTCGCCGAGTCGAGATTGCCGCTCGGCTCGTCGGCAAGCAGCAACTTGGGCTCGAGTACCAGCGCACGTGCCAACGCCACCCGTTGTTGCTCCCCACCGGAAAGCTCGCCTGGACGATGCTGGGCGCGGTCGGCGAGTCCTACCTCGTCGAGCAGTGCCGCCGCCCGCTGCACCATCTCGCGTCGAGCCCGCCCCTGGATCAACCCGGGCATGACCACGTTCTCAAGTGCCGTGAACTCCGGCAGCAAATGATGAAACTGGAACACGAAGCCTATCGCCCGATTGCGCAGATCCGCTAGACGTGGCCCCGATAGCGTCGTCAGCTCGTCGCCAGCAAGACGTATCGAACCGCTGGTGGGAACATCTAGCGTGCCGATGCAGTGCAGAAGCGTCGACTTGCCCGCCCCCGACGGACCCACGATGCCAACCACCTCGCCGGAATAAACCGTGAGGTCGATCCCCTTCAGGACCTCCAGCGTGCGCCCCATGTGCTGAAACGCCTTGCGTACGTCGCACGCAGCAACGAGAGGCGTAGGGTCGTCCGAATCTTCACGAAGGGGTTCGAGCACGCAGCTCCTCTGACGGCAAGGCGAACGACGTTTACTGGAGCCGCCTTCGAGACTTGAACTCGAGACCTACGGTTTACGAAACCGTTGCTCTACCACTGAGCTAAGGCGGCCATTCCACCAAGAGCGCCGATGTCCTCGTCGAGGCGGATGCGCACCCTACGCGGTTTCTCCTCCGAGTCAAGACTCACGCCTCAAGAACCCGAACGCTCGCAAGACGCGCTAACGCCATGATCGTGTGCTGCGGGTTTACCCCAAGGTTGGTCGGGAACACGCTCGAGTCGACCACATAAAGCCTCTCCGCTTCGTGCGTCTGAAAGTCGAGCCCCACTACACTCCCCTCCCTCCCTTTGCGCTCGGGCCCCATCCGGGCCGTCCCAAAAAGATGGGTCGCAATGAAGCTGAAGGCCCGCGCATCAAGCGGCGCGTCCTCGAGCAGCTTCACTTGGTCAGCAGACGTAAGCGCCGACGGAATCCCAAAGACGCCAGGCCACACCTCCAGCGCCCCCGCATCGAAGAAGAGCGACGCGAGCCTCGCCATGCCCCCTCGAACCCGCTCGAGATCGCGCTTTGAAAGTGAAAACACCACCTTGTCGCGTCCCCCCCACCCCGTCGTCACCCTCCCCTCGGAATCCGAACGCACGATGAGCGCCCAGACCGCAAGGTTCGAAAACACCGCGAGTCGGTTCATCAGCTCGCGGCCAATCCCAGGAATGCGCACGGCCGCAAGCTCCGGAGGCATCGAGATCGTCTCGAGCTTGATCCCGTCGCTGGTGCGAAATTGCTCGATGTCCGCCCCTTGCGTCGCGCCAAACTCCATGTGCACCGGTCGGTCGAACACACCCCCCATCCCAAGCCCAGGGTGCGCCTGGAAATGCTCCCCAAGGTCGCGCGCACGAAGCCCGCTGCGTCGCAATAGGTTCGGCGTCTGTACCGCGCTGGCTGCTACCAACACTCCCCTGCGCGCCCGAAGATGCACGGGATGGCCCCCCTTGGCCCGAGCCACGATCCCCACCGCTCGTCCCGACACAATGACCACCCGGTCCACACGGCAGGAGGTGAAAATGCGCGCCCCGAGACGCAGCGCCCAAGGGACATAACTTACGTTCATCCCCTGCTTGGCCGCCGTAGGACACCCCGTCATGCATCGTCCAGAGCCCCTGCAGCCGCGCTCGTAGCGACGCGTCCGGACCGCCGAGATCCCCTGCTTTTCGGCCTGCTCGAGAAAGATCCGGTTGTTCTCTCCCAGGACCTCGTCCTGCACCCCCCGAGCACCAAGCGCCGCTTCGAGCGCGTCGAAGTGCGGCTCGAGCACCTTCATGCTCGCTACGTCGCCCAACCCGAAACGACGCTGCCAGTCGACCAGGACCTCCTCGGGCGGACGCCACGCGATGGCCGAATTCATCACCGTGCTTCCTCCCACGCAAGCCCCCTGAATCAGCGGAATGTACGAGTCCCCCTCCAGCACCTGCGTCCCAGCATCGCGGTACATGCCTCGAAACGCGTCGTAGACCCGGTCGCCGAAGTCGCGGGTCTTCACCCATGGCCCCTCCTCTACAAGGGCAACGGACGCCCCCGACTCGGCAAGCGTGTGCGCGGCTACGGCCCCCGCAGCACCGGAGCCCACCACCACGAAGTCGTAGCTGTCGTCGAACGGTCGACCGAGCGCCATGCCATCGACCACCGCCCCCTCGGGGAGATCTTCGTCAGGAAAGGACTGGTTCATCGGGAGTCCTCGGAGCGCTGCGGGTGCCCTTCGAACATACGCCGTCGCACACGAGCGTCGGCGCCATAGAGCAGCGCCCCCATGCTCTTGAGAATTAGAACGAGCTGACGGATTCCATAGACACGGCTCGTCGCGAGCTCGGTCACCACACGCTCGCGCACAACCTGATCGAGTGAGGCAAGCGTCCTGAGTCGCCACAGCACGAACAGGGGCGACAACGCCACGAACACGATCGCAAAGCGCACCGCCCACGCCACGCGAGCCGGCACCGTCTCGCGAAGCTGGTCAAGGAAACCAAAGAGATCGAGCTCGGTGATGGACACCAACCCCTCGTCGGCAATCCCAGGGAAAAGGGTGTCGAACACCGCGCTCGCCCAACGTCGCTCGACCCCCGTGAGCCATGCGGATGGTACCGACCCTCTCATGTTCTCTCCCCTAAGCTGCTCTGGATGGGTGCGCAATCTCCTTCGCAGACGCGGACTTGATCTGCAGCGCACTGGAGCGTTTCGCGCGCCTTCGGTAAGGTGACGCGGAGCGCGAGAGCGCGCGGAGAAAGGGAGCACGTACGGTGAAGCGAAGCACGTTGGCGCTGGTCGGCCTGTTGTTGGCGGGATGCGGCGGACCGAACCGAGGTGAGGGATATCCTCCGGCGTTTGCCGAGGCCGAACGCGCCGAAGCGGCGGGACGGTACGCGGAGGCTGCGGACCGATACGGTCAGGCGGCGTCGATGGCGGGGCGCGATCGAGACCGGGATCATGCCCGTTACCTAGCCGCCATGGCGCGTATTCGTTCTGGCGACCTACGTCGAGGCATCGCCGATCTCGAAGCGCTGGGGGACGCGTCCCCGCCGGGTTCGATCGCCGCGTCGGCGTCGTATCAGGCCGCGCTCAGTCGAATCCAGGCGGGCGATGAGGCGCGGGGCTATCAACGCATGGAGCAGGTGGTTTTGAAGTTTCCGTCAAGCGGAGCGGCACACATGGCGCTACGTCGTTGGCTTGCAAACAAGGACCAGAAGGAGGGGCTCGCGGCGAGTCTGGCGTGGCTTCGAACCGCGTCTGCAGGCCCTCTCGGGTCGAGTGCGCTGGCAGAGCGGATGGCCTACGAAGTCGCCGAACGTCAGCGTGCCCTCGGAGACCTTCCAGCCGCAAGGGACGCCTACCTCGCGGTCGCGTCGCAGTGGCCCTATCCTTTTGGGGCGTTGTTCGACGACGCGTTGGTGCATGCGAGCGAGCTTGATGAGCGTCTTGGAAGGTATCCCGAGGCGATTGCGCATCGCGAGCGGCTGCTTCGTGAGCACGAGGAAACGACCATGGTGGGCACGTACCAACGTCCCCAGATGGCGCCGTCGCTGTTCCACATTGCGGAGCTTTACGACGAGAAGCTGCACGACCGGGGGCGGGCGAGGGAGACCTATCGCCGGATGCATACGGAGTTTCCAACATCGACGTTGCGTGATGACGCGCTTTGGCGCGAGGCGCAGCTTTGGAGTGCGGATGGCAATGGGGGCAAGACGTGCGACAGGCTGTCCGAGCTCGTTCGCGAGTTCCCCTCCAGCCGCTACGCTCCATGCGCGCCGCGTCTCTGCCCAAGCCTCAGCGCGCCGCCCAAAGGGGCGAAAGCCTCACGCGAACCAACCTGCCACGACTACCTCCTCTCTCCCGTGCGGGGGGGCTAACTAAACCAAACCCATCTTGAGAACCGCAGGTCCGATCCACCGCTTCCGCGCCCCAATTTC
>CAITRH010000337.1 GCA_903894755.1 uncultured delta proteobacterium
CTACCGTGCCGCATCGCAGGGTCGATCGGCGCCAAAAGCTCCCTACCGTGCCGCATCGCAGGGTCGATCGGCGCGAAAATCACCCTACCGCGCCCCGTCGCAGGGTCGATCGGCGCGAAAATCACCCGACCGTGCCGCATAGCAGGGAGGATCTGCGCGAAAATCACCCGACCGTGCCGCATAGCAGGGAGGATCTGCGCGAAAATCACCCGACCGTGCCGCATAGCAGGGGTGATCCCACCTGAGCACCCAGAACCAGATCCTAGATCACCCCACCCGTCAAGAGGGGTAGCGACCAACGGGAGCGGAGGGGCTTAAGCCCCTTCATTTGCCCCCCCGCAGGGGGCGGTAGAGTTGGTCGTAGCGGCGGGCGGGGCGTTCCCAGCCTCGGTCGAGGCGCATGACTCGGCGGACTAGGGACTGCCATGTGGGGAGGAGTCGCGCGGTCAAGGCTCGTTCGACCGCTCCTACGAGCGCGTCGACAGTGGGGTCGTCGAAAAGAAACCCCGTGCCGGTTTCGAGCCTTGCGTCGCAGTCGACCACCGTGTCGAGGATCCCGCCGGTTGCTCGGGCTACGGGAAGCGCCCCGTAGCGTTGGGCGTATAGCTGCACCAGCCCGCAGGGTTCGAAGCGGCTTGGAACCAGAACCAAATCGGCCGCAGCAAAAAGCCGATGCACCAGTGCCTCGGGAGCCGCGCGCACGAACATGGCGCGCCCATGGGACTTTGCTACCGCGCTCTCGAGTTGCGCAATGAGTGAGGAGTCCCCGTCGCCTGCGATCACGTACTGCGCGTCGGTGGCCCGAAGGAGCCGAGGAAGGGCGGCAGCTACTAGGTCGGTCCCCTTTTGCGCTACGAGCCGGCCGACGTTGACCACCAGTGGAGCGGACGGGTCGAGGGGAAGCCCTAGCTCTTTTTGCAACGCCCCTCGGCAACGGGTTTTGGGAAGCGTGTCTTCGGCGTCGTAGCGGGCGGGAAGGGACGGGTCGGTGGAGGGGCTCCAGACGCTGGTGTCGATGCCGTTGGTGATGCCGGTGAGCACACTTGCGCGGGACCTCAGGACCCCGTCGAGCTTTTCGCCACCGGCGGACGTGAGCAGCTCGCGTGCGTAGGTGGGACTGACTGTTGTGAGCGCGTCGGCGGCGAGGATTCCTCCTTTGAGGACATTGATGGCGCCGTAGAACTCCATGCTGTCGACGCTGAAGTGGTCCCAGCCGAGGCCGAGCGATGGAAGCGTTTCTTTGGGGAACACGCCTTGGTGCGCGACGTTGTGGAGCGTGAGGACCGTGTGGGTGTGAGCGAGCTCGGGGCAGTTCTTTTTTTGCTCGGCGAGGTAGAGCGGGATGAGGGCTGTGGGCCAGTCGTTGCAGTGGACGATATCGAAGGGTTTTCCGGCGGCGGCGCGCTGTTCGGCGAGCTCCGAGGCGGTGCGAGAGAGGACGGCGAAGCGCACCGCGTGTTCGGCGGAGTCGGAGGTCTCGTCGCCGTAGACGCCACCGCGGTCGTAGAGGCCGGGAACATCGACGAGGACCAGTTCGACTTGCGAGGGGAGCCTTCCGTCGTACAGCGTGACGTCGTAGCGCTGGGTGCCAAGGGTAAACGAGAGGGGGGTGAGACGTCGGGCGACGAGGAGTCCGGAGCGCTCGAATTGCGGATACCTTGGTGCGAGAAGGGTGACCGAGTGTCCGAGGGCGCGAAGGGCTTTGGTGAGGGCGGCGGAAACATCCGCGAGCCCACCGACCTTGACCTGAGGCGCGAGCTCCGTGGTGGCAAACAGGATCTCCATGGCGGGCGACCTGTAGCACGCGTTCAACCGACCTAGCTGGTAAACGACCTGCTTGCACGACCAAGAAAAGCACGCTAGCCCGTCCACAAGCCACACCAACAAGTTGCCCGTCCACCGTTCGATGTTGTTCAATCGCGCCTCCGAGAAGCCTTCATGCCGCCGAATTCGTTCCGACCGCAGGATAGCTGGCGCGTCCCACGTGCCACGCTGGAGCTCGCTCTCCTCGCTACTGCGGGAGGGGGCTCGCCGACGCCCGATGTACTCGGACCGTTGCTCGACGCGTTTGCCGAGCTTGGCACGCCGCCCGATGACGTCGTCTATCTTCGTCGCGCGGCCAGCGTAGGGCTTCGAAGCGAGCTTGACCGGGCGAGTGCGGTCGAAGCCGTCGCGGCCGCGTCGCCGCATGCCAAGCTCCAAGCCTTTCGGGTCATCGCGAGGGCGATTTTTCTAGGGTCGACGGAGATGCCGGGCAAACTTGCCTTTGCGTCCAACGTCGCGACAGACATCGGGCTGCTCTCGTCGCTTGCCTCCAGCGTGCTTCGCGAAGAGCGGCGTCACGCAGCGGTCCGCTCCGGGCGCCCGAGCCAGCCGCCGCCATGGAGCTGGACACCTCCACCTTTGGAGTCTCCGACCCTCGAAGCGTATCGAACCCTGGGTCTTACGGACCGCGCAGGCCTGGACGAAGCCAAACGCGCGTTCCGCCGTCTCGCCCTCGAGCTTCATCCCGACCGCCATGTGGACGCCGACCCGGCCGTCTACCAACACATCGTCGCCCACTTCCAGCGGGTCACGAGCGCCTACCACACGATCGTCAACGCCGTGGTTTAGCCTGACATCAGCAAGCCCAGCGAAAGCTCGCCAAAAAGTACCCGTCGGTCCCATGTACCTGCGGAAGTAGCCTCAACGTCGCACTCTGCCCACATAACGCCCGCGCCTCCTCCCCAGCAAAAGGCGCGGGGACAAGCTGCGGACACTCCGCCCGCAGTGCCTCCACCACCTGCTCCCCCTCCTCGCACAACACACTGCACACCGCATACACAAGCCTCCCCCGCGGCTTCAGCAGCCCCGCGGCTCGCGATACGAGCGCTACCTGTACCTGCCTCAAGGACTGCAGCTCCTCTTCCAGCCGCCGATGCGTCACCTCGGGCCTGCGACGTAAGGTCCCCGTCCCTGAACAGGGCGCGTCCACGAGCACAGCATCGTAGGGTCCCTTGATCTCCCCCACCCCCACGGTCCAATCTACTGGATACGTCGCACGCACCTGCAAATTCAGCCTTCCAAGGTTCTCTCCAAGCTGACGAAGCTTGCCTGGATGCGCATCGGCCACATCCACCACCGCCCCCGTTCGAGCCAACAGCGACGTCTTGTTCCCTCGTCCCGCACACGCGTCAAGAACCTCCTCCCCCTTGCACGCCCCTATCGCCAATGCCACCAGCTGCGACCCCTCTTCTTGAACAGTCCACGCGCGCTCGGCCCACCCTGGAAGCTCCCTAAAAAAACCTCCACCCCACACATGCACCGCATGTGGAGACACAGTGCCAGGTTCCACCCGGGCCTCTGGACGCGCCTCGCGCAATCGCTCCACCCATATCGACCGCTCCTCGGGCTGCTCGATCCGCAGATCCATTGGCGCTAACCCTGACGTCACAAAAGCCTGGGCGCCGTCGTCCCCCAACGCTCGCGCCAATGCCTTTGCTAGCCAGCTTGGTACCGACTCCCATGCCGCCTGCTGCCTTGACGCCTTCGGCTCCCGCGCAACCTTGCGCAGGATCGCGTTGGCAAAGGCCGCTAAACGCTCGCCTCTCACCTCGCGCACCAAGTCCACCGCGCTGCTGACCGACGCAAACGCTGGCACTCGATCGAGAAAAAAGAGCTCGTAGGACGCTACCAGCAAATGCGCTCGCACCTGCGGATCAAGCTTCCCTAACCCCCTCGGTGCATATCGCTCCAGTCTTGCCGCAAGCCAAGGCGTGGTCCGTAACACACCGTACACCAGCTCCGTCGCAAGCCCCCGATCCCGTGCGTCGAGCTGCACCTTCTCCTGCAATGTCGCATCGAGCACCGCGGACGCAAACGCTCGATCCCTCCACGTTCGAAGCAATACCTCCGCTGCAACGGAACGTGCCGTCGGAACACTTCGCTTCATGGTACCAACTCGTGAACCTCGGACACGAACATGTGCCAGCGACGTTGCAGATCGTTCCTAAAAGACAACAGCATCAGAAGTGCCAACATGACCATCCCTACCAAGCTCGCGATCTCGCGCACCCGACGTGGCACGGGACGTCCCCGCACCCACTCCGCTAACATGAATGCCAAATGACCCCCGTCGAGCACTGGAATGGGAAGCAAGTTGATCAGTCCTAGGTTGACCGAAATCAGCGCCATCGCCCACACGAAGTAGGTCGGCCCCATCGCCCCAGCCTGCCCCGCGATGTCGTACATCGTAATGGGTCCACTCACCGACGACAAACTTACCCGTCCCTGCACTATCCGCAAGAACCCCACCCCAATGAACCGAATCACTGCGCCGGTCTCCTCGAGCCCCCGCCGGACCGCATAGAGCAGCCTCGACGGGTTCTCCACAGTCTGCGATGGGGCATTGGGAAGCCAATGGGCGGTCCGAAATACATAGCGCTCGTAAGGCTGCCCAAGCTCGTCTTCCCACTGTTCCTTCCGCAGTTGGAACACCCCCGCCATGGGTTCCCCAGAACGGGTCCATTTGAGCTCGTGCCGTTCGCTCGCCCCACGTACAATGGTCGCCTCAAGTGAGAAGAATAGGCGCTGTGGAAATCCGTCGAGGTGCGTAAGCCGATCTCCAGGTCGAAGCCCCGCTTTCCATTCGCTCGACCCCTCAGGCACAAAGGCTACGTAAAGATCGGAGCTCTCTAGCCCAAAACGTAACAGGACATCCGCAGCACGTTGGTCCGCATCCTCCATGTGCGGACTGGCCGCGTCCGCAGAACGAGGCAAGGGCGTCACCGTCACGGCCCCTGGTTCCATCACCGCAATGCTGCACAGTCCACCAAGTGCCCGAGGGACATCCACTGGACGTAAGTAGGTCAGCACCACGGTCTGCCCGCTGTTTTTCCCAAGCGCCTCGGTCAGGTCCACGAAGCGATCGATACGCCGCCCGCTCACTGCAGTCACCCGATCGAACGTCCGCAAGCCCGCCCGGTACGCTGGCGAGTCGGTCCTTGCAAGTCCAATTACCGCCGATGGGAAATTCGGTTGAATCCCAATCCGTCCCACATGCTCCACAAGATCGAGCTCCCGCGTCTCGACTTCATCTGCAGGAGTCACCGTGGTGTCCACATACTTGCCGTCCCGAAGCACCGTGAAACGCAGGGGACGTCCCACGCTTTTTGCCACCAGTGCCTGAACCTCGGGGAAACTTCCAACCGCTTCGCCGTCCACAGACAAGATCCGGTCGCCAGGCTTGAGTCGTCCATCGGCCGGTTTGCCTGGAAGTACCACGCCAACATTGGAAACTAGAAACTCCTTGTCTTCGAAAAACACGGACGCGTACAGCACGACAGGAAAGAGCACGTTCATCGCTGGCCCCGCGAGAACGATGACAATGCGTTTCCATACGGCCTGCGCTTCGAACGTGCGACGTCGGTCTTCAGGGGCAAGTGGCTCGGACTGCTTGGACTCCTCGAGCATGGTGACGAAGCCGCCAAGGGGGAGCAGCGCCAGGATGTACTCAGTCTCCTTGCTGCGCACGCGAAGGAGCTTGGGACCGAACCCAATGGAGAACGCCAGCACCTTGACGCCGAAGATCTTGGCGAAGGCAAAGTGCCCTGACTCGTGGATAAAGATCAGGATACTGACGAGAAGGATAAAGTAGAGGAGATCCACAGATCAGGTCGCTCACCCTCGTTCAACTGAGGCGAAGCACCGCCTCGAACAGGACACGTCCGTCCGTGCTTGCATGGATCGCTTCACTGGCGCGCTCAGGATGGGGCATGAGGCCAAAGATGTTTCTTCGAGGACCTCCGTAGATCCCTGCAATGTGTCGTGCGGAGCCGTTGGGGTTTGCCGAGTCGGATATGTTGCCGTCCTCTGTGGAGTAGCAAAGGGCCAGGCAATCGGATTGCGTCAGGGTGTCAAGGACCGCGTCGCTCGCCTGGTAACGTCCCTCGGCATGTGCAATAGGAAGTTGCCATACGTCGCCGACCCGCGGCGTAAAGGGGCCTTTGGCAGTGACGCGAACATGACGTGGGGAGCATTCGAAGCGAAGGTGGAGATTTCGGGTGAGGGCACCTGGGAGCATGCCGACCTCGGTGAGGATCTGAAAGCCATTGCAGACGCCGAGGACGTACCCGCCGCGGTCGGCGTGGTTGCGAAGGGCGGCGACGATGGGGCTTCCTTTGGCGAGGGCTCCGCAACGAAGGTAGTCGCCGTAGCTAAATCCGCCTGGGATGGCGACGAGATCGGTTTCGGGGGGGAGGGATGTGGCGGTGTGCCAGACCACGGTAGTGGGAACCCCGCAGACATCGCGGAGTGTGTGGATCATTTCGGCATCGGCATTGGAGCCAGGGAACACGACGACGGCGGCGCGCATGGCGCCTGGTTAGCATGGCTATCTAAACCAAACCGATTTTGAGAGCCGCAACCTCACCCCCCAGTGATTTCGCTCTCCTACAACTTCCCCCTCCCCATCGATGGAGGGGGACGCGGTGAAAGGGCCGAATCGATGGGGGGTGAGGTCCGCGGCTCGGACCGCGGTTTTCAAGATAGGGTTGATTTCGTGTCGGGAATTCCCGCGTGCAACTTCGCCCCGTCGAGAATGGCCTGGCAGAGGGACGGGTAATCAAGGCCTGCTCCTGCGGCAATCTGGGGCAAGAGCGAGGTGGGGGTGAGGCCTGGAAGCGTGTTGACCTCGAGGACATATTCGTTTTCGCCCTCGGTCACGAGCAGATCCACGCGGCACGCGCCGGTGCATCCGAGCGCCTTGGCGGCACGTTCGGCAAGGTTTAGAACCCCGCGCGCCCTGGTTGGCGCAAGCCGCGGAGGCATGATGGTCTCCGTCGCCCCTGGCGTGTATTTGGACGTGTAATCGAACAGGCCGCCGTGCCTTGGGACGATTTCAATGGCTCCGAGCACACGTCCATCGAGAATGCCAACGTGGATTTCCGTAGCGCGAACGAAGCGCTCCACGAGCACACAAACGTCGTGCTCGAGCGCTCGCTCGATGGCGCTTCGAAGCTCGGCGAGGTCGTTGGCGCGGGCGACTCCGATCGAGGATCCCTCGCCACGTGGCTTCACGATGACGGGAAACCCGAAGCTCGCATGGACCTCCTCGAGCGTTTCGAGGCTCTTGCTGCTGGCGACGTAATAGGGAGGGGTCGGAACGTTGTGAAGCCGAAAAAGCTCTTTGGCTTTGAGCTTGTCCATGGCAAGGGCCGACGCGAGCACGCTCGACCCCGTGTACGGAACACGAAGGATCTCGAGCAGTCCCTGCACGCAGCCGTCTTCGCCGCCTCGTCCATGGAGAGCCAGGAACGCGACATCGAGACGGGCGTCACGAACCAGCTCGTCGACGCCGCGGGTATCGGGGCCAAACACGATCCGCACGACGTCGTGCCCTTTTTGTTCGAGGGCATGTGCAACCCCGTCGCCGGTCAACAGGGACACTTCTCGCTCCGCACTCATCCCCCCCATGAGCACTCCGACCCGCTTTGTCATAGTCCTAGCCTCCGATGATCCTGGGGGTCCCGTAAACACGGGGACACGTTTAGGTCAACTTTGATGCCGGCCTCAGCGCCGCAAGACACGGACACGACTTCGCGACGGTGGGGGAAGACCTGACGCAAGTGGGGTGGCTGCCCCGGAGTGTCCAAGGACTTCCGCCGCGAGCTACTAGGGGTGGGTAACCGGTGGGTCGCGGGGGGCGCGGGTCGGTTTTCCCTGGTGTGGAGCGATGTGCGGTGTAAGGAAAATGGCATGTCGTTTGGGCTACGGGCGAGACTCGCGTGGGGGGTTCTCGTCGTGCTGGGGTGGCCGTGGACTGCATCGGCCGAGACGCTGGAGCGGGTGACGTTGCAGTTAAAGTGGCGGCATCAGTTTCAGTTTGCCGGCTACTACGCCGCTGCAGAGAAGGGGTACTACCGTCAAGCGGGCCTGGAGGTGGCTTTGGTGGAGGCTCGGGCGGACCGCGATCCGGTCCAGTCGGTGCTTGGAGGCGGCGCCAGTTTTGGAGTGGCGACCTCGGAGCTTGCGTTGTTGCGAGCACGTGGGGAACCCGTCGTGCTTCTAGCGGTGATTTTCCAGCATTCGCCCTTGGCGCTTTACGCTCGTCAGGGGGCCGACCTACGCCAGACGAGCGACCTTGCGGGGAAGAAAATACTGATTGAGGCCCAGTCCGCCGAGCTCTTGGCCTACCTCGCAAGCCAGGGGGTAGAACGCAACACCTTCCAGAGCGTCGAGCACGACTTCTTCGACGTCAACGAGCTTCTGAGCGGGGCAGTCGACGCCATGTCTGGGTACAGCACCGACGAGCCCTTTGCGCTCCGACAGGCCGGCTTTGCCTTTCATTCCTTCAGCCCGCGTTCGGTGGGGATCGACTTCTACGGCGACTGCCTTTTCACCACCGAAGACGAGGTAAGCCATCACCCCGAACGCGCGCGGCGATTTCGTGACGCCAGCCTTCGCGGATGGAACTACGCCCTCGATCATCCCGAAGAGATCGTCGACCTCATCATGACGCGCTACGGCACGCGTAAGAGCCGCGAGCACCTTCTGTTCGAAGCCTCCGAGATGCGTCCCCTCATTCGTGCCGAGCTCATGGAGATCGGCTATGCGAACCCAGAGCGCTGGAGGAGCATCACGGAAGTCTATGCAAAGCTAGGGTTTGTCCCCCACGGGGTGCGTCTCGATCGGTTTTTCTATGCGCCCCCCGCACGCAAGCTCGGATGGTTCTACGCCATGGCGGGCGGAGGACTCTTGGCGGCCATTGCCGCAGCGGTGGTGGCGACGTACGTGGGACGATTGAATCGATCCCTTCGGACCGAGATGGCGCGAACGGCGCAGTCCCAAGCGGTGCTTCGCATGGCCGAAGGGCGATTTCGCGTCATGGTCGATGTGGCGCCGTTCCCTTTGGTGCTCACGCGCCTTGCAGACCACACGGTGTTTTATATCAACCACTGGGCGAGCGCGCTCTTCGGCATGCCCCAGCAAGAGGCGCTGGGAAAGCAGGTGATCGAGTACTGGACCGACGCGAGCAACCGGTCAGCGTTCCTGGGCGAGCTCCAAGACAAAGGCTTTGTCCACGACGTCGAGGTCGACCTACTGCGAAGCACGGGCGAGCGCTTCACGGCGCTTCTGTCGGCGGTGCAGATGCAGGACGGGGACGAAGATCTGCTGGTGACCGCAGTGGTGGACATCACCGCACGTCGTCAGATCGAGAAGCGCCTGCGCGAGTCCGAGGAGCTGCACAGGTCGATCGTGACCGCGTCCCCAGACCCCATTGTCATCACTGACGAGCGCGGGATCATTCGCAAGATATCGCCGGCGACGCAGACGCTTCTCGGGTACAAGGAGCATGAGGCAGTCGGACGTTCGCCGCTCGACTTCGTGGTCCCGGAGGACACCGAGCGAGCCACATTGCACATGGCGCGGCTTCTCGAGGGAGAGGCCACGGGCCCTGCGGAGTATGGGATCCGGCGTCGCGAGGGAGACATCGCCATTGGAGAGGCCAACGCGGAGCTGGTGCACGATGTGACGGGAGCGCCAATGGGGATCGTGGTGGTGGTGAGGGACGTGACGGAACGTCGACAGGCGCAGATGGCTCTGGAGCGGGCCAATGTACGGCTTCAGGAGCAGCTTACGGCCATCGAGCGTCTTCAGGCGGACTTGCACGAGCAGGCGATCCGGGATGCGCTGACGGGCCTGCACAACCGTCGGTACCTCGACGAGACACTGGAACGGGAGATCGCGCGGGCGGCTCGTGGAAACTATGACGTAGGGGTCCTTCTCATCGATGTGGACCACTTCAAGCGTTTCAACGATGTCCATGGGCATCGAGCGGGCGACCTGGTGCTGGAGGCGCTGGGCAAGTACCTTCGTACGCAGGTGCGCGCAGGGGACATTGCATGTCGGTACGGGGGCGAGGAGTTCGTGGTGGTGTTTCCAGGGGTACCCGAGGACTCGGTGGCAGGACGGGCCGACGAGCTTCGCAAGGGGTTTGCGGAGCTGCGGGTGGCCCACGGGGACGTGGAGTTGCAGGCGACGTTGTCTATTGGGGCAGCGTTGTATCCGACGCATGGGCAGACTGCCGACGCGGTGCTGGATGCCGCCGATGGGGCACTGTACGAGGCGAAGGCGCAAGGTAGAAACCGAGTGGTGAGGGCTTCTACTTCAATGCGGCGGGGATCTTCGCCGTTGGGATGGCACGCAATGGAAGAAGATGCCGTTTCCGTTGTCGGCCTCCGTTGACAAGGTGTGGGGAACAGTGCCTACGGTCCGCTCGCGTTGACAGTTGTCCAGACGCTGGCTTGCAAGTTTCCCTACCTCACATCCCGAACCAGACGGCGTAGCAACAGGCGCCTGCTCTTGTTCCCGGTCGACTTCGCAGTTGGAGCTGCGCCTGACGGAACGCCTCCGCACGGCCTCCCTTGTTGTTCAACCCCGTATAGAATGCAACCATCAGGTCGCGCGTCGTGCTCATGACCAGGGTTTGCGAGCCGGCAAGAAGGAACGACCGCCTCAAACCAACCACGCCCTCGCCATTGGTCACCTTGCCGAGGCCTGTCTCACAAGCGGACAGTACGACCAGCTTGGTCCCCCAAAGGTCCAGACTCGTGGCTTCCAAAGCAGAGAACAACCCATTTTGAGATCCCGTCGTTGGGTCGTTCACACCCGCCCACACAAGGCCGGAAGTAAGAAGTGCTCTTTAGACGCGCGGGACGCGGATCTTCCATATTATTTCAATAGGTTACGAGCTCATCTGAGGAACCGAGCGCGGCGACGACGGAGGAGCGATTGATTTGTCGCTTGACATACGAGCCTGGGCGCACTGCGAGACCCTCGAACGACGGTTTCACCGGGCCATCGAGATCGGCGGTCGCGCCGCGAGCTCGTCGGTGTAGCCATTTGCGCCGTAGATGAGCCATCGCTTCTTCATTGCGCGCTAGCCTACGCAAGCAGCGGCGTTTTTCCAGCCCTCTTTGCGTCGTTGCGTTATCTCTGCGTCCCCTGTTTTGCCTCGAGGTGCATGTTGAACGAGAACTCTGTAGCCGCCGAACCGTTGCCTACGAAACACGCGTCGTCTTCTGATGGCCTCGCCTTGCCCGTCGGGCACGAGCCGCCTGGATGGACGCTCGAAAAAAGCGCCGAGCTTTATCAGATACGTGGCTGGGGAGAACCGTACTTCACTGTCAACGCCCAGGGACATGTCGAGGTTCGTCCCGACCCTGCGCAAGACCGCGGTATCGACCTCTTTGCCCTGGCCCAGGACCTCAAAGCCCGTGGGCTGAGCCTGCCGCTTCTGATACGTTTCTCCGATATCCTTCACGATAGACTTCGACGCCTCAACGAGTGCTTTGGACGGGCCATCGCCGAGTACAACTATGGAGGCGTCTACCGCGGTGTGTATCCCGTCAAGGTAAACCAGCAGCGTCATATCGTCGAGGAGGTCGTGGAGTTCGGCACCCCCTGGAGCTTTGGTCTGGAAGCAGGCAGCAAGCCCGAACTGTTGATTGCCCTTGCCAGTGCAAGAGAGGCTGGAGGGCTGATCATCTGCAACGGCTACAAGGACTCGAAATACATCGAGACGGCCCTCTTGGCTCAACGCTTCGACAAGACCGTGATCGTGGTGTTGGAGCGCATCGAGGAGCTCGACATGGTCTTTCGAGCTTCGGAGAAGCTTGGTATCGCACCCGCGCTGGGAGTGAGATCCAAGCTTACGGCAAAAGGGGTAGGACGATGGGCGGACTCGGCTGGAGACCGCGCCAAGTTTGGCTTGACCGCGTCCGAGGTCGTCGACCGCCTTGCTGCGCGCAAGATGCTGCCCAGCCTTCAGCTCCTTCATTTCCACATAGGAAGCCAGGTATCGAGCATCATCCCCATCAAAAACGCCATGAGCGAGGCGGCTAACATCTACGTGGAGCTCGCCAAGATGGGGGCGAACATGCGCTACCTGGATGTCGGCGGGGGACTTGCCGTGGACTACGACGGTTCCAAAACCGATTTCCATGCCAGCAAGAACTACAATATCCAGGAATACGCGTACGACGTTGTGACCGCGGTGCAGGAGGCTTGCAACAAGGCGAGCTTGACGGTCCCTACGTTGGTGAGCGAGAGCGGTAGGGCACTTTGCGCGCACCAGTCGGTGTTGGTGTTCGAGGTCGTTGGAACCAACGATGTGCATTTTGCGGCACCGACAGCGCCCGACCCTGGGGCACATGCGCTCTTGCGGAGCCTTTATGAGACGTACAAGCAGGTGGTCCCCAAGAATGTGCAGGAGGCCTACCACGATGCGCTGCAGGCGAAGGAAGAAGCCCAGAGCTTGTTCAAGTTTGGCTACTTGGGGCTGCGAGAGCGCGCCCAAGCGGAGCGTCTTTACTGGTGCTGCTGCGAGAAGATCCTAGGGATCGTACGTAGGATGCGGTACATCCCTGAGGAGCTCCAGAGTCTCGAGAAGGTGTTAGCGTCCATTTACTACTGCAACTTCTCGATTTTCCAGTCTGCACCAGACACCTGGGCCATCGATCAGCTTTTCCCGGTGATGCCTATCCATCGTCTCGACGAGGAGCCGACTATTCGGGCGACCCTTGCAGATCTGACGTGCGATAGCGACGGGGTGATCGACCACTTCATCGACAGAGAGGATGTCAAGCAGGTCTTGGAGCTTCATCCGATCAAGCCGGACGAACCCTATTTCATGGGGCTCTTTTTGAACGGTGCCTACCAAGAGATCCTTGGGGACTTGCACAATCTTTTTGGGGACACCAATGCGGTCCACGTGCGTTTGGGGGAAGAGGGCTACCATGTGAGCCACGTGGTGAAGGGGGACAGTGTGTCCGAGGTGCTGCATTATGTGCAGTACGCGCCCGAGGAGATGGTCGAAAGGGTACGTCAGCAGGCCGAGCGGGCGTTGCGAGCCAATCAGATCACGCTGCAGCAGATGAGGCTTCTGATGCGTCACTACGAAGAGAGCCTCGGCAAGTACACTTACCTTACTGACGACGACGAGTAAACCGCATCCGAGACCTCACTTCCCGGCTCCGTCCGGGCCCCTTCACGCCTACGGCGAGAATCGAGACGCCTCAACGTTTGAGCATCTCGCCAGCCAGCGTAGTGCGCTCGCGTGCAGCGGCCAGCTCCCACTGCGGCTCTCCTGGCAGCCTTTTCGCCAGGGTCTGGTAGGCGTCGAGTGCCTCAGCGTGCAAACCCACTGCGGAAGCAAGTTCGCCAACGCGAGCGGTCAGCTCATTGCGTTCCGGGGCCCGTTCGCGCGCCTTGCGATAATACCCGAGAGCCCGTCGCAACGAGCCTCGTCCCTCTTCAACTTGGGCCGCAAACACCAGGTTGTCGACACACTGAGCACTCACGGAGCATCCCATGCGAGACAGCCGATCAAGCGCGCGTGTTGCGCGTATATCGTCCCCCCGAGCCACCGCAAGAGTGACCAACTGACGTTGGCAGGCCGTTCGGTCGTCCACCGCATCGATCGCTTTCTCGAGATCCTCCAAGGCCTTGGTTGTATCCAGCTCCGCATCGACCACTGCCCTGAGAAAGTGCCCGGTGCAAAGGCCAGGAGCTCGTTGGCGCACTTCTTCTGCCAGTCGATGCGCACGGGTCAGACAAGCGCCATGGTCTTTGAAACACCAAGGGGCTGCCTCGCCAGCTTCAAGGTCGTCCCAGGCATCCTTTGCACTCCGTTCGATCGCAGGTACATGGCCCGGATCCCGGTGACGCAGAATCCCATCGAGCTCCACACGGGTTGCAGGAAGGCTTGCGGAAAGAGCCTGGGCCAGTGCATCGAGAACCTGTACCTCGTAGGTTCGACCTTTCGCACTACGTGGCACAAGCTCCAATGCATCGACAGGGCCGTGCACCAGACGAAGCCCGCTGCGCAGAGCCGAGGGGGTCAGGGAAGGCTCCTGCTCCATCGCAAGACGGTATTCGAGGCGCGCTTGGGAAGGAGCATGAGATGCCAGCTCGTCTCCCAACAGCAGGTGGGCCCGTCCATACGCCGGCGCAAGTTCGAGAGTTCGAGCAACCCATGGTAAGACACTTTCTTCGCGCAGGCGCGCCGCCCGAAGAGCCCCAGCATACGGCAGGAACGGCTCGCTCGGATGACGCAGCATCGCTGCACGCAACTTCTCGATGAACTCCTCCCTCCCGACGGTTGCCTTCAGTGCGGCCTCCCGAAGCGCTTTTCGATCGTCGACAAGCTCCTTGCCTACCACCGTGGTCCCAAACGCCAGCGCAACCAACCCTGACAACACGGACAACAACGCCATGACCTTGGGGTATTGTCCCCAGCGATGCACGGCCCCTTTGTGCTCCTTCCCTGGACCGGCTACGACCAGTCCGGCACATACTGCGACCGCCACGCCGACCGAACCGATTTCCAGGTGAAAGTCCACGAGATCGTGCACCACCGAGCACACAAGTGCAGCCCAAGGCCCCATTGCGACGGTCCCCCGGGCCAACGCTGTCGCTGGACGAAACGCGAAGGCCAATGTCCCAAGGCCAACACAGGTGACAGGAACTCCCCACTCGACTACCCACTGCACGGGCAGGTTTTCTGGTCCAGTCCAATTGGCATAGCCAAACCTGGCAGCCACCGAGGGGAACGTCGCTTCAAACGCGCCTCGTCCCACCCCGAACCAAGGAAAGCGTCGGACCAACACCAGCCCTTGCCGCGCTACATCCAGCTTGGAAATATCGCTCGACGCAAGCTCGTTGAAAGCCTCGAGAGAGCCGGCCAGCACCAACATGGCGATCCCTGCCGCTCCTATGCCCGCTGTAAGCATCAACTCGGCCTGAAGTTGGTTCTGTCCCGCTTGAACCCGTCGCAATAACGCGATCAACGCCAAGCCAAGCACCATGGCCGCCACCGCCCCGCGTGAGGCCACCCAAAGCTGCGTCGCACCAAGGAGCACTGCCGCTCCAGTCCACCAAAGACGCCTGCCCGTGTCCTCGGTCTCCACTGCGCGTCCCGCAGCAAGGCAGATCCCTACGTTGAGAAAAGCACCAAGGTGGTTTGGGTTGAGCAGTGGGGCAATGTGACGAGGGTCGATGCTTCCACGTGGAGCGTAAAACCCGTACACCTTGTCGATGCCTAGCAGCGGATGGAGCACCGCCGCTGCAGCAAGAGCAAGCGACGCCCCCACCAAAGTCAGTGACAGTAAAGACGCCTGCGAACGACTCCATGCTGCTCGGAGGGACGCCAGAAACGCCAATACGAAACAGATGGCCTTGACGAGCTCCAACCTTGTCGCCATCGGATCCACGGAAATGGGCACCGACGCGGGCCCCGTCTCACGAAGAGGACTAAGGCATCGGGACCAAAGGTCCGCATTGGATGGGGCCAGGCGCTCTAACCATGTCCATGGCAGCGGAACGAGCTGCAACGCAGTCACGGCGGCCAGCAAAATGCCAACGAAGAAAACAAGTGAGGCCGCTGGACGAGGACCGACCGGCTCGCCTCCAACCCAGAGCGCTGCGCATGCCAACGCCAGTAGCCCGGTGACCACCAAAAGAACCGGGGTGTGGACCGCGCCAAGAGCAAGCGGTGCCCCCGCCATCACCAGCATTAGAAGCCAACGTCCGGCTTTCTCCCAAAGCGATCGCCTTGTTTTCTCGGGCATGCGAGCAGCGAAAAGCGCGTTCAGGTGGGACGGAGCCGGTAGACAATGACCACGATGCCGACAACCCAAAAAAGCAGGTTGAACACAAAGGGCGCGTCGCGAAGCATCTCTTGGGTCGGGGATTCAGCGCGAAGGCCTCTCCCCGCACGTCCCGATACCAGCATCAGGAAGCGAAGAATGCCGAACACGGTGAAGGGGGCCGTAAGCCACAAGTAGTCGGATTGAAAGAACATCCTGGTGGACGGCGCCACGGTGTAGGCAACGTAGGTGATGGCGGCTCCCGTGCCTGTGAGGGCGAGGGCGACATTGAGGGAGCGAACGGTGTACGTGTCGAGTGCACGTCGCTGTTTGCCTGCATTTTGCCCGGAAAGCTCGTGGCGTCGTTTGCCAAACCCCAGGAAAAGCGCGAGAAGAAGCGTACAGACGAGCATGTACTTACTGACGCGGACATGGGTTGCGAAGCCGCCCGCGATGACGCGAAGGACAAAGCCGAACGCGATCATGCCTACGTCGAGAAAGGCGACCTTTTTTAGCTTGAAGCTGTAGGCCATGTTTTCGACGAAATACACGAGGGCGACGATGGCAAAGCGCAGGTCGAGGAGCCACGCCAACGTAAGCGAAAGGACCACGAGCCCAACAGCCATCATGCGGGCCAGGTGCTCGGGCACCCGGTGGCTGGCGATAGGACGCAACCGCTTGATCGGGTGGACCCGGTCGGCGTCGACGTCGACCAGGTCGTTCATTGTGTAGACGGCCCCTGCGAGAAAGCAGAAGATAAGGGTGGCCAAGAGCGCTTGGCCGGTGACGATCAGGTTGAGGGCTGGCACGCCTGCCGCGGAGGTTACGAACACGTCCTTGTGGAAGAACATCGGGGCAAAGACAAACAGGTTTTTGACCCATTGGTGCGGACGAAGGGTTCGGATCAAGCCGCCGATGAGGCCGCTCGACGCTTCGACGTGAGCAGAACGGGCCGAAGGGGGGGGTGGGTCTTGCGAAAGCGCCAGGGGATTCACGGGCACCCGCGCCATGGACGCGCGCCACTCTGCCAAACCACACGCCGAACCTCACCACAGACCTCGCCGTTTTGCAGCATCGGGGCACCATGAAAGAACCATTCCGACCTGTCAACCCCCTGCGGGGGGGCAAATAGGGGCTTTGCCCCTACGCTCCCGTTGGTCGCTCCCCCTTTCTGCTGTACCGTCATGGCGTGCCTAGGTCGTCGCAGCTGGTTCGGTCGGGAAAGGCTGCGAACAGCGGGTCAGCGAGCACTACGGCCCCAGCGGCACGTCGGGAACATCGGACGGCGCTTGTGGATTCGACGGCGCTTGCGGATTCGACGGCGTCTGCGGATTCGCTTTGCGCGTCACCAACCGCGACTGCAGCGGCGGGACCTTCTCATCGATCAACTCGGGTCCAAAGAGCCAGGCGCCCGTTCGCCAAAGCAAGTCGTAGCGCTGCAGGGCAAGGGTCCAGAGCCGATCGCGGGTCTCTGTTGCTTCCGCGACATCCTTCGGGGTCGTCCGATCTCTCGGCGTGCGCGCAGGCATCAGCAAGGTTTGCAGCAGGGAGCCAACCGCGTCGGCTTCGGCAATGTCCTGGTCGGTCACCGGGGTACGTCCCGCCATGACCTTGGCGTGTTCCCGGAAAAGTGCCGCGAGCGCCACGCAGTCATTGGCTGCGTCAAGCTTGCCCCTCCCCTTCTTGATCTCCGTGACTTGGGCAACAAGGCCAACCTCCGACTCGGCCAGCGCTTCGGCAGATTTGAGCATCTTGCGACGAAGCCCGTAGGCCTGGTGCACCAACTGGGCAATGTTGCCGGAAGCACGGGAGACCGGAATCCGCTGGTCTGCAAACAGGACAGCACGAAGAATGTCGGGAAGCACCGCGATCTCGCTCGGATTCAGTTTCGGCAGCTCCTGTGCGATGCGCTGTCCTTCTGTCAGCACGTTGTCGACCCCCCTTTTCGCGTTGTGGAAAGCTACGTGCGCGTCAGCTTTGTAGGGGACCATCTCGCTCTGGGGGAGCGCCTTGGCTTCGGGTAGATGCAGGTCGTAAGCCGCTTGGGTTCCAAGAACGGGGGTATCGTCGGCGGGGCCGTTGCTCATTGATCCGTAGATGCCACGGCTCGGTTCCTACGTCAACGGGGACGAGAACCTCTCGGCGTTGAAAACGGATATGCGCGGGGAGCTCTCCCCCCTTGCCGGCGCATAAAACGGAGCTGCGCGGGAGCTCTCGCGGCTTGCCGGCGCATAGAACGGAGCTGCGCGGGGAGCTCTCGCGGCTTGCCGGCGCATAAAACGGAGCTGCGCGGGAGCGGAATAACCACGCCCATCTCGAAACCCGGCATTCCCGCCATACTCCGTTTTGGCCTGCGGTGCCTGTTCACGTACTTTGAGTACGCTGGCTAAAGCCTCGTCTGGCAGAAATGCCGGATCTCGATCTGGACGTGTTCTAAACCAAACCCATCTTGAAAACCGCAGGTTTCCGCTCGCGCAGACCTCACCCCCCCAGCCCCCCTCTCCCTCGACATCTTCCTTGCCCATGCGGGCAAGGACGATCGTCTTCGAGCGAGGGGGGAGGAGAGCCTCGTGC
>CAITRH010000338.1 GCA_903894755.1 uncultured delta proteobacterium
GAAAATGTCGAGGGAGAGGGGGGCTGGGGGGGTGAGGTCCGCGGTTCGGACCTGCGGTTTTCAAGATGGGGTTGGTATAGGAAGGGCGAGCGAGGAATACTCCTGTATTTTGAGCGACCCCGACCGACCAAAGGTAGAGGCGCTGCAGGGAGCGTGCGTAGAGAAGTCATTGTGGAGCTTCTGGAGCGTCAAGTGCGATCGTCGGCCGTCGACCGAGGCACCTCGGCGCGTCAAGGTGGAGTCATCGACGCTCGACGATCGCGCCGGGACCAGGCCAAGTGCGATCGTCGACCGTCGACCGGGGCACCTGCGAGGGTCGAGGCATGGAGGTCGACGGTGGAGCAAGCGACCTCGGCGCCCCCGGGGACGATCGTCGACCGTCGAAGGCGCAGTCAAGGGCGAGCGCTGTGCGGGCCTCGACGGTCGACGACGTCACCTCGGCGCGACGGACAACGAGCGTCGACGTTCGATGGTGGCACCTGGCCCTGCGCTTGTGGGGATGTCGAGCGTGGACAAGGCAACAGTGTTGGCGCAGGGTGACGGCGTCGAGCGTCGATGATCGCACTTGGCGACGTCCAGGCGGTTTTTGGGGGGGTGGTGGGAGACGCTACCCGGGCAGCCGCCGGACAGCCCCTTGATCGGCGCTCGTTGCCAGCAGCGCGTAGGCCTTGAGCGCCTGCGACACGCGACGGGGTCGAGGCTCGGACGGGGCAAAGCCCCTCGCTTCGAGCTTGCTTCGTCGCGCTGCAAGCACGTCGGCTGGCACGTCGACCGACACGGTGCGTCCAGGAATATCGATGGCAATAAAGTCGCCCTCCTCGACAAGGGCGATGGGACCTCCCGTGGCAGCCTCAGGAGAAACATGTCCAATGGAGAGCCCCGAGGTTCCACCAGAGAAGCGTCCATCGGTGATCAAGGCGCAGGCTTTTCCAAGGCCCTTCGACTTGAGGTAGCTCGTTGGATAGAGCATCTCCTGCATGCCCGGTCCTCCACGTGGGCCTTCGTAGCGGATCACCACCACATCGCCTGCAGCAATGCGGTCTTCGAGGATGGCACTCACTGTGGCCTCTTGGCTCTCGAAGATCCTTGCGGGTCCCCTGAAGACCAGGCAACTTGGGTCGACACCGGCGGTCTTCACGATGCAGCCGTCGGGGGCAAGGTTGCCATACAGGATTGCCAATCCGCCATCCTGACTGTAGGCGTGGGCGCGGTCGCGGATACAACCCGAGGCCCGATTGCTGTCTAAGGAAGGCCAACGGGTCGACTGGCTGAACGCCGTTTGTGTGGGAATTCCAGCAGGACCCGCCCGGTAGAAGGTGTGCACCTCAGGGTCTTGGGTGCGTGTGATGTCCCAGGTTGTGAGAGCGTCGGCAAGGGTTGCCGAGTGCACCGTGGGACCTTGCGTGTGAAGCAGCCCAGCGCGATCGAGCTCGCCGAGGATCCCCATCACGCCGCCCGCGCGGTGGACGTCTTCGAGGTGGTAGAGCGTGCTTGACGGGGCGACTTTGCAAAGGTTCGGAACCTTTCGCGAGAGTCGGTCGATGTCGGACATGGTGAAGGGCACTTCGCCCTCTTGGGCCGACGCAAGGATATGCAGCACTGTGTTGGTCGAGCCCCCCATGGCGATGTCGAGGGCCATGGCGTTTTCAAAGGACTGGAAAGTGGCAATGGAGCGGGGAAGGACCGTGGTGTCGTTCTTCTCGTAGTAGCGTTTTGCGAGCTCGACGATGAGGTGTCCGGCGCGCACGAAGAGCTTTTGGCGATCGGCGTGGGTGGCGAGGACACTTCCATTGCCAGGAAGTGCGAGGCCGAGGGCTTCGATGAGGCAGTTCATGGAGTTGGCAGTGAACATGCCCGAGCAGGAGCCGCAGGTGGGACAGGCCGAACGTTCGTAGGCCGCGGCCTCGTCGTCGGTCACCTTAGGGTCTGCGGCGGCGATCATGGCGTCGATGAGATCGAGCTTACGGGTGCCTGTTGCGAGTTGGATTTTGCCGGCTTCCATGGGGCCACCGGAGACGAACACGGCGGGGATGTTCAGGCGCAGGACCGCCATGAGCATGCCAGGGGTGATCTTGTCGCAGTTGGAGATGCAGACGATGGCGTCGGCGCAGTGCGCATTGACCATGTATTCGACGGAGTCGGCGATGATCTCGCGGGACGGGAGGCTGTACAACATGCCGTCGTGGCCCATGGCGATACCGTCGTCGATGGCGATGGTGGAAAACTCGCGTCCGACGCCCCCTGCGGCGGCGATTTCGCGGGCGACGAGCTGGCCTAGGTCTTTGAGGTGGACGTGACCTGGGACGAACTGGGTGAAGGAGTTGGCGATAGCGATGATTGGTTTTTCGAAGTCACCGTCGGTCATGCCGGTGGCGCGCCAGAGGGAACGGGCGCCGGCCATGTTTCGTCCAGCGGTGGAGGTACGTGAGCGGTATGTAGGCATGCGGGGATGCTCTCGCGAAGGAAGGCGAGGAAGCAAGGGGTTTCGATGGGGTGGTTCAATCAGGTCGTGGGTGTTGCGCACGGGTGGGAGCCCTAGCTACACTCCGCCAGCAGTGGGCGATCGGTTTTCGTGCTCTGCGTCTTTCTTGGTTGGTGACAGAAAGGTCGTTCCGATGCTCCCTCGCGGCCGCCGGGGATGGTTGACAGGGACCCTCGGTCTCGTTCCAGTGCTTCTCGCCCTCGGAGTCGAGGCCCAGCCGAAGCCCCGTGCGTCGCCAAGCCCGTCGGCGCAAGCTCCGGCCCCAGCCCGCTCGGCGCAAGCTCCGGCCCCAGCCCGCTCGGCGCAAGCTCCGGCCCCAGCCCGCTCGGCGCAAGCTCCGGTCTCAACCGCTTCGGCCCCCCCCGCAAAACCGCCAATGGACGGCTCCACCTACACGGTGCGGCTTCGCGACCTCGAGCAACGCGTCGACGAGCTCAAGGACCAAATCCGTCGCAGCCACACCCGTCTTGCGCTCCTCTCGGACACGATCATCGGAGGCGGTGTGGCGGGCTCCCGTGCGGAAATCACTTTCCGCAACGAAATGTCAAGCGCGTTCCGACTCACCCGCGCCCTCTTCGTTCTCGATGGCGCCGTCCAATACAACCGCACCGACGACAGCGGAGCGCTCGCCGATCAAAAGGAAATCCCCGTTTTCAGCGGTTCGATCCCAGCGGGCGACCACACAGTGTCGGTCCTCTTGAACTTCCAAGGCCACGGCTACGGCATCTTTACCTACCTTCGCGGCTACAAGTTCGAGGTCAAGTCGAGCCACTCGTTTACCGTCGTCGAAGGCAAGGTGCTCCAGCTCACCTCCACGGCCCTCGAAAAAGGCGGCGTCACCACCCCTCTCGAGCAACGTCCTGCCATCGACTGGTTCGAAAAGGTTCAAGCCCTCGCCCCTCCGACCGCCCCGTCCCCAGGAGCCAAGAAATGAAGTGGGCGCTCCTATGGACTGTCCCGGGCGCCCTCGCCCTGGTGCTCCATGCGCCGAGCGCCCTTGCCGATGCGGACCGCAACCTTGCCGCCGCCGAACAAGACCTCGCCGGTATCGTCAGTGAGATCCCCATGGTCCGCCAGGCGGTCGAACGGTCCCGCCGCGAGCGTCCCTCGCCCGAGCAGCGCCTTGCCAACGGCGAGCTCCTCTTTCGCGCCAAAGACTACCCACGCGCAATCCTAGTGTTGAGCCAGATTGTCGAAGAGGCTCCCAACACGCCGGTGCTGCCCGACGCGATCTCCCTTCGTGCCGAGACCTTCTATGCAGCCCAAGAATACCTGTCGGCCCGTCGCGATTTCCGAGCTCTGGTCGACCGCAGCACCGACCCCAGGTTCGCCTCCTTTCAAGGAAAAGCCCTTGCCAGGCTGGTGGACATCAGCCTGCGCCTCGACGAGCCTCCCGAGGCGCTCGCAGAAATCTACGAGCGCATGGAACGGATCACCGATCCGGACCCTGCGCTTCGCTACGCCAAGGGCAAAGCTCGGTTTAGGCGACGCGAGTGGACTGCTGCTGTAGAGAGCTTCGCCTCGGTCCCACTGGGCACGCTCTACACGCATCAAGCGCGCTACTTCGAGGGGCTCGTGGCCATGCGCCTAGCACGTGCTTCCCAACCTGCGCCCGACCCCTCCAGAAAAGAGCCGACCAGTGCCAACTACAAGCAGACCATCGAAACCTTTGCCAAGGTGACGCAGCTTGCGCCCGACAGCACGGAGCACAAACACGTCATCGACCTTGCATGGCTTGCCATAGGACGGCTCTTTTACGAAATGGAGCAGTACGACCAGGCCCGCGCCGCCTACGAGCACGTCACTCGCGACTCCGAAGAGTTCGACGTGATGCTGTACGAGCTTGCCTGGGTGTATGTCCGCGTGGGCGACGTGAAGCGTGCCGAACGCGCACTCGAGGTCCTTGCCGTTTCCGATCCAAGCTCCCCGGACATTGGGGATGGCACCCTGCTTCGCGCCGATCTTCTCCTGCGAGCCGGAACGTTTGCCAAGTCCCTTGTGCTCTACGAAGGGGTACGTTCCCAGTATTCTCCTACTGTGGAGCGGGTCGAGAAGTTTCTCGATTCGACCCGGGACGTCTCCGTGTACTACGAGAAGCTGTCGCAGCAGCAGCTCGATGTCCTAGACCAGAGCGAGCAGCTTCCCGCCCTCGCACTGCGCTGGGCTCGCGAAGCTCAAGATGGCCCCACGGCCTTTGCAGTGATCGACGACATCAACCAGTGTCGCACGCTGATCGCGCAAGCCCAGGACATGATCGCGCGGCTCACTGCGATGGCGACAGCGACAAGTCGGGTGCATGCGTTCCCTGAGCTCGAACTGGGCCAAGAGACGGCACTGGGCCTCATCAACCGCATTTCCCGGGCTCGTGCTGTCCTTGCCCGTGCCCTTGATGACGAGGAGCCGAGGAACCTCGAGGGGGAGATCGCGGCGGTCCGGGAGCGTCGACGCAGCGCAATGGGAGCAGTCCAGACGCTTCCCATGGGCCAGGCCGACTTTGCCGAACGGTCCGTCATTGGGGCGCGCCAATGGAACGGCGTGTCCCAGGAGTTGAGTCGTCGGTCCCTCGAGGTCGATCAGGTACAGGCGAACGTCAACGGCTTGCGGCGGATGCTTCGCGACGATGCGCAACGAGGGGTGGCTCGCGACCCAGTGCGCACGCAGAGATTTCAGCAGGAGCTCGACGCCAACGAGCGCGACCTCAAGAAGTACCGGGAACAGATCGCCGAGCTTCGACGCACCATTGAGATGGGACGGGCCCAGATTGGCCTTGGCGACTCACGTTTCCAGAACGACGCTGCGGCTCGACTGACCTTCCGCGACGCTCTCGACCGTGAAGTTGTCCTTGCACGTCAGGGGCAAGCCGGCCGATCTGCCCAGAGCGTCGCCGACAGGGCCGAGCCAATCCTGCGTCAAGCGCGCGCCAACGAAGACCAATTGGTAGACGCCTTCAATACGCTTGAACAGCAGGTTCAGGCGCGCAGCACCGAGCTTCTCGCCAAGGTCCGCACCGAGCAGGCCAACCTTGCACGCTACCAGGCGCGTCTTGACGCACTCGATGCGGAAGCGCGCGATCTAGTAGGGCATGTGGCGCAGCGCAACTTTGCCATTGTACGCGACAAGCTCCGCAACATTGTGCTCCGCGCCGACGTTGGCATCACAGAGCAAGCGTGGGAGGTCCGCGAAGAAGAGCTTGAGCGCGTTCGAGTGCTTCAAACCGAGCGGGCGCGCCAGGAGTTGCGGCTCGACGAAGAGCTCAAAGAGGTGCGCGACGACGGCATCGAGCCCGCAGCGCGCGGCACTGGGAAGTGATCCCATGAAGACAAGACTTTCTTTGGTGCTCGCCGCTGCGGGTCTCTTCTCCGCTGTCGTTGCTACCGGCCAGTCGAGTCGCGATGCAGGCCATGCGGACGCTGCCAAGGCCGATGCTGGCCATGCGGACGCAGCCAGCTCGGACGCAGGCCATGCGGACGCAATCAGTGATGCGGCAGGTCGTGCCGATACGTCGCTGCAGTCGCAGGTGCCCGATGCTGGGGGCGCGACCGATGGGAGTGTTGCAACAAAACCCCAACCTGCCCCCCCACCTCCTCCAATGCGCCGACGTACGGCGCCTCCTTTGCCTCCTCCGACTCCCGAACAGGTTGCAGCCTACGGGGCTCTTAAACACGAGCTCGACACCTACGACTTTGGCGCTCGCGAATACAAAGAGGCCATCACAGGCATCATCACGCTCCACTACGAGCAGAAGAAGAAGACTATCCTTGCACGCCTTGACCGCGATATTGCCATCGAGAGAGAGGAGCTGCGCAAGGCCCGCGCCATTGCCATTGCTCGCCTCGAGGAGTTTGTAAAGAAGTACAGCGGCGATCGTTCCCAGCCCGAGGCGACTCCTGACGCCATGTACCGACTGGCAGCGCTCTACGAAGAAGAAGCGCGGGGGCTCGAGGAGGACCTTCGGATCTCCTCCCCGATGAACAAGGCCATAGCGCTCTACAAACGGGTGATCCGCGAGTTTCCGAGCTACCACGAGCTATCTGGTATCCATTACTTCCTAGGGCACGCGTTGAACGACCAAGGGCGCCGTCCTGAGGCCCAGCAGGTGTGGCGCTCCATCGTTTGTCGAAGTCGCTACAGTTATCCCACCCCGCAGGACCCGCAGGTTCCCGAAGTTGACCAGATCGTGGCCATGCCTCAAGACAACTCGAGGCCGTACTGGGAGCAGTGGCGACGGACCTACTACAGACCTGACAGTGTCAAGAAGGCGACCCCCGAGACTCGATTTGTCGACCCGTATCCCTCCGATTGCGCCCCACTCGCGCAGGTGCGGCAGCGTCCCGGCGACGATCCCAAGTACCTGGCCGAGATCTGGTGGCTGATTGGAAACTGGGAGTTCGACCAGGACGACCTTGCCAGCGGCGTCGTCGACTGGGAGGCCTCGTCGGTTTGGGGGTACAACAGGGCTGCTAGTGCGTACCTGCACGCGATGCAGTTCAAGAAACCTCCGCTCTACGGTGTGGCCCTCTACAAATACGCCTGGACCCTGTTCAAACAACAGCGCTATGCGGCTGCGACGCGCGAGCTTGTCCGCCTTCTCGACTACACGGACGACCAACAGAAGGCGACCGGCGACCCAGGGACCGATTTCCGCAGTGAAGCCTTCACCTACATCGCCGGGTCGCTCACCAACGACGACTTCGTGGGGCCTCCTGCTGATGAACCCTTTGTCACCCGTGAGGACATTGTCCAGAGCAGGCCGACCGAGGCGGAGAGGATCCTCCACAAGGCTGTCGAGCGCGTGCAGGATCCCAACATCGTTCCTCAAAACAAACCTTGGACCATTGATGTCTACCGGGCCCTCGCTCTCGAGTACCGCGGCCTGATCCACTACCAGAGCGCCCTTGAAATGTACCGGCTGGTCCTCAAACGTTGGCCTATGGACCCAGGCGCGCCGGACACCCAAAACGACATCGCCGAGGTCTACGCCTTGCTGGCACGGGCAACCAAGATCGGCAGCGAGCGCGCGCTGTACGAAGAGGAAATCCTCAAAGCACAGACTGCCCTGCACGCGTACGTTGGCGAGACCCCGTGGGTGGACGCGAACAAAGACAACCCTGCGGCGATCCAACGTGCCGAGGAGCTCGTTCGCACAGGCCTTCGCAGTGCGGCCATCAAGCACACCCGCAACGGTCAAGCCGCAGTAGATGAAGCCCAGGCCCAGGCCGATGACCGCACTGCGCAACTTCACGCCCTCGACCGCGCCGCCAGCGAGTACCACCTGGCCGCGCTGGGATGGAAAGGCTTCCTCGACCAGGACGAAGACGCTTCCGATGCCTATCGAACCCGGTTTTTTCTGGCCGACTCCCTCTACCAGATCGTCAGCATCAAGCTCACTCTCCACAGTGCGGACCCCAAACACCACGACGAGCCCACGACAGCCGAGATCGACCGCGCGCGCCAGGCCGCCATCGATGTGCGCGACTCCGACGAAAACGACGAGTTCCTGGAAAACGGCGCCTTCTATGTGGTCTCTCTCAGCGACACCGGTCGCGACCTTGCCTACCAGCACTTCCGCGACTCCAATGGGACTATCGGCATCGAGCCAAGGGAAACGCCCCGCCTAGAGGGCCCCGACGGCGAGAAGAAGGTGGTAGAAGACCCTATCCCCGCAGAGATTTTGGCCAGCATGGCGGCCCGCGACGACTACATTCAGCTTGTTCCTGCCAACCTTGACACCCAGTCACGAGCCGCGCTCTTTCAGTTCTACAGCGCCGACCAGTACTACCTGTACGGCCAATTCAAAGTCGCACGCGAGCGCTTCGAGCCCATCTACCGCGAACATTGTGGCAAAGACGAGCTCGGCTACGAAGCCTGGAAACGCCTCATCTTGATGAGCAACCTCGAGAAGGATGCAACCCGATCCCGAGAGCTTGCGGAAGCAGAGAAAGCTCACTCGTGTGCCAAGACTGCAGTCCAAAAGAGCGACTCGAAAATGGTGGTCGACCCCACCATCCAGGAGGCTGCGTTCCTCGATGCAAGGAGAAAGTTCGAGGAAGCGCAAAAGGCGCCTCCCGGGCCAGGACGCGACAAGCTTTGGCTCGAGGCTGCCGGCTTGTACGAAGCTGCGCTCAAGGCGGCTCCTGGACGAGACGAGGCTCCTGAGGCGGTCATGAACGCCGCGTATGCCTACAAACAGATCGGCCGTTTCGACAAGGCCATCGAGCTCTACACGCTGTTTATCGAGAAGTATGGCAGTGAGGAGAACCTCAATCGGCTCCAGAAGGGCGGACCGGACCCCAAGGACCCCAAGATCAAACGTGCGCCCGATCCCAAACGCTACAAAGAACGGGTCAAGTACCTCGGCGACGCTTACGACGGGCTTAGCTCCACTTATTACGGCTTCTTTGCCTATGATCGCGCGGCGGCCTCCTACTCCAAGATTGCAAGAAACGAGCGCTTTAGCGACGAGCAGCGGCAAAATGCGGCTCGCATTGCACTGGTCCTCTATTCGAACCTTGGAGACCGCGCCGGCATGAACGCCCAGTATGCCCTCCTCATTGGCGGCAAGATGAAGCTCCCCCCGGACCGCAGGGCTGAAGCTGACTTCCGTCGCGTCGACTTCGATTACAACCAGTGGAATCCCACGGGCTCGGACACCGGTCCAAACCTCAGCGCCCGCCGCCAAGCCCAGGCCGCCCTCAACGTCTACTATGTCGCCAACGCCAAGAGCGCCCCCGCTGCTAGGTATGTCCTCGAAGCTGCCTTCAAGATGGCCCGTATGGCAAAGTCCTCTGGAGATGCCGCCGGGTACCGCACTTGGCTGAGAAACACCATCGCTGCTTGGGAGTTCTTCAAAACCCGCCCCGTCACCGGGCCATCCCCTGCCAGTGCAGACAATCCTCCCTACAACGACTGGGGGGCCGAAGCCGAGTTTGTCCTGGTCGACGAGGAGATCCGCCACGACTTCGACTACCAGACCAACCACCAGCGCTTCTCGGGCACGGTGACCGAGGTCAAAGCGCAATACGAGAAGTCCCTGGAGCTTGCAGAAAAGAAGTACCGTCCAAAGCTCGATCGCATCGCCCAGACGTACCAGTCGTTTTACTGGACTCCCGCTGCTATCGCCCGCGTCGGCTCCCTTTACGACTCCCTTCGCACGGGTCTCGAGTTCGTTGCACCCCGGTACTTCACCCCCAAACAGGAGCAGCTCCTGCAGCGCCTCGACGAGCTTGGACAAGCGGAGGAAGCCGACAAGATACGAGATCAAGTCCGCAGCAAATGGCGCGAGTGGCGCGACGCTCAGCTCGAAAGCGCGGGCACCAAGATGGTGGGTCGTTACGCAACCGCCGCAATCTTCGCCCGCAAGAACAACGTCAAGAGTGACGCGGTTCAAAAGGGAGTTGGACGTCTTGCGTTTTACACGGACTCTGTGACCTTCGGCGACGACAAGATGAAAAAGTACGTGGAAGAGACCCCCGACCCCTTCGAGAAGGGCAAAGCGCTGGTCTATACAAAAGGGATGTTCCTCCAGTGGCGTGCAGGGTTGTTGACCCACCCGGATCCATCGGGACGCGGCGCTCCACTGCCGGTGAGCCCATGACCTTTGAACGCCTTGCCCTGGGCCTGGGAGCGGTTGTACTTGGCTTGGTGCTAGGTGGAGGCGGAGGCGGAGCGTGTGGGGGAAAGCAAGAGTCCAAGGTTCCTCAGGCCCGAGCGCGTGACGCAGGTGGCGGAGGCGATGGCGGTTCTGCACTGGGACTTCCAGGACAGTCCGTGGAGCTCGAAGGGGAGGCTAAGGAGGCGTACGAACGGGGCTTTCAAGCCTGGAACGCTGGCGACCTCGAGGCTGCCAAGAAAGGCTTCGAAGAGGCTGCCTCCAAGGCTCCCCGCTCGGGCGCGCCGCCCTATTCCTTGGGTGCTGTCCTCGAGCGCCTAGGACAACCGGAAGCCTCGCGCGAGGCCTACAAACGCGCCTTTGAACGTCAGCCCGGTTTCGAGGTGGCGATCGCAGCCTATGCGCTGGCACTTGCAAACAAGGGGGCGGTCCAGGACGCTGAGGCATTTCTCAATGCCGCGCTCAAGAAGAAACCTGATTCGGTGCGACTCTTGGTGACCCTTGCAGAGATCAAGTCCATTGCAGGCGACAGTCCCGGTGCGCAGCGTGTGGCCCAGGATGCCCTGCACCGAGAGCCGGACAACAAAGACGCGATGATCGCCATTGCTCGCGACTACTATCGGGCAAGGCGCTTCGAAACCGCACGCTATGCACTTACGGCTATTCTCGACGGGTCCGAGTCCATTCCGGCCAGGGACCCAGGCAATGCCGAAGCCAACCTGTTGCGAGCGCTTCTCTCCCGTGAGCTGGGCGACCGCAAGACAGCGCTCGAAAGCTTTGAAGCGTCCCTCAAACGCCGTCCCGACCTCGCCGAGGCCTACATTGGGCTAGGCGAAATGCGTCTCGAGGCTGGCAACGCACAAGAAGCTCTCGAACCTCTCGAGCACGCTATCCGTGCGGCCCCTGTAAGCGCCATGGCACACCTCGACTTGGGCGACTGTTACCGAGTGCTCGGTCGCTCTGCAGACTCCAAGCGGGAACTGGAGCTCGCCTTGTCTCTCGATTCGGCGCTGGCTCCGATCCATTACAACCTAGGACTTCTCTACCTCTTTGCTCCGTCCGTTCCTGGCACGGCCACGCCCGAAGAGCAGGTTGCAGTCTCTATCAAGGAATTCCAGCTCTTCAAAGACATGCGCGGACCGCGGGCAGGACGAGGGCAAGGGGACGGCCAGGGCAATGACGTGGACGAACTGCTAGCGACAGCCAAGCGCAAAGAGAACGAAATCAAACAGCGCAATGCAGCTCCGCCGCCGCCGCCGCCTGCTCCTGCGTCCTCCTCGGCAGCGCCGTTGTCCCCGTCCGCTGCGCCGTTGTCCCCGTCCGCTGCGCCGTTGTCCCCGTCCGCTGCGCCGTTGTCCCCGTCCGCCGCGCCGTTGTCCCCGTCCGCCGCACCGTTGTCCCCGTCCTCGGCGGCTCCCGCGTCGTCCTCGGCGGCTCCTGCGTCGTCCTCGGCGGCTCCTGCGTCGTCCTCGGCGGCTCCTGCGTCGTCCTCGGCGGCTCCTCGAGGACCCTGAGGCGCCCATGGACCCACGGGGCACCATTCCCAACGCTGCACTGGCCACGACACTGACTCCGGATGCGGCAGCTTCCATGGAGATTCCTCTTGTCGGCCATCGCTTCTCGGAGCGCTACGAGCCTGCGGCGCTCCTTGGGGAAGGGGGCATGGGAGAGGTCCGCTTGTGTCTGGACCGCCGCATCGACCGCGAGGTTGCAGTAAAAACAGTACGCGACGGCCAGGGGCTACGCAGCGACTTGCGCAGTCGTTTCCTGCGAGAGGCCAGGATCCAAGGTCAGCTCGAACATCCCTCCGTGGTGCCGGTCTACGACCTGGGTGAGGACGATACCGGAGCCGCGTACTTCGTCATGAAACGTGTCCGCGGGGTCACTCTTGGCGAGGTGCTGGCAGCCTTTCGAGCGGGTGACCTCGATGTCCTGCGGAAGTACTCACGGCGCAAGCTTCTTACTGCGTTTGGCAATGTCTGTCTTGCCGTCGACTTCGCCCATGCAAGGGGGATCATCCATCGCGATCTCAAACCCGACAATGTCATGCTCGGCGACTTCGGAGAAGTCTATGTGCTCGATTGGGGGGTTGCACGAGCCATGAATGCAGACCCCGTGGTCGGCGGGGTTAGCAGCTCGCTTGGCGATCTGGCGCACACACAGATGGGATCGATGGTGGGGACTGCAGGCTACATGGCTCCTGAGCAAGTGCGAGGGGAGCTTCAGTGCCAGGACGCGCGCAGTGACGTCTACGCACTGGGGGCGATCTTGTTCGAGATCCTGACCTTGGAGAAGCTGCATCGCGGAGCGTCGTCCGCGGCTGTTCTGACGTCCACCCTTACGGGCGCCGACGCTCGTGCGACGCGGCGGGCTCCGGATCGGGAGATTCCGCCGGAGCTCGAGACCATTTGTGTACGTGCAACGGAGCTTGACGCTGACCGTCGCTACCGCAGCGTACGGGCGCTCTATGAGGAGCTCGAACGTTTTCTCGATGGGGACCTCGACACAGTTCGACGTCGCGAGCTCGCGTCGGAGCATGCGCGCCGGGCCCACGAAGCTGCCATGCGCGCGCTGTCGAACGCTCGAAATACCCTCGAGGATCGACGCGTTGCAATGAAAGAAGTGGGACAGGCCATTGCCTTTGATCCCACCAACGCGGATGCCAAGCGGACCCTGGTGCGTCTTTGGACCGAGCCTCCGACGGAGATCCCACCGGAGGCCCAAGAAGAGATCGTCGCAGCCAGGCGGACTGGGCATCGACTTGGCGCCAAGATTGCGGGGATCGGCTATCTGATACTGTTTCTTTACTACCCTATTGCGCACGCGCTGGGCCTTATCAGTTGGCGTGCGGCGGCAGCCTTGGGACTTCTTTGGGCAGCTGCGGCGGCTCTGTCGTTTATCCGCATGATTTTGCCACATCCAGCGGGACGGGTGTCCTACAGCATGTTGCTTGTGAGCTCCTTGGCCATTGCCTGCACGAGCGCGGTTGCGGGGCCGTATGTGCTCGTGCCAAGCCTAGCGGCGATGAACACGTTGGCCTACGTACTGAGTCCGGACCGCTCGCGCCGTTTTGCGACGATTGGGCTTGGCTGTCTTTCCGTGGCGGTCCCATCTGCGCTTAGCTGGGTAGGTGTCCTGCCTCCGTCCGAGCTGGCGGTCCACGAGACCGTTTCTGGGTTGCCGCTGCGGCGACTTCTCACGGAGGGGTTTCTGTTCGGCTCCAACGTGGCGCTGATCCTGATGTCGGCCTTGCTCATAGGGCGGTTTCGCGACGGTCTCGGGATGGTTGAAGAGAAGCTACATGTGCAAGCGTGGCTGTTGCGACAGCTTGTTCCACCCGAAGTACAACCTGCGGTGTCGATGCCGCCGCCGGCTGCGAACTCACTGGGCGAGTGTCTGGCTTTTCCCACGATGATGTCCGGGGGCAAGGCCTGTCCGACCACCAAGCGCGTTTGAAGCATGGCAAAGACGGCAGCGAGGACCTTGCTTTTACTGAGGAGCCCCTTCGCGCCGCCGCGCGATCACGAGCACGTTGCCTGGGTGCAGCGGCCCTGCATTGGCCACCACGCGGGTGTCGAAGTCCAACGACGCAAGGGATGCAACCATGTCATCTGCCGCAAAAAACTCCGGAGCATGACCGCGGTTCCAGCCAACACCCACGGCCAAGCGCTCGATCGCGCCGGTCCAGGACGCGCCCCGGCGACGCGTGTCCATGTCCCGAACCACAAGCACGCCTCCAGGAGCGAGCGCATCCCGGATACGACCAAGGAGCACTCCACGCCCCTCGGGCGGCAGCACGTGAAGGACATCGATGAGCAACACCACATCGCACGGCGGAATCTCGTACGTTGCCACGTCCCCCAAGACGAAGGTCACCCGAAGCCCTGTCGAACCCCGAACTGCGACATCGAGCTTGTCCTTGTCATGGTCGATCCCGAGCACAACCCGCTCGATGGAGTCAAGTCCAAGGAGCAGCGCGGCCAATCCAAGCCCGGTCCCAAGGTCCACAACGTTGCCGCGCTTAGGAACCGTGTCGATCAGCCCCCGATAGACCGGGTCCAGCAGCAGCTTGCACCGCACATAGGTCCGAATGGAGCGGCGCTCGCCGGAAAACCGCCGCATCACCTCTTGCTCCAGCGCCCACTGCGGATCCTGCCTGCGACGACGTATCCATGCGCCCCCGCCCACCACGAGCCCAAGAAGGAATCCAAGGGCTCCTCCCACGACAGGAGCCCCCGCAAGCCACGACAAAAACAGGTCCCGCCCAAGGCTCCACGGAGCGTGGGCCGTCGCACTGTCGAAGCGTACGTCCATTCCTGCCAAGCGCGCCCCCACCACGACGCAAGCCGTGGCCAAAAACGGCGCTACCGGTGGGATCGACAGGTTCGACGCGCCATAGACCACCGCTCGATTGAGCCCAAACAACCTTGCAGCCAGCAGCGTCAAAGGCAAATGAAAGCCAAAAAACGGCGTGGCTCCAATCATCCCCCCCACCGTACAGGCTAGCAGTAGCCGTCCCGGCGTCGTGTGCTCCGACGCGAGCCCAAGGACCCAGCCCCGAAAACGCAAGATAACCGTGGTGCTCACTCTTTGTGCCTAATGCCTCTTGCAGTGCCTCCATCCGTGACGGTATGTCAACGCTCCCCTTGAATGAAGATCAAGAAGCTCGAAATGATCGGATTCAAGTCGTTCGTCGACCGAACGCTGGTCCACTTCGACCACGCGGTCCTCGGCATCGTGGGACCCAACGGCTGCGGCAAATCAAACATCGTCGACGCTATCCGTTGGTGCATGGGCGAGCAGAGCGCCAAGCACCTCCGCGGCCGAAGCATGGAAGACGTCATCTTCAACGGCTCCGAATCACGCGCCGCCCACGACTTCGCTGAAGTCACCCTCACCTTCGAAAACAACGACGGCGACGCCCCCCTCGAATACAAAGACTACGCCGAAATCGCCGTCACCCGCCGCCTGCACCGCAACGGCGACAGCGAGTACCTCGTCAACAAAACCCAAGTACGCCTCAAAGACATCACCGACCTTTTCCTAGGCACCGGCGCCGGCACCAAGGCCTACGCCATCGTCGAACAGGGGAAAATCGGCCTCATCGTCAGCGCCAAACCGGATGAACGACGGCTGCTCATCGAGGAAGCTGCAGGGATCACCAAGTTCAAGTCCAAGAAAAAGCAGGCCGAGAAAAAGATGGAGCTCACGCAGCTAAACCTGCTCCGCGTGGGGGACATCGTCGCCGAAATCGAGCGAAACCTCGGCGCCCTCAAACGCCAAGCCGCCAAAGCCGAGCGCTACCTCGCCTACCGCAACGAGCTCGAAGACCATCAGCTCCACGAGGCATCGCACCGCTATCTCGAGCTGTACGGCTGGATCAAGTTCGAAACCGGCGAGGTCGCTCGTCTCACCCTCGACGCCGACCAGGCCAAGAGCGCGCTGGTCGCCCGCGAAGCCGAATTGGAGAGCGCTCGCCTCGAAGCCCACGCCGCCGAGCAGGCTCTCGAAAAGTCCCAAGCCGAGAACTTCGCTGCCGAAAACGAGGTCCGCACCGAAGAAGGCGCCATCGCTCGCGCCAAAGACAAGATCGACGCGCTCCTTACCCGCGAACGCCAGGCGGCCAAAGACGCCCACGAGATCATCGAACAGAACGAGCGCCTCTCGTACGAACGTGAGATGCTCACCAGCCAGGTCGACACCCTCGCCCACGAAGAAACCGGCTTTGCCGAGCAGCTCGACGCCGAAGAAGAGCGCCTCTCCGAGCTGGGCGCCGAACAACAACGAGCGGACGGCAAAGTCGCCGAGCTCCGCAAAGACACGGCCCACGCCCAAGCCGATATCGCCAGCGGTGAGGCCAGGCTCGCAGGGTTCGAGCGACGTCAAAACGAAATGCACTCCCGTCTCGAACGCATGCGGGTCGAACGGGAAGACCAGGAAGCTGCCCAACTCGACTACGCAGCTCGGGTCCGCGAGCTTTCGGAAGCCGTCCAAGAGCTCCGGGTCGGCAAGGTCACGAGCGCCGAAGAAAAAAACCGCCTCGAAGCTCGCCTCGCCGAACTTAGGCAGCGCATTCTTGGCGAAGAGCGCGCCCTCGACGAAGCCAAAAGCGAGTTCTCCAAGAAGCGCTCCCGCCTTCACGCCCTCGAGGAAATGCAGGCCCGCCTCGAAGGGGTCGGCACTGGCATCAAATCGCTTCTTGCCACCAAAGACCCCACGCTCCTCGGCCTTGTCGCCGACCGCATCGAAGCCCCCGCCGACCTCACCAGCGCCCTCGCCGGATTGCTTGGCTCGCGTCTCCAGGAAGTGCGCGTCCAGGACCTGCAGCGCGGAAGGGCCCTGCTCGAACAGCTTGCAAAGAACCGTAAGGGACGTGCCACGTTGGTCCCTACGCAGCTTCGCTTTGTCGCGGGCGGATACGCTCCAGTCCCACAGGACGAGGGGGTGGTTGCACGTCTTGCCGATCGACTGCGCTACAAGCCCGAGGACGAGTCCCTGGTGCGTTCCCTAGTTGGCGATGCGCTGGTGGTACGGGATGCCGAGGTGGCCGATCGGATTGGGTTTCACGCAGCTCCACTGGTGACGCTCGACGGCACTGTGTTTTTTCCAGATGGACGGGTGGCAGGCGGACAGGGGGAAGAAGCTGTCGCGCACATGTTGGACTCCAAGCGAGAGACCCGGGAGCTTCGGGAAGACGTGACCCGTCTCGAGGCTCTTGTGACCGAGCGTCTCACGGCCCATCAGGCATCGCGGGTGGCGATCAGCGACACGGGGGCTGCACTCGACCGGGCGCGTCATCAGGCCCATGCTGACGAAATTGCGCTAATTACAACGGAAAAGGATCTTCGTCAGGTGCAGGTGCAGCTCGAGACTGTGCGCAAGCGTCTAGAGATCCTGGCTGCTGAACAAGACGACCTGTCGATGGCGATCCACGAAGCAGGACAAGAGCGGTCCGAGGCACGCGCAGTGCTCGACGAGGCACGCGCAGTGCTGGACGAGGCCTCAGGGAGGATGGAAGATGCCGAAGCAGCGGCGTCGTCGTGGCGCGAGCAGGTCGAGGCAAGGCGGCAGATCGTGACAGAGCGCAAGGTCCGTGTGGCGTCGGTGCGGGAGAAGCTGAACGCAGCAAGGGCCACCCTTGGACGTCTTAGCAGGAGCACGGACGAACTGGCAGAACGTCGTCGCAGGCTCGAACAGGAGCTCCTGACAGGCGCGCAAGCCATTGGCGAGACCGCAGGGCAGCTTGTGGTGCACAAACAGAAGCGCCAAAGGGCGCTCGATCATGCGCAGTCAACGGGGGCTGCGCTTGCTGGGACGCGCGGTATTTTCGAGGCACTTCGAGGCGCGCTTCTCGAACGCGAGGCGAAGCTCAAGGATCTGCGAACACGGGTGGAGCAGTCGCGCGACGAGCTTGCAACCCATGACATGAACCTTCGAGAAAAACAGATGGAGCTAAGTCATCTGCTCGAGGCGGTAGCGGAGAAGTTTCGAGGCTTGCGGCTTCCGAGGGTTATCGGCGACTACCACCTGCGCCTTCCGCCTGACGACGCCCTACGAAGCCGGATCGCCGATCTTGTGCAACTTATTGAGCGCATGGGGAGTGTAAACCTCGATGCAATGAGAGAGCACGACGAGGCGCAGAAGCGCTTTACGTTCTATTCGGAGCAAAAGGCGGATCTCGATCAGGCGCTGAGCGACCTCGAGAAGGCGATCCAGCAGATGAACCGGGAGTCCAAGCGTCTATTTCAAGAAACCTTTGATGCAGTGGACAAGAAGTTCCAGGAGATATTCCCCAAGATGTTTCGTGGCGGGCGGGCGTCGCTGCGGCTCACCAATCCAGAGGACATGCTGGAAACGGGGATCGATATTTTGGCGCAACCACCTGGCAAGAAGCTGTCTTCGATCGAGCTAATGAGCGGTGGGGAGAAGGCACTGACGGCGGTATCGCTAATTTTTGCAATGTTTCAGATTCGTCCATCGCCGTTCTGCATTCTGGACGAGGTTGATGCGCCGCTTGATGAAGCCAATGTGGCACGGTACAACGAAGCGGTGCGGTCGATGACGGACCGGTCTCAGTTTATTCTGATCACCCATGTGAAGCGCACCATGCAGCTCGTGGATGTACTGTACGGCGTGACGATGCCCGAGCCTGGGGTTTCGAAGATCGTGAGTGTGAAGATCAACGACATGGTGGAGAAGAAGGCTGGGGCGCAACCTGCTGCAGTGGCGTGAGGATCGACATGCGGTTGTTGTTCGCGTGCGCCGGATCGCTCCGCATGCACGCGGGGTGAAGGTGCATGTACGCGGATTGAAGCTGCATGCACGCGGGGGCATGCACGCCGGGTGAAGCTGCATGCACGCGGGTGAAGCTGCAGCGCGCATGCGGAGTCTTGTTGCGTCGACGCGCGGTCGTTGTGCGTGCACGCGCGTCGAAGCTGTATGCACGCAGGGTTGAAGCCTGCCGCGCGAGACCCCGGTCGCTCGCTCCCTTATCGAGGCCCCGTGGCGTACTGTACTGATGGGGTCGGCTTGAATTTGACCTAAACCAAACCCATCTTGAAAACGTCGCAAGTTTCGTTGCTAGGATAAGCCGCGACGTCTACGAGATCGTCGACC
>CAITRH010000339.1 GCA_903894755.1 uncultured delta proteobacterium
GCAACCGTGCGATATCGTTGATGGCTCTCGCAGGATGGACGCGACCACGTAGGAAAGGGCGAAATAGCGAGGGGTGAGGTCTCGGTTGGGACCTGCGGTTTTCAAGATGTGGTTGGTTTAAAACGGTTTCGAACCTGTGGTGCGGGACCGCAGGTGGGAAAGGGCGCCACCGCGGTCTAATTTGGCTTGGGACACCTATCTTGTGGAGCCCCCCCTTACCGAGGCGGGACTTTCACCCGGAAGCCACACGGTGACCATAGTCCCCTTTCCCAGCGTGCTCTCGACCCGCACCCGCCCCCCCAATTGCTCCACAATGGTCTTGACCATGTAGAGACCCATGCCGGTCCCAGCGATTTCCTGCTGGATCGCGTTGGTCGCCCGAAAAAACCGCTCGAAAAGGTGGGGCATGTCTTCTGGGGGAATCCCCACTCCGCTGTCAGTCACCGCTATTGCTACTCCCGACGCATCCGCTTCCACTCGCAGCGTCACCCGACCGTTTGCTGGGGTGAACTTGACTGCGTTGGTCAGTAGGTTGATCACCACTTGCCACAGATAGTCCTTCTCGCCCAGCACAAGGGGCAGCTCGGGAGCCACGGTAAACGACAGGGTTATGGATTTCGCCTGCGCTTGAAGAGCCGTCGCATGGCATGCGCTCCGCGCCACCTCCCCCATGTCCACTGGAACTCGCCCCAGCTCGAATACGCCCGCATCCATGCGACCGAACACCAAGAGCCTCTCTACCAAAGCGCGCTGCCGTTCCAACTCCTCGTTGAGGATCCCCCAATGCTCCACCAATTCCTCTGGGGTGCCGCCCTCCTCGAGGATACTGGCCGCAAGTCCAATGGTCGCCAGCGGTGTGCGGAGCTCGTGGGCTGCCTGGTTGATAAAGTCCGACTTCATCTGCTCGAGCCGCTTGCGCTCGCTCACATTGCGCACCACACACAACACCTCGTCGGGCCCAAGGGCCGACATGCGCGCCTCGTAGGACTGCGCGCCCGCCGGCATAAGCAAGGTATACTCGAAGGCCGAAACCTCACCGGTCTTCAACACCCACTGGAGATGGTCCAGGGCAAGCTCGGCAACGGCACATGGAAGCAATTGGCGCAAATGGCCGTTCCTGATTTGGCTAGAAGGCGCGTACAGGTTCTCCTTTCCGCTGGCCCGAAAGTCCGTGATCCGGCCTTCGTGGTCAGTGAGGAAAATGACGTCTGGGAAAGAGTCCAGGATAATCGCGCTTCGGGCTTCGCTCTTGCGAAGTGCTTGCTCCGTACGCGCCCGCGCTATGGCCGCACCGAGGGCGTCTGCGGCCATGGCAAGCTCCTCGACCTCCGCAGGCTGCCAATGGCGTTCCACGCGACACTCGAAGCCCATGAAGCCCCACCACTGCTCGCGCACGAACACCGGAACCACCAAAATGGACAGGATCCCTTGAGGCTCCAGGATGGCCCGATCGGCCTCAGAGAGGTCTCGCACATCCCCTGAAATGCGGCTCCTACGCTCGAGTCGGTTCATCCAGTGCTCATGACCGCTCGCCTCAAGGTCCATGTTTTGGACCTCCGGGTTTCCGATCTGCGGCTCCGTGCCCAATGCGCACCACTCATAGCGCCGGCTCGCCAGCCACGCGGAGCGCTCGGTTGCCCACTGGCACTCGGAAATGTAGACACGGCTCGCTTCAGCGCCGTCTCCGAGGCGAGCCAGCACCTCCTCAATGTGGCTCTCCCAGGAGACGCTCTGCAAGAAAATGTTTGCCGTGAAGCTCACCGCCCCCTGGATGGAGTCCCGACGACGCAGAGAGGCTTCCGCAAGGATCCGCTCGGCAATTTCATCCCTCAGCAGTTTCTCGTTTCTTTTTCTTTCTGTAATATCAACTTGCACGCCATACCAGACCGTGGAGCCATCCGGTCTGCGGCGCGGTGTGGAACGCAACAATGCCCAATGGATGTTGCCAGTAATCGCGTTTCGCTGGCGGACTTCGATCTCAAAATTTGTCAACTCCGCCTTTGACTTCGCTTCCGCCGCAACCATTTGTGGCATGTATTCCGGCAAAATCAGCGAGTGCAGGCGCGATGTGTCTCGAAAGACCTCATCTGGTGTAACACCTAGTATCTTTTCCATGCTTGCACTCAGGTATTCAAAATGCACTTGCCCGTCGGCGTCGTGCGAATAGACATATAACGCGGACCCCTCCAAATGCTCGCCAAGCAATTGCAGGCGTGATTGCATTTCATGCAGGGCTCGCTCCGCCCGCTTGCGCTCGGAAATGTTACGTGTGACGCCGTATACATTCAGATGACCGCTGCGTTCATCCAAACGATAACTGGTGGTCGCCTCTGTCCAAACAGTGGAACCATCCTTACAAGGTTGTTCTAGCTCGTTTACATAAGTGCCGCGGTAACCATCCTTAAATGCCTGGATGGCGGCAGGAAGTCTCTCTTGAATGACCTTCAAGGATGCCGGCGTCAGCGAAGCGCTCATGTCCTGTGCCGCTGTTTCCTCAGCGGTGTATCCGCGCAGTCGCTCCACCGAAGGGCTGACATAGCGGAACTGTCCTGCGGTAAGGTCAAGGATCCAAATCACATCCGAGATATTTTCGGCGAGCAGGTGGTACATTTCCTGGCTTTGTCGTAGTTCTTCCTCAATGCGCATGCGTTCGATGATTTCATCGTTTGCGTCAGACAAACGTTGGTCTTTTGCATTAAGTAGTTCTTCCTCCGCCTGCCTGCGTTTGGTAATATCATGGATGATGGAGAATAAAATTTCTTTTCCATGTAGCATAATCGGGGAGGAGTGCACTTCGACAGTTCGCACTTCGCCGTTTGCCAAGCGGTGCAGAAAGACAAAGTAATTGACTTCATGCTCAGTCGCTTTCAGTCTCGCTTCTGCAACTTCATCGGGGGATGCTAAGTTGACTTCGTGGATTGACATGGACTTCAACGCAGTGCGCGGATACCCATAAAAGTTCTCGGCGGCCTGGTTCGCGTCCACAATTGCCCCGCTGACAGGTTCGACAAGCAACATGATCGCATCATGGCTTTCAAACATAGTGTGGAAGCGTTCCTCGCTCTCTTTGAGCGCAGCCTCGGCGTCGAGACGGGCGATGACCCCGCCCACTTGCGCTGCGAGAGCCTCGAGGGCATGCCGCACACGACGTGGAATTTCCAGCATCGTGCGGCACTCCAGATTGAGCGCTGCAACCACACGCCCCTCATGGATTACCGGGAAAAGACCCGAGACCGGGAAGAGACCCGAGACTGGCTCGTCCTCCTCCGTGCCACGAAGCCTGACGAGCGTCGACGAGAGCGTGAGGTCGATGGTGCCGAGCTGACCGGACGAGCCTGGAGCTCCCCGGTGGGCGGCAAGCGTAAACTTGCCTGTAGTGGAATCCACCAAGTACACACTGGCAGCGTCGACCCCCTGGATGGACAGAACAGCCTTGAGAAGAAGGTCCAACGCGGGCTTCAGCTCCGTTGCGGAGCTCAAACTCACGGCGAGGTTCCGCTGGAGCCGCTGGAGAGCCTCCGCTTCCACCCGTTCGGTCACGTCGCGCACAATGGTGAGCACTTCGTCTGGACCGCTCGGCACCATCCGGGTCTCGAAGTGACGCATCCTGTCCGCGAGGACCTGCGAATGTTCGAACACCTGCTTCTCGCCAGTGGCCAGCGTCCGTTCAATGAGCTCCATCGATCGATCCGCGATGTCCGGAGTAAAGATCTCGGAGACATGCCGGCCAACAAACGCCTCTGGAGATGCCGTGAGGAGGCTTGCCTTTGGAGCGTGGTAGTCTAGATAATACCCGTCCCAACCCATGTGGAACATCAGGTCGGGGATCGCGTCGAGAAGCGCGCGGTTCCTGACCTCGCTCTCCCGCAGGGCCACTTCAACGGTCTGATACTTCCTGACCGTGCTGGCCAACTCCCGGTTGGCGCCCACCAGTTCCGTGGCGAGCAGCTCCAGTGCGTCCCTGTTGGTTGCATCGTGGACAGCACCGGGTTGCTGCAGGATAGCCGTGAAGATGTACTCGCCATCGCTGACGAGCTTCACGAGCGAGATCCGGAGAGACACCAGCGTCCCGTCCTTGCGCCTTCCGTTGAGAAACTCGCCGGCGCGCAGCAGGGTGGTGGGACCGGGGGCCAGGGCGAAAGCTCGCACATAGTCCGAATGAAGGTCGGCGATCCCATCTGGAAGGAGCAGCGCCAGAGGCTTGCCCAGGACCTCCTCGGGCGCGTAGCCAAAAATACGCACCGCACCGGGGGAGAAGAGGAGAATCTCCTGAGCCATGTTGATGGCAACAACCCCATCGAGAGGTTGCACTTGCGCGGCGATGTCGCCTGTTAGGCCGAGCGGTGACGGGGTCTGTTCAAGGGGCATGGGACTACCTTCCGGTCAATGGAGTTGCGGCGGTTCTTTTCCAGCGGCCCGCTAAGCCACGGGACCTCTCATGCCTACGTGACCTCTAAACTCCGCGATACCCGCTACCCAGGGTTACCCACCCTGGGTAGTCGGACCTCACCCCCCCGCGATTTCGCGCTCCTACAAATTCCCCCTCCCCATCGATGGGGAGGGGGACGATGTGAACGCTCTGAATCGTGTGGGGGTGAGGTCCGCGGGAGGAGATCGTGGGCAACTATTTCCTTGGGAGTGCTTGCTGCTTTGCCTCCGCCGTCTTTGGCCTCAGTGAGACTGCGCGGTCAACGTTGCCAGCCGAACTTCAACGTCTACCTTTGCACCCGGCGTAAGACCGCCTTGATGCGAGCGAGCAGCTCGTCGCGGTGGAAGGGCTTGACGATGTAGTCGTCGGCGCCGGATTCCAGGCCGCGAAGCTTGTCGGTCTGGCTGGCGCGTGCGGTGAGAAAAATGAACGGAATGGTGCGGGTGGCCGGATCTATCGCGAGCTGTTCGCGCACCTTGAAGCCGTTCGGGGGCGGCATCATGACATCGCAAAGGATCATGTCGGGCTTGCGCTCCTTGGCCATGCGCAGTCCTTCGGCCCCGTTGTGCGCATACAAAAAGGAGTAACCCGCCCGCTTCAAGATGGTTCGAACGGTGGCGACGAGGTTGACCTCGTCGTCGATGAGCAGCACCGTGGGCGATGCTTCGGAAATGGACTCCCGTTGTTCTTCTGCTGGAGGCGGCTCGAAGTGTGATTCCGCGATTTCCCATGTCCTGCTCGGCAGGCACCCCTGAAGTGCACGGAGCTCGTGGTGGAGCTGGTGGGCATCGTGGTAACGCGATCGTCGGTCTTTTTCGAGCAGTTTCAGCACGATGTCTTCAGCCGCGGGGAGCAGGTCGGGCATGAGCGATCTCGGCCTGGGAGGCGTGGCCGTAAGCTGCATTGCGAGGAGCGTCGCCCGATCCTCGGAACGAAAGGGGAGCTGCCCGGTCAACATCTCGAAGAACAGGACCCCGAGCGCGTAGAGGTCGGTCTGGGGAGTCGCCTCCTCGCCGCGAACCAGCTCGGGGGCCATGTAGTAGGGAGTTCCGAAGACCGCCCCCTCGGGAGCAAGGCGCGGGGCCATGGCGATGTGGGCGAGGCCGAAGTCGAGTATCTTGACGAAGTCGTTTCGTCCCATATGCGTCGTGAGCAAGATGTTTTCGCTCTTGAGATCGCGGTGCACCACGCCGAGATCGTGGGCGCGAGCGACGGCACCGCACACCTGTTCGAGGATGTCCAGGCTGCGGGAAAGGGGCATGGGACCGGGCGCCAACTCGCCGAGGATGGAGTTGCCGACCACGTACTCCATGACCAGGTAGACCTCCCCCTCCTCGGTCTCGCCGATGTCGTGGATATCGATGATATGGTCATGATCGACGCGGTTAGCGGCGCGCGCTTCCCGGAGCATCCAGGCACGCAGGTGCTTTTCGTGGCACATGTCGAGCCGTAGCAGCTTGAGGGCGACGATCCGGTCGACCAGGATATGGAGGGCGCGGTAGACGACACTGATGCCCCCTTCCCCAGCGCGGGCATCGAGACGGTAGCGTTCCGCTATGACCCGTCCCAGCATGGGATCCGGCGGTTCTGCGCGCAGAGGGATGCGCGGGACATACGGAGCCACACCCACGGGTGGATTGCGGTTCAAGTGATGCCCCGGTCGTTTTTCGAGCGCGCACTTGTCCGCATCGCCTTGTGCCTCCGAGTCTTGAACATCTATGGAACGCTTACGGCGGACGATAGACGAAGAGGCCAAGACGGATCAAGTCGTTTCTGACGTTGGACTGACTAAGCCAAAACCATCTTGAAAACCGCAGGGTTGAACCGCAACCCGGCTTAGGGAGCGGTCGCGGCCGGCCCCCGAACTTGAAGATGCCCGGTGGTTTAAACCAACCCCATCTTGAAAACCACAGGTTCCGAGCC
>CAITRH010000340.1 GCA_903894755.1 uncultured delta proteobacterium
GGCGTACTTTGGGCTTCTGATGGCCCGCGACGCGCGCTTCGTGATCGACGATGCGCTTTCGAGGCTCGACAAGGCGCTCCAGGGGATCCGCGACAAGCTGGCGAAGGAAGACAAGTCGGTGACGAGCATCGATCGGCTACGTCTCGAGACGTTCCGAGAGGAGGTCGTGGCCCGCAGTGGAGAACCGAGGCGAGGGGAGAGCTTTGCACTTGCGGCGCTGCGGTTCATGACGGGGATCCAGACAGCTTTCGATGTCCCTGACGAGCCCTTGAAGCGTCCCAATCGCCCGCTGGTGGGGGTGACCCAGTACCTGACATCGGCGCGTTTGTTTCGTCCAGAGATCGCGATGGCGCGTGCGGGGATAGTGGCGCGACGCGAGATGCTCGACTACACGAGGGCTCGTTTTTTCCCAGACTTTGGCCTTGGGCTTGGTGCGAGTTACGCGATTGCGCCGAGTGCGACGCCGCAGATCACGGCGTGGACTGGGGATCCATTCAACCACTTTTATTACTACTTCGGCTTCGGTTTCCGATGGAGTCTCGACCTTCTACCCAACGCGGCGAGGGTGTCGCAGGCGGAGGCGCAGCTCGAGGAGACCCGAGCACTCGAGCGGCTTGCGCTGGGTGGGATCATGGTGGAGGTGGAGAACGCGCACGCATCGGCGGTCGAGGCGAAGGTGCGCGAAGAGGCGTGGGATCGAGCGGAGCGCAAGGCGCGCGAATGGATAGCGACGGTACAGGACATGATCGACCTTGGGACCCGCGACGAGGGGGCGCTCCTCGAACCACTTCGTTCCTACGGCAACTCCCGGGTGGCGCATTTGTTCGCGTTGATGGAACTGAACGTAGCGATGAGCGAGCTGGCCCGGGTGAGTGGCTGGGATGCGTCCGCGCCTACCGGCGAATGAGCGCCACAGACGGGAGAGACGTTTGATTCGTACGGCAGGCAGGATTGGCGTGTTGGCGGTCGGGTTCATGGCGGCGTGTTCCAAGGCACCGCCGTCCGCGTCGGTTCCGTTTCCAGCGGCGCCGGTGGTGACGACGATGCCCGAGCCTTCGGTGGCGACGCCTCGGATCGCGCAACCGCGTTGCGACGAGAACACGGAGCCCGTGCTGTTTACGTCGCCGCACCAGGCGTGGCATGGCGGTCCGCTGCGGGTTGTCGCGGTGTCCGAGACCCCGATGGAGGCGGAGCTCACGTTGACGGTGACGGGCGGGATTGCGGTGGCCTCTTCAAAGGAGGCGCATGGTGGTCCGCCGTACTGGTGGATTGTGGAGATCGCGGCGGCCGAGGGGGCGAGCTACCACATTTCGTTCACGCGGAGCTGCAAGGAGAGCCATCGCGAGGTGGTGGTGGTCGATCGAGCGCCGCCCAATCCGCGAGCGACCTGGGGGACAGTGTGGGGGATCAAGGCCGAGTGGAACCGCACGACGGAGAACCTGTATTCGGCCTGGCTGGAGAAGCTCTTTGACGCTCCTCTCGATGTACAGCTTTCGTGGCCAGCGCTCCACGAGGTACTTCGCGACAAGGGGCGCAACTTTCTGTTCAACCACCTTGGGATAGGTGAAGACGAAGCGGGGCTTGTAATTCGTCCAGATTGCGCGGATCTTCCCTACTTTTTGCGAGCGTACTTCGCGTACAAGATCGGGCTTCCCTTTGGCTATTCGAGCTGCACGCGGGGCGGAGGGGGTCAAGCGCCGACGTGTCCTGTGTGGGCGCACAACCAGGATCCAGCGGCCGCGAAGCGTCCAGGGTCAGCCCAGGGCTTCGGGTATTTTGTGCGCTACACGCTTGCGGATGCCGTGCATTCGGGGTCGGCGCGGGCTGGGGCTGAAGACGCCAAGACGGATCATTACCCGGTGCCCCTTCGGGCCGACACGCTTCGTCCAGGGACCATTTTTGCCGATCCATATGGTCACGTGTTGATGCTGGTGAAGCGTCTCGCGCAGACCAATGATGACGCTGGGGTCTTGCTGGCGGTCGACGGGCAACCGGACGGGACTGTGGCGCGCAAGCGTTTTTGGCGAGGCAATTTTCTGTTTGCTGTCGACCCGTCGCTGGGGAGTCCGGGGTTCAAGAGATTTCGTCCGGTCCTGCGCGGCAAGCACGGGGGGCTTCGGCGGATGACGAACGCCGAGATCCTGGCGAGTCGGGAGTATGGGGACTTTTCTTTGAGTCAGTACGACGGTGGGGTCGAGGGGTTTTACGACACGATGGACGACGTGTTGTCGCCGTTGCCACTCGATCCACGGCGGGCGATGGGCGAGGCGATCGTGGCGCTCGAGGAGCAGGTGAAGACGCGGGTGGTGTCGGTCGAGAACGGACGGAAGTACCAAGCTGGGGGACGGGGCTGGGTGGAGATGCCACAGGGGGCATCGATTTTCGAGACGACGGGGGCGTGGGAGGACTTTTCGACGCCGTCGAGGGACCTACGATTGCTTATTGCGATCGACGTAGTGCGAGGGTTTCCCGATCGGGTTGCGCGTCGTCCCGAGCGTTATGCGATGCCGGCGGGCAAGACGGTGGGTGAGGTCCGCAGCGAGCTTGACGCGGCATTGAAGACGGAGCTCGAGGCGCGCAAGGTGTCGTACAAGCGGAGCGACGAGTCCTTGTTTGCGCTGTCGTTGTCCGATGTGGTCGCGCGGGCCAGCGAGCTTGAAATGGCGTACAACCCGAACGATTGCGTGGAGCTCCGTTGGGGGGCTCCGGTGGGAAGCGAAGAGAATTCGACGTGCAAGCGGCACGCGTCTGCGGGGCAGCGGGCGAAGATGACCCGGTACCGTCCATGGTTTCACGAACGCCGTCGTCCCCCACGCGACTAGGGCGGCTCACGATCCTCGCGTTGCGAGTTTTTTCCCTGTAGGCTCGTCCTGCCCTCGCGATTGCCGCAGGGTCAAGGTGCGTCGTAATGGTTCACGACCTTGAGGCACGGCAACGGCCACACCCCGCACTGGACCCGTCATGGACCCGCAAGAACTGCTTCAAATTTTCTTGACCGAAAGTGACGATCTGGTTGCCGATCTCGAGCAGGGGCTGGTGACGCTGGAGGTCAACCCGAGCGACGACGAAGCGATCAACCGGGTGTTCCGCGCGGTGCACACGCTCAAGAGCAACGCGGGGATGGTAGGCATCGAGGCTATCGTCGAGTTCGCTCACGTAGCGGAAAATGTTCTCGACCGCATTCGCTCGCACGGCCTGTCGGTGACCGGCGATCTCGTGACTGTGCTTCTATCGTGCACCGATGTTTTCCGGCGCATGATCGCGGATGTTGCCGACGCAAGGCCAGTGACGGCGGGTCCCGAGCAGCTTGCCGTACTGGAACGCCTGCGGACCCATCTTCGGCAACCGGTGCCAGCGCCCCCGAGTCCGCCCGTACGCATTAGCAAACGTCCCGAGGCCGACCGTCCCAGCCCCGGCTCTCACGTCTTCGATATCCGTTTGGTTTTCCGCGACGACATCTTTGCCACGGGCCAGGACCCCGCCCTGTTGGTCTTGGAGCTCTACGACCTCGGTGAGGTTCTGGCAGTTCGAGTGGACATTGAGCACATACCGATGCTCGATGTCATCGATCCGTATGCTTGTTACCTCTCGTGGCGGATCCTGCTCCGCACCGACAAGGAGCGCTCGCACATCGACGGGGTCTTTGTCTTCGTGCACGACGAAAACAATATCGTCATCAAGGACGTGACCGCCGAGTACCACCACGGCGTGGACATCTTTGCAGCCGAGAAGAAAGTCGGCGAGCTGCTGATCGAAGCGGGGGCAGTAAAAGAGAAGGACATCACCCATGCGCTTCAACAGCAAAAGAAGCTGGGGGAGCTTCTCGTCGAGCAGGGGAAAATCAAACGCGAGGTGCTCGACAAGGTGATTGCGAAGCAGGATGCGGCCCGGCAGATCCGGAGGGCGTCATCTATTCGCGTCGACACCGACAAGCTTGACCAGCTTGTCAACCTCGTGGGCGAACTGGTGATTTCGGTAGCGCAGGTCAATCAGCGGACCCGCGACAAGAATGCCGCTGAGGACTCGCGAACCACGGCAGTGGAGTCGCTCGAGCAGATCAGCCGCGACCTGCAGGACCAAGTCATGTCGCTCCGGATGGTACCGGTCGAAGACACGTTCGCCCGTTTCAGCCGGTCGGTACGCGACATCGCAGCGGAGCTTGGCAAGTCAGTCATTCTCGAGACAAGCGGCACGGAAACAGAGCTCGACAAAAATGTCATCGAGCAGCTTGGCGACCCACTGAAGCACATGGTTCGCAACTGCGTATGCCACGGGATCGAGTCACCTGCCGACCGCATTGCCGCGGGCAAGAGCGACACGGGACGGATCTTTCTTCGTGCGTCCCAGCGTGAGGGACACATTGTCATCGAGGTGGCTGACGACGGACGGGGGATCGATCCGGATCTTGTTCTCGAGAAGGCCCGTGAACGCGGTTTGGTTCCCGAGGGGCGCTCCTTGACAGACAAGCAGCTCTACGATTTGCTTTTCGAGCCAGGGTTCTCGACGGCCAAAGAAGTCAGTGAGCTTTCGGGACGAGGTGTGGGGCTCGATGTGGTCCGGCAGAACGTCGAGGCGCTCCGAGGAAGCATTGAGATCGAGTCCGAAGTGGGAC
>CAITRH010000341.1 GCA_903894755.1 uncultured delta proteobacterium
CATGCAGGAAGGCGAAACCGCTACGCAGCTTTCCACTCGCACCTCCAGTGGGTTCTCCGCGTTTTCCCCAACGTATGGCGCCCCTGAGCAGTTCTTTGCCAAACGCTTTGGTCCCACGGGCCCTTGGACCGATGTCCATGGCCTTGGACTTATCCTTGTGGAGCTGGTCACCGGTCGCCCAGCCTACGACGGCGACGAACAGGCCGAATGGTACGAAGCCGCTATGCGTCCTGAACGTCCCACCCCTCGCTCCCGCGGCGCTCAGGTGTCCGACCTGTTTGAATCCATCTGTGCCCGCGCGCTTGCAAGCCGTCCCACCGATCGTTTCCCTGACGCCGGCGCGCTCCTCGCCGCTCTGGACCCCATTGTCACTGCGCGCGCTTCCCATGCGACCCCCGAGCCTCCTCGCGTGTCGGCCCAAACCGTGGCCCAGGCGCCTGCGGGGTGGAGCCCGGTCTATACCCCCGGGGCCGTGGCCGTGACCCCTGCGTTTTCCCCGAGTCCTACGGTGGGAAGCGGTACGGAATTGGGACGTCCCAGTACACAGATGGCCCCCGCCGGCCCCGCTGGAACGCAGTTGGCTTCGCCGTCCATCCCCGAGGCGCCTTTGCCCCGTGCGCGTCCTCGACGTCCGCAGCCGCTTCTCTTGGCAGCAGCGGCCGCGGCGCTCTTGGCCGTCGGGATCCCCATCGTTTGTGTGGCGACAGGCTCGAAAGGACCCACTCCTGCGCCTGCTGATTCCGCGGTGGCTGTCGTGTCCGCAAAGCCAACTCCCACTGTGGACCCGCAAATAGAGCACGCTCGGCTGGCACGCGAAACCCTTGTGGGGGACATGGTGCGCCTTGCCGCGGGGACAGTCCGCCTTGGAGCCAACACCGGGGATCCCGACGAGCGCCCGGAACGCGACGTTACGCTGGCCGCCTTTTCCCTGGACCAACACGAAGTCACCATCGAAGCCTGGGAGCTCTGCGAAAAGGAACAAGGTTGTCCTCAGGCTCCCACGGACGTTGCGTCGGCGGAGCTGACCGAGGACGACAAAAAGCTCGCGCAGTTCTGCAACGGTCGCTTCACGGACCACGGCAAACACCCGGTCAACTGCGTGACCTGGGAAGAAGCCACACGGTTCTGCAAGTGGGCAGGCAAGCGTCTTCCCAGCGAGTCCGCGTGGGAGTACGCCGCCTTGGGAGAGACCACGGCGGTTTCAACACCATGGTATCCGTGGGGCGGGTCCGAGCCCAGTGCAACCCGTGCCAACGCCTGTGGAAAGGAGTGTGTCGACAAGCTGCGAAGTCTTGGCATTTCGCCTCCGCAGCCGCTTTACCAAGGAAGCGACGGCTTCGAAGGGACCGCCCCAGTAGGCAGCTTTGCGTTCGAGGGGAACACGTCGCAGGGGATCACGGACCTTGGAGGCAATGTGTCCGAATGGGTGTCGGACCTGTACAAGCCGTATGTGGGGACAGCGGCAGCAGGGGAGACGCGTCGTGTGAACCGAGGGGGCAATTGGCTTACGGGCGACGATCGCAAGAAGTTGCGCGTGAGCAAACGGTGGAAAGATGATCCCAAGCTGCGCGATGCCATTGTGGGCTTTCGCTGCGCAAAGTAACGAGAAGGAAAGGAGCAACTGATGTTTGTCCAACGAGCTTGCCTGATGACCGTGGCCCTGGCGCTGGCGTTTGCATGGGGAGGAAACGACGCGCGTGGGGAAAAGCCAAACAAGAGACCACCGGCTCCGCAGCC
>CAITRH010000342.1 GCA_903894755.1 uncultured delta proteobacterium
AACCATCCACGTTGCCAAAAACATTGCCCAACACAAGCCCCAGCAACGACGGGTCAAGCCCCGATTGCCTAACGACCTCCCCTGTCAGCACCGCTCCAAGGACAGCCAACCGATCGAGACGACGTCCCCGTACTGGATCCACCTCCAATACCGTGCTCGGTCCAAGCGACGCAGCCCCGGTCACCACCACACGATGGGTCCCATGTACGGGACTCGCTCCGAGCTCCGGCTCTGTGAAAAGAAGCGCTGTGTCCATGCCCCCGAACCCAAAGGAGCTCGAAAGCGCAGCTCTCACACGCGCAGGTCGTCCCACGTGAGGCACATGGACCAGTGCGCAATCCGGTTGGTCCAGCCCCGCGGTGGGCACAAGCCACTGGCGAGCTACGGTAAGCGCCGCGACAGCGCCTTCGATCGCGCCTGCGGCTCCTAAGGTGTGTCCAAGCTGTCCTTTGCAGCTCGACACGGGAACCCTCGCAATGTGCTCGCCCAGAGCCCGTGCAAGAGCGCTGGTTTCCATGGCGTCGTTCAGCGGGGTCCCGGTGCCATGGGCGTTGACATAGTCGAGGGAGTCGGCCCCAAGCCCCGCGCGCGACAGTGCACGCGTGAGGAGCGACGCCACCAAAGCGCCGTCTGGCTCGGGATTGGTGATGTGATGCGCTTCTGCCCCCGCCGCCCATCCTGCGAGCTCGGCGATGGGGAAAGCGCCCCGTGAGCGAGCGTGCGACGCGGATTCGAGCACCAGAAACCCCGCCCCCTCGCCAAGGCTTAGCCCGCGACGGCGTCGGTCGAATGGACGACATGGGGAAGGGTCGACGGCTCCCAGGGCGTTGAATCCGCTCAGCGTCAGACGGCACAACCCGTCGGCCCCTCCGACGAGAGCCACGTCGACCAGACCGAGGCGCACCCAGAGCGCGCCGACGAGGACTGCGTTGGCTCCGCTCGAACAGGCACTCGAGAGGGTTCGCAGTCGGGTGAAGGGGCCTAGTTCGGCTTCGAGGTGGTCTGCCGTGGATGTCATCGGATGCGCGAGCATGTCTGCGGGGCCGTCGCGTGCCTCGGGGTCGACATGGAGCCGCGCCAGGAGGGCTTCGGTTTCGAACATGCCTGCGGTGGTGCCTCCCACGACGGCCCCAAGGCGGAACCGTCTGCGTGGGTCGCGCGTGTCGATCGAGGCGTGCTCGAGGGCCTCGCGTGCGGCAAGGACCGCCATCCGGCTGGTACGTGACTCCCCTTTGCCGAGCGGCTCGTGGGTCAGGCCCAAGACCTCGGCGGCAATGGCGACCCGCTGCCCGGTGACGTCGAAAAGGGAGACGGGGCGGATGGCACGGTCACCTCGGATCAGCGCTTGCCAGGTCGTTTCCCGCGTCATGCCGAGCGCGGTGACCAGGCCGACGCCGGTGATCCAGACCCGCGCGTCGTTCACGCCTCGTTCACCCTCCCTGTTCCGAGGCGACGTAGGCGGCGAGGGCACTGACCGAGGCAAAGACGGCTCTGGCCTGTTCCCCCTCGGGAATGCGGATCGCAAAACGCTCTTCAAGGCCCATGGCGAGCTGCAGCGCATCGAGCGAGTCGAGACCTAGCCCCTCGCCAAACAGCGGCGCGTTGTCGTCGATGTCTTCCGGCTCGCGCCCTTTGAGGTTCAACTCCTCGATGATGAGCGTTTTGATGTCCCACTTCAGGCGCGCGATATCCATGGATAGCTTGGCGCAGGACGTACCATAGTTTCCGTCGGGTTCCACGTTCCTGCTCATGGACTGCGTCGCGCGAACCTGCGAGCATCCGAACGTGTCCCGTGTCCTAAGGCTTCCAGTTTGCGCCTTTGCGTTGTGTGGCATCCTCGCGGTCGGCTGCGAGTCGACCTTGCCCCCCGCACCTGCCGCCCCCTCGACTGTCGCCGTCTCCCTGGTGCGCGCCAATGTCGACCAGGCGCGTGTTCTCGATCAGCAGGGGGTGCGGGCGTTTCAGGCGGGACGGTACCGGGATGCGATCTTCTACTTCCGTGCGTCGCGCCGACTTGGTGGGCCGCCGTCCGAGCTCTGGAACGCCGCCCGCGCTCACGAGAAGCTCGACGAAGCCGAGCTCGCGGCCGCAGCCATAGACGACTACCTCGCCGACTCCGCCATTGCCGCGGACGAACGGGCCGAAGGGATCCGAGAGAAGGCGCGTCTTGCCGCTCGTCCGTCGCTGCTCACCGTGCTCACGGACCCTCCCGGCGCTCGGGTCAAGGTCGACTCACGCACCGTGGGTACAACCCCACTGTCCACCGAGATCTCGCCAGGAACCCACACGGTCAAGCTCACTCACACGTCGACATCGTCGACTGTCCCCATCGAGGTCACAGTGGAAGCGCGCTATGGACGGGCCTTGCTGGTGGAGCGGTCGCTACGCAAGTGAGGGGTTGGTGCGCCAAGGGACGCGCGCACCACGGCAACATCGGAAAATGGACGTTCCTCGTGTCCCACGATCTGGACCACCTCGTGTCCTTTGCCAGCCACCACTACAACGTCCTCGGGCCCAGCCCCCCGAACCGCCAGCTCGATAGCCGTGGCGCGGTCGATGACCACCTCGACTCCTGTCCTTTTTCCAATGCCCTGTCGAATGGCCTGGATAATTCGCTTCGGGTCCTCGCTTCGCGGATTGTCGCTCGTCAGCACCACGCGATCGGCAATGGTTGCGGCCTTTCCCATGGGTCCTCTTTTATGGCGGTCTCGGTCGCCCCCCGCTCCGAACACCACAGTGAGTTTCCCGGTACAGAGTCGACGTGCTGCAAGCAAGGTCCGCGTCAGAGCATCGGGGGAGTGCGCATAATCGACCACAACATAGGGGCACCGGTGGATCACTTCGAACCTTCCAGGAGGAGCCGCACACGTTCCAACCGCTTCGACGGCGTCATAGGGGGCAACTCCGGCCTGAACGGAGGCCAGGACTGCAGCCAACGCGTTTTCGGCATATACGTCGCCCAGGGCCTGGATGGTAAACCGCGACGGGAGCCCCAATCCGACTACGTCTTCAAGGCTTACGGTGGTCCCGTTCCAGGTGACATCGACCGAAGTAGCCCGAACGTCGAGAGGCAGCACGGGGGTTGCACGGCTAGGCACGCCGTAGCGGAGGACTCGCACACCTGGCGGGATAATCTGCGTGAGCAGTTCGGACGCTGGGTCGCAGCCGTTGAGGATTGCGCTCGTGCCTGGCTCAAGATGGACGAAGAGCTGGGCTTTGCTTGCAAGGTAGTGTTCGGGGGAACCGTGGGCATCGAGATGATCGTGGGTGAGGTTCGTAAACACGGCCACTTGCACAGGCCACGACTTGGCAAAGCCCCGGGCAAGCGCTTCGCTGGTCATTTCAAGAGCTGCGAAGTGTCCTCCGCCATCGAGACAGGCGCGCATGGTGGTCAGGAATCCGCCCCATGTCTTGGGGACGTCGACAGGGGTATCGTCGAGAAACGAGCCTAGGGTGGTCGCGAGGGCAACGGGACGTTGGATACGGGCCAACGCGGCGCCGATCCAATGGGTCGTTGAGGTTTTGCCGTTGGTTCCGGTCACTCCGACGCTTAACAGATTGCGGCTCCAGTCGGGACGAGCAGGGGGGGCTTTCATGGGACCACCCAACGACGACATCTGGGCCCAGGTCAAGCCGTTTCAAACCACGTCCAGATCGAGCCCCGCCATTTCTGCCAGACGAAGCTTTGGCCGAGGAGCCCGCACAGCGTACTTAAAGTACGTGAGCAGGCACCGCAGACCAAAACGGAGGTTGGCGGGAATGGCGGGTTTCGAGATGGGCGTGGTTTAGCGGGCATCGGCGTTGGGAACGCTAAGGAGCCGAGCCAAGGAGAACACGAGCGCCAAGGAGACCGCCGAAATCCGGTGCGTCAATTCGCGCGGAGCAACCTTGGGGTTGACCGACAAGGCCACTCCGGACCTTGGAACTAGAATCGAAGGTCACCGACGGAGCACCTTCGACGGCCAGAGGAGCTCAGTGCCTAAGCCACAAGACGACTCCGAGAGCCCGGTAGGCCTTGGTCGTTCAGCGACAAGGCAACTCCTAGGGTTCCGATGCCACGTAGGCGTTGACGACAAGGCAACTCCAGGAACTGAAACGGCACGGTCGTTCAGCAACGAGGCGAATCTGGGGCCCGGAGTTGCCTCGTCGCCCAAAAGCAAGGCCACTCCGGGGACTGGTGGAGCTCGGTTGTTCAGCGACAAGACGAGTGCAACGACGTGGAGTCGGGTGGTCGGTGGGCGACCAGGCGACTCCGTCGGACCGGTCGACGGAGGACGCTTCAAGCGCGCTCCTGGTCGAGTGGCCCGCTCCGGATCGCGCCAACCTCGAAGCGCTTAAGAGGCGCGTCTTCGACCTCGAAGAGCCGCGTCTTCGACCTCGAAGAGCCGCGTCTTCGACGGGTTGAACCAACCCCACCTTGAAAACCGCAGCTGATGACGACGTGGCTTGATTGGCAGCCCCGAAGGGGCAAATCAAAACAGCCCAGGGTGGGTAACCACGGGTCGCAGGTGTCGGGCGCATAGGGCTTGCCAGCATCCATCGGAAAAGCGATACCTCCGTCCGATGTTTCGCAAGGCTGGGCCCCATTCCGTCGACGCCGCCGCAACATTTCGTTCACGGCGGATCGCCATTGGAGGGATTACCTAGCCCCAAGAGGTGACCATGGAACCAGCACGAGATCTCCCCAACTGGCAGCCCCCGAACGCAGACTCCCTCCGCACCGCACGACGCCTGCTGCGGCCTTGGACGCTCCTCACTTCTCCCGTGTTTCTCAACTCCGACCGCGTCCCGCGCGACCGACCGGTGATGTTCATCGTCAACCACACCCTCATGGGGATGGTCGATACGCCCCTGCTCATGCTCGGCGTCCAGGAACACACAGGGCACTTCCCGAGATCGATGGCGGATCATTTCCACTTCACCGTGCCCGGCTGGCGCGACATCCTCAGGCGCTACGGCGCCGTGGAGGGGACAAGGGACAATTGCCGGGCGCTCCTCCGCGAAAAGCACTCGATGATGATCTTCCCCGGCGGCGGGCGCGAGGTCTTCAAGCGGCGCGGAGAGGCCTACAAGCTCCTGTGGGGTAAGCGAGCGGGATTCGCCCTGCTCGCTCGGGAGTTCGCCTACACGATCGTCCCGGTGGCGTCCGTCGGAGCCGAAGAGTGCTACCGGATCCTGCTCGATGCGGACGACATCGCGCGTTTGCCGCTGGGCAAGCAGTTGCTCGCAAAAGCCCCCCGCCACGACGTGTCCTTCCCTACCCTCGTTTCCGGACTGTTCGGGACCCCGCTTCCTCGTCCGCAGCGGTTCTACTTCTCCTTCGGACACCCCATCGAGAGCGCCCCCTACAAGGACCGCACCGACGACGACGAGGCGGTTTTCGAGCTCCGCGAGAAGGTGCGTGTCGCCTTGGAGGCCGAGATCTCCGCGCTGCTCGCCTACCGCGAGCTGGACCCGGATCGCCCGTTGAGCCGCAGGTTGCCATCCATCCTCAAGGAGCTCCGGGCGCCATGACAGGGAGCCGCGCGCATCTGGTCCTCGTTCCGGGCTTCGGGGGGTTCGACGTGCTCGGGCCTCTGGCCTATTTCCGCAACGTAGTCGCGACCGTCCGCAAGACCGGAAGGCTCACGGTGCACACGTTCCAGAACCTTCCGACCGCAGGGGTCGAGACGCGCGCACGAGCCCTGCACACCTACCTCGCCCAGTGCGTCGATACGGGCGAGGTCCGGACAGGAGACGAGATCCATCTGGTGGGTCATTCCACCGGCGGGCTCGACGCGCGTCGCTTGTTGTCCGAGCTCGATGCCGGCGGGCTGACGCATGCGGCGCTTCTGCGCGCGGCGATACGGTCGGTGCAGTTCCTTTCGACGCCGCACCGCGGGTCGAACCTCGCGTGGATTGCACACCGCCTCCACCCGCTCCCGAACCTTGCGGTCCGAGCGGTGTTCGTATCGTTGGTCACGCTCGGACCGCTTTTTTGGGTGACCCTCGGCAAGGTCTTGCGTCGCGCTCGTTTGGTATCGGGGCGGGAGCGCCGTGACCTGATGGACGCGGTGGTGGACATCTTGGCGGATGCGGGCTCTTTGGGCGCGGGGTTCGAGCGCGCGCAAGCCCGCAGTGTCTTCTATGCGCTGCTGCGCTACGCGAGCGAGCTGGGAGAAGACGCGGGAGCACTCGTGGACTTGTGTCCGACGTCGGAAAGCGCGAAGACGTCCGAGTGGAGCTCGCGTTTAGCGGTGCGCTCCATCGTCACGCGGGCGGCGGTACCTGCCGGAGAGCGTGTGGGGCTGTTCCCGCTGCTCGATCGGCTCATGAGGCTCACTCCGCCGGCAGCACTGGGAGAGCCTTGCGTTCTTTCGTCGCTGCTCCAGCCCGGCGAGCAACACGCGGTAGGGCTGACCGATCACGACGGAGTCGTGAGCTCCGTGTCCATGGTGTGGCCCGATGCGGCGCGGAGCTTCTTGGTGGATGCCGATCATGCGGACGTGATTGGGCATTACGAGGGGAGCGGCGGATACGACCTGTTGCGTTCGGGCTCTCGTTTCTCCGACGCTGAGTTCGTGGCCTTGTGGGGAGACATGACGCGCTTCGCGCTTGGTGCCTCGGCTTCGTAAGGTGTCATCCCTGCGGTACGGCCCACGGGTCGCGCCGCAAGCTGGGCGTCCTCTACGGCCGTGCGCTGGACAAGCTGCGCACGCCAGTCCGTCCTTGTTGCCAAAGCATGTTGCTCCACCGACGTGTACAGGGCTTGTGAGTGTTCCTGGAAACTTCTCTGGAAGGCCCCGCCTCGTCGCGGAAAGCTGCAAGGATCCTCGATTCCTGCTCCTGTCGGGTGCCAAGGACTTGCAGTCCCAGCAATTCCTTCGTCTGTTGGCATTGCGTACCAAGCTGCTGCCGGACCTGGTCGAGGGACTCCAGCGAGCTCGTGTTACGTAGGCCAACCTCGGTATGGAGGTCGGAGAGCTTCTCCCCAAGCTTCAGGCCCTGTTCCGCGTGGCGCGCAAGGGCTGCTAGCAAGCTCTGGACTGTGACCTTCAAGCCGCAGACACTGTCGCTTAGACCATGGAACGCTTGCTGCTGGTCCGTTTGGGCCCCTCGGAGCTCCTCGACTTTCCCTTGCAGCTGCAGTTGAAGCCCTGAAAGCTCCTGCCCTACCTGATCGACCGAAGCAACCCGTTGCTCCAGGTTGCGATCCGCGGTCTGGAGCTCCTTGCGCAGGACCTTGCCTCGGCGGTGGCGCTTTACTTGGCAGCTGCGGTAGGGCCTTCGACGCCTTGGGCGGCCGCAGCTCAAGGAACTACGCAGGAAATCTCTGCCTCAAGCCGGTGGTATTGGTCCCCCCCGGTCGGGACCGGTTAGCCCGTGGCTGGTGAGGTGTCGCCGCTTCGGGGCTGCCAATCGACGCAAGGCCTGCTACGGCTAACGTCGTCGCGTGTTCGCCCCGCTCGTCCTCGCCCTCGCTCCCGTCACCGCATGGGCGTCCGATTTCCACTCGCCTTTTGTCCTTGCCCCAGCCTCGCTAGCCCCCACCGAAGCCGCCTTCGTCGCGCGCTGCGGTCCCGTCGACGGTGCCTTGACCCAGGTCGCACGCCGCGCTGCCGAAGAACGCGCCCATGGAACCCCCATGGACTCCGCACGTCTAGGCCACGAGCTTCGCCTGCGCGGCGCCCCCTATGTCTGGCCTCGACTCTGGATGATCACAGGCCATGGCCTTGGAGATGCCCCATCCCTCGATGCACTCGCCCCCTGGCGCGCAAGCTTGCATCCCCTCGGAGAACGTCGCTGCGGCGCCGGGATCGCCCAGGACGCCAACGGTCTCGAGGTCGTGGCCGTCGTGATGGTCGACGTGTTGGCCGACCTTGCCCCGTTGCCCACCCGTGTCCGCGCCGGTCAATGGCTCACGGTGGACGCGACCCTGCGACGCACCGCAGAAGACGCGCGTGTCTTCGTCGCAGGCGCCAACGGGATCCCGCGTTCGGTCCCCACCTCGCGACGTGGCTCCCACGTGATCGCCCGCTTTGCACCGGATCGGCCGGGACGCTTCACAGTGCAGGTGATGCTCGATGGAGATCGCGGACCTCGTCCCGTGCTCGAAGCCCTGGTGTTCGCCGAGGTCGAGCCCGCAGATGAAGCACCAGGGGTCCCAGGAGAGGACACGCAACCCTTTGGGCCCGCTGACCAGGCGCTCGAACGCAACGTGGCGGGACTCCGACATGCTTTCGCGCTTCCTCCTCTTGTGCGCGATGTCCGGCTCGATGCCCTTGCGCGCGCCCATGCTGCCGCGATGGCGAAGGCGCAGACCGCGGCCCACGACCTCGGTGCGGGGGATCCGATCGAGCGACTTCGCGATGCAGGACTCACGGCACGCGATGCCGGCGAAAACGTCGCCTCCGCTCGTACCGCCTTGGAAGCGCATCGGGCGCTCTATGCGAGTCCATCGCATCGGGCGAATCTGCTTCGCCCCGAGTTTCGTCGCGTAGGCTTCGGCGTTGAGCGCGATGCCAGGGGCATGTTGTGGGTTGCCGAACTCTTTGCCTCCGGACTGCGATGAGCCTCCGGCATAAACTCGGCGTCGAGGACGTTGCATACCGATGATCAGAACCGCAGCCTTCGCTCTCCTTGTTCTAGCCATCACCGTCGCCACCCACTGGATCGTCTATCGGTGGGCCATTGACGTATTCCCTGCGTTGGCGCGACGGCGACGTTGGGTGTTTGGAGTCCTTGTTTGCGCGATGGTCTCGCAGCCCATCGTGTGGCTGCTTGCGGCGCGCCTGCACAGCGATTGGCTCGCGACGGTCCGGGCGGGCCTCATTTTCGAACAGATGGTCGTGGTGCTTGGCACGATCCCTTTGGGGCTGCTCCGCGTGGTCGTATGGTTCGCGACGAAAGGTTGGCGCAAGCCTTCCGCAGAGGCGCCGGTCCAAAGCGCTCCGATGACCCGTCGCCAGGTGGTCGAAGGCGTTGGCGGGACAGTCCTGCTTGGTACGGCAGGCGGCATGCTCGGCTGGGGGATGGCGCGAGGACGACACGCGTTCGAGACGACGGAAGTCGTGGTGCGCATCGCAGGGCTTCCTCGCGTGCTCGATGGGTACAGCATCGTGCAGATGTCGGATATCCACACCGGGATCTTCATTGGAGAACGCGAGATCAACGAAGGGTTCGACCGGGTGCGTCGACTTGCACCAGATCTCGTGGTGGTCACGGGCGACATTGTGGACCACGAGGCTCGCTTTGCCCCGCTCATTGGCCGCAAGCTTGTCGACCTGGCACCGCGCGATGGGGTGTTCGCAATCGTCGGCAACCACGACTACTACGCGGGCATCAGCCGCGTTGTGGACTCGCTGCGAGCCGCAGGGGTCGATGTACTTGTCAACGAGGGAAGGCGGATTCGACCCGAGGAGTCAGGCGGGTTTTCACTGCTTGGCGTCGACGACCTCTGGGGAACCCGTATGGGAGGCCAAGGCCCGCTGCTTGCGCGAGCGCAGGCCATGGTTCCGCGCGATGTCCCACAGGTGCTCTTGTCACACCAGCCCTCCACCGTGGACCTGTGGGCGGGACGGGTTGCACTACAGCTCAGTGGTCACATGCATGGGGGGCAGATCAACCCGGGGATCCATCCTGCCTGGTGGTTTTTCCGCTACGTGGCGGGGCGCTACGAGGTGGGCAAGACGACGCTTTACGTCAACCGAGGCTTCGGGACCGCGGGCCCCCCGTCACGCGTCTGCGCACCTCCTGAGATCACCCGCGTCGTCCTTGTCTCCGCCTAGACCTCATGCGGCCAAGCGTTAGCGTCGGAAGACCTTGCCGAGCAGTCCGAGGAGCCCATCCAAGATGGTCATCGGGTGCGGCGGACACCCAGGAATGTACAGGTCCACTGGAACCACCCCCGCCGCACCGTTGTGGATCTCCGGATGGTCTACAAACGGACCTCCGGAAATGGCACACGCCCCAACGACCAGCACGATTTTAGGCGAAGGGACTGCGTCATAGGTCTTCTGGAGCGCAAGCTTCATGTTCTCCGTAACAGGGCCTGTGATGAGCAGTCCATCGGCATGGCGTGGCGATGCAACGATCTGGATGCCAAACCGAGCGAGGTCGAACACAATGGTTCCCAGCACGTTTACGTCGGACTCGCAGCCGTTGCATCCTCCCGCACTTACCTGTCTCAGTTTTAGCGAGCGACCAAACAGTTTGAGCAAATTGTCGTCGAGAGCCCGAACCCGAGGCTGGAAATCTCCTCGCACCCAAAGGTCATCGCGCTGTCGCGCTGCAAGGCGGTACTCCTTAGAAAACGACAGTGCCCCCGAGGGACACGCCTCGGAGCAGTCGCTGCAGAAGAGGCACCTGCCCATGTCGATTCCCGGTTTTCCCTCGGTGACATGAAGGGCATCGGTCGGGCACGCGTCTGCACACGACGAGCAACCATAGACACACTTACCACTGTCTACAACCGGCGCCCCTCGGAATCGATCCGGCAGCGTTGGCTCCCTGGCCGGATACGAAATAGTGCGGTGCTTCTGAGAGAGCCTTGCCAATAGAACATCAATCATGGGGTCCCATCAGTCCTTAAAGGTCAAAGCCGCAGTAAGAAAGGTCGAAGCTCTTGTTGCACAATGGAAAGTCAGAAATCTGTTCATTCCGTAGAGCCATGGCAAGGCCGCTCCAATTGTGAAACGACGGGTCGAAGACTTTGTACGCATGAAATGCCCCCGTCGGGTTGGTGATCGCAACATGGCATATCTCCCCGCGCCATCCTTCTACTAAGGAGACACACACGGAATTGGGGGCTGCGCGTCCGCAAGGGGCTCGCAAGACTCCCCCTGGAAGAGCGCGGAGGTGTTCCCGAACGAAGATCGCGGAGCGGGAGATTTCCAGCGAGCGTACATAAGCCCGCGCGAAGACATCCCCAGAGTGCCAGACTGAGACAGGAATCTGTGCAAGCCTAAAGATCCCAGCTGGGAGGTCGTGACGTACGTCGCGTTCCACGCCACTTGCACGGGCTGCAAGACCGACCAGACCAAGAGACGTGGCAACGGAAGTTGAGACCTGTCCTGTATCTTCGAAGCGGGCCTGCACGGAAGGGGAATTCCACAACAGGTCCACGGCCCCCTCTACGTCGCGAACTGCAGCGTCGAGCCGAACGATCATGTCGTCCGCGCGGCTCTTGTCGATATCGAATCGGACCCCGCCAGGACCGAGCAAGCTTCGGCCGAAGCGATTTCCACAGATGGACGCGGTGAGGTTCAGGAAATCACCGCGAAGTCGCCCACAGAACGACGCTGTTGGTAGGAACCCAACGTCGTTGGCCAGAGCGCCCAGATCTCCCGTATGGTTCGCCAGCCGTTCGAGCTCCAGAGCGATGCCCCGCAATGTATGAGCGCGAGCGGAAACACGGCACTCGCTCAAAGCCTCCACCACATGACAATAGGCTGTCGTATGCCCGATGGTGGTATCTCCAGCGAGCGTTTCGACATAATGCAACGCGCGCTTAGACAGCTCCCCTTGTTTCGTCAGCAGGGCCCGCTCAATGCCGCGGTGCTGATAGCCTAGGGAAATCTCAAGGTGGAACACCTCCTCTCCGTGGCACTGGAAGCGGAAATGTCCGGGTTCAATGACCCCCGCATGGACAGGCCCTACAGCCACCTCATGGATTTCCTCCCCTTTGACCGAGTAGAAGTCCATGACTCCCACCATGGGAGCGACGTCGGCGCTCCGTCCCCAAGCGTCGTGGCCCTCCCGTCGGGATCGGACAAAGCGAACCGGCTTGAGCCACGGATGCCCTACTGGGACGACCCCCCACTCCTCAGCGATCTCTCGCTCGAACAGATGGACCTGTGGGCATTCATTGGTCATGGAGGGGAACGAGTTGCTTTCGAGCCGGGTGCTGCCCAGATAAAGCTGCCCGTCGCGGTCCTCCGCCAAGACCACGAACAGCTCCACTGTCTTGTCCACCTCATAGGCAAACAGCGCAGCCACCCGTCGATGACGCCCTGGCGCCTCGATGATGGACTTGCGGAAGTCTTCAAGGGAGAGAACTGGCACCGTGTCTTTCGGGATAGCCCGACTGTTGCGTGTACTGAGAAGGTCCTTCATGGGACCACCTGCGTGCTGTCGAACGATGCGGCAACTTCGCGAAGAAGTCTGTCGAGGGGAGCGGGCACATACAGTCCGAGCAAGAGCACGATGCTCAAACAGGCAGCCATGGGAGCGATGGTGAGGAAACCATTTGCGAGCTCACCGGTCCCTTCCACAGTGCGTGGCTTTCCGAACACGACAGACAGCACGGTCGTGCCCATTCCCACGAATACGACAGCTAGAAAGAGCAGAAACAGGCCCCCCACTACGTAACGTCCATTGGAAAACGCAGCATTCAAAATGGTGAACTCACTGATGAACGGTCCAAAGGGGGGCGACCCGGTAATGGCAAAAAAGCCCGCGAGAAACATTGCTCCGGAGACAGGAACCCGTTGCAGTGCTCCGCTGACGTCATTGGTTACCTTGCTTCCAAAGGCCCGATGGATGTTGGCCGCTGACAAGAAGAGCACCCCCTTGGCAAACCCGTTGTTTACCATGTGGAGAAGGGATCCAAAGACCCCTGCGCCTCCGAGACCGATACCCAACACCAGTATTCCCATGTGTTCGACGCTCGAATAGGCGAGCATGCGTTTGAAGTCCCTCTGGCGGGCCATGAAGACGCCAGCTACAGCCATGGACAGGAGCCCCATGGTGACCATCAAGCTGCGTGCAAAGGCGCCATCCTCGGCGGCGACGCAGATGCGGTAAAAGCGCAGAATGGCCATGAACGCTGCCGAGGTCAGTCCGCCTGCCAACAATGCCCCGACCACGCCGGGAGCCTCGCCGTAGGCATCGGGTTTCCAAGTGTGCATGGGGGCGAGCCCCATCTTGGTGCCATATCCGACAAACAGGACAATAAACGCAGCATGAAGCCATGGCGGCGACAACTGGCGCGCATCGCGCACCAAGTTCGCAAGCAACAGCGACGGGTGATGACCCGCCCGAAGCCCTGCATATGCTAGAAAGAACGTACCGAGCAGCGCCAGCGCAATGCCCACCGAGCCCACCAAGAGGTATTTCCATGTGGCCTCCAGCGAACGCGGGGTCTTGTTGAAGTACAACAGCGGCGCCGACGCCAACGTTGTGGCCTCGATGGCTACCCACATGAGGCCGAGGTGCTGGGACAGTGTGATCAACGTGAGCATGGCGTGAAAAAGCAACAGGCAGGAGACAAACACCCTATTAGGACGGTCCCTCCTGAGTGCCAAGTACCCCGGCACGTAGATCGAGCAGATAAAGAATAAGACCGATGCAAAGCCCAACATCAGTTTGCCCAGGGGATCGAGCAAGAGCCAAGCGCCGGGATCGCCAGCCTCACCCCTATGCAACACCCAGAGCACGAGCCCGAGATGCGTCGCCGCCCCTCCCGGGACACACCAGATGCGAATCCGCTCCGACGGGACAAGAAACGCGAGCAAAGCAAACGCTAGGGGCGCGACAATCAAAGCAAGAGCCATAAGATCACTCCTCCTTCAGCGACGACAACCGTGTTGTGTCGAGCGAGGCAAACTCGCGGTTGATGTGGCTCAAAATGATGCCCATTACAAAGATGCCCACAAACAGGTCCAGCAAGATGCCAACCTCCACTAGGAAGGGGAGGGCCTCCACCAGAGTCAGCCCCATGATGTAGATACCGTTCTCGAGCAAGACGTAACCAGCCACCTGATTGATGGCTTTGCGACGCGTGGTCAAGACAATAAACCCAGTCAGGACTGTCGCAAACGATGCTGGAAGCAGGAGTGAGTTGACATGTTCGGGCGCCAGCGGTAGCGTGTTGGCAAAGACGATAGCCAGTCCAGTCGCAGCAGCCCCGGTTAGCAGCGAGGAGACGTAGCCAATAAAAGGCTCCACCTCGCGGCGAATGGTGGCCTCCCTCATTGCCCTTATCAGGAGCTGCGGAATGAGAATCCCCTTGATCCCAATGGCGCCGGCCGCGATCAACACGGGCCGAAGGCTCCAGTGGCCCTCCACGACCACGGCAAGCACACCGAGCACGACGCCTTGCGTGGCTGTGGCGCCTATGACGGCGCGCAATCGACTGGTCCCTAGGGCAAAAAAATTGAGGAGCAACACAATCACAAGCAGTGGATCGGTCAGGTGCCACATGGCTTTTACCTCGCTATCAGCACGATTCCAAAGGCAGAAAGCAAACAGGCGGCCACTAAGAGACTCGGGACCTGCCGCAACCGCAACCGCGCCATCATGGATTCTACCGCTCCCACCAGCAATGCGAGGCCGAGCATTCCTCCCACCAACACCCCCCAATCTCCCCAAACGTTCCCCGTTCGCGGCGCCGCAATGCGGACAACCAGTGCCCCGAGGACAAACAGCTTGAGCGACGCGCTATAGTGGATGATCCCAAGTGCCGGGCCGCTGTGGTCCAGAACCATCACCTCGTGGATCATCGTGAGCTCCAAGTGTGTGTTCGGATCATCGAAAGGAATGCGGCAGGTCTCCGCAAGCAAGACGATGAACAAGCTGACCACCACCAACACAAGAGATGCGGCCTCACCATGCCAGTGGGCTCCAAGCATCGTCGATAACGACGTGGAGGCCGAGCGCTTCACCAACACCAGCAATCCAAGAAAGAGCGCAGGTTCCGCAAAACAGGAGAAGGTCGCCTCACGTGCCCCGCCCATCCCCTCGAATGCGGAGCCCGTGTCCAGCGCCGCCAGCACCGTGAAGAAACGCCCAAGGCCAAATAGGTAGGCAAAGAGCACCAGATCACCTGGAAACGAAAACAGTGCTTGTTCCCCCCCGAGTGGCACAAGCGCTACTGCAAGCAGCCCTGTCGCCACCCCCACCACTGGACCCGCCCGAAATACCCAGGTGGTGGTCCTGCTCACCACCGAGCCTTTCCTCATAAGCTTGGCAATGTCGTAGTACGGCTGCAAAAGCGGCGCTCCCACCCGTCCCGCAAAGGCTGCCTTGGTTTTGCCAATGACACCTAGAAGCAGCGGCGGCATAGTGCACGCCAGCAGCACATGAACCAGAGATTGAAGAATGGACAACTCCTTACGACTCCTTTCCTAACGCCAGAACATCAAGAGAACCAGCGTCGCTACAACATAGAGGAGATAGAGATGGACCTGCCCCCGCTGTAGCCATCGAAACCAATGGAAGATGCGACGCAATGTCCTCGCTGCGGGAACCACCAGCAGATCCAATACCACCTCTGGGGTGTGGCTCTTGAAGTGCGCCACGGGAGCAAACAACTCCTTTATTCGGGGGGCATGGACCCTCGAGCGCAACGCCCAGCCAAACAGCCGAACCACCATGTCGGCAAACGATGACGCCGTGTACTGCATGGTTGGCGATGGCGCTGCATAGCCGCAGTCCCACGTGTTCGAGGTCCCCTGCGGCGATCGCTTCATTCTCGCGCCAAGCAGCGCACTGCCCGCACCGATCAGAGCCAGCAAGACAACGCCCGCAACACTGACCAAGGCTAGCGGTGCCAGCGGTGCCAGAGCAGGCAAACCCTGACCAGCGTGCGAGAATTCCGGCGCAAAGGCTTCGGTCGCCCGTTCGAGAAACGGCACGACCAGTACGGGCGCGAGCCCAATCGTCGCGCAGAGCAGTCCCAGTACCCCCATCGGGACAGACATCGCGGCCCCCGCCTCGTGAGCCTCCCGCGCAGCTTGCGTTCGCGGCTCCCCCAAGAAAACAACCCCCACTACCTTGACAAAGCACGTCAGCGCCAGCGCCCCTATGAGAGCTAGCGCAGGAGCCCCAAATGCACCCGCCATCGATACCGCGCTGTCACGATGCAGCACCGATTGGAACATCCCAAGGTAAATAAAGAGCTCGCTGACAAAGCCGTTCAGCGGTGGCAACCCACAGATCGCTGCAGCCCCAATCACGAAGCCTAGCGTGGTCTTGGGCATCACCTTCGCCAACCCTCCCAGGCGGTCCATTTCTCTAGTCCCTGTTGCATGAACCACTGAACCGGCCCCCAGAAACAGCAAGGCCTTGAACAGCCCGTGGTTCCATACGTGCAATAGAGCTCCCGCCAACCCAAGCACCAGCAGCGATGGCTCGCCTACGGCACGACCCAAGACCGCAAATCCCAGCCCCATCACGATGATGCCGATGTTCTCGACACTGTGATAGGCGAGCAGACGCTTGATGTCGTGCTGCGCGATCGCAAAAACCACTCCGAACACTCCAGAAACGGCTCCGAGCACCACCAGCACGACCCCCCACCAAACCGGTGGATGGACAAAGAAAGAGCACACACGCACCAACCCGTAGACTCCCATCTTGATCAAAACGCCAGACATCAGCGCCGACACATGGCTCGGAGCGTTTGCGTGGGCGCCTGGAAGCCACACATGGAGCGGCATGAGCCCCGCCTTGAGCCCGAACCCAACAAGCGCTAACAGAAACATCGCAGTCGCCTGCGGCGTCGTAGCGTCCAGTGCCGGCGCCGTGAACGCAAACGTCCCCTGCACTGCATGCAGTAGTGCGAAAAGCGCAAAGAGGCACAGCGTGCTCAGTCGCGTTGCAACCAGATACACAAAGCCGCTTTCCCGTACCGCCGGGTCGTGGTCCTCGGTGGTCAGCGCAAAGAACGCCGCGAGCGCCATGATCTCCCATCCCGCCAGGAACAGAATGGTATTGCGCGCTATAAGCAACGAACAAAGCCCCGCCGCAAGAAGACCGTAGAACACCCGAAGCTTTCGACCGTTCTCCGCATGTTTCGCCTGCGCCCAGTACTCGAGCCCATACACGGACCCGAGCGCCGAAATCAGAAATGTAGGCATCAAGAACAACGCCGAAATCCCGTCGACCTCCAGCACAATGGCACCGCCCGGGATTTGCCATGGAAGCTCCAGGTGCGGTGGCTTCTGCGCAAACACCGCCAAGAACGTACCGGTCAATCCACCTATGGCACCAACCACCACCATGCCAACCGCCACACGCTCACCCACAGCCGAGGTCCTACTGGCAAATAACCCTGGAAAGCCGCTCAGAGAAAGAAGCGCAATGGCCATCAGGACCAGAGGAAGGCTCATGAGCGGAGCCAACTTGGCAAGGAGACCCAGGCAAGCGCCAACACAACGGCGATGACAATGTAAAGAAGGTACAGGTGCGTCACCCCCTGCTGCAGCCACCTGAGACGAGCAAAGCTTCGTCCCACCCGACGAAATAGTGGCTCGTAGATGCCACGAGTCACCGGATCGGCAGATTCTGTTGTCAACGCGCTGGGAATAGGAAACACCCCTTTGGGGCGAGCCTCCAGCCTGTGCGGCAGAATAGCCCTGGGTAGAAGCCCTTCACTCAACGTGTGCGAAAAAGAACGCCCCGTGTACTGCATCCGTGCAGTGGGGCTAGGATACCCGCAACCCCAGGTCGAATCCGAAGCCACTGGGGCATTCCTCCACAGAAACCACAGAAGGGCCCAAACCAGAAGCAACGCCGCCATCACCGCCGCGTTCCACGCCCCCAGCTCCCGCAACCCACCGGTTGACAGTTTGGAGGACACCGATGCCCCAACCACCTGCGCAAGTGCGGGTCGAGCCAAGTGCACCGCAAACGCTGGAAAGACGGCAAGGGACATGGCCAAAAGCCCTAACACCGCCAGTACCATCGTCATCCAACGTGGCGACTCGTGCGCATGATCCGCTTCTGCGCTACGCGGCTCGCCAAGAAGTGCTACGCCAATCAAGCGTAGAAAGCAAAACATCGCCATCGCCCCCACAAAGGACAGAACCCCAACGGTCAAGAACAGCGCAACTCCCGTCCCTCGCCCCGCTGATGTCGCCCCATCCATGAGGCCCATGTAGAGCAGCCACTCGCTTGCAAAGCCGTTGAGTGGAGGAAGTCCCGACATGGCAACGGCCCCCAGCAACATCGGAATCGCTGTCCGCGGCATGCGCTTCATCAGCCCACCAAGCTTCTCTATGTCCTTCGTGCCAGTCCCGTGCAGAACACTCCCCGCTGACAAGAACATCAGCCCCTTCATGGTCGCATGGTTCCAGATATGCAACAGCGAGCTCGCCACGCCAATGGACGCGATGTGCGGCCGCCCGCTGGTTACACCCCATAGGCCTAACCCAATGCCCAGCGTGATCAGCCCCATGTTCTCAACGCTGGAATAGGCAAGCACCCGCTTCATGTCTCGCTGGCCCAGCGCCAGCGCGATCCCTAGCACCGAGCTCGTGAGTCCAAGTACCATCAATAGCGGTCCCCACCAGAACGCCGGTTCCCGAAGGAGCACCACCACCCGAAGGATCCCATAGATGCCTAGCTTGATCATCACCCCCGACATCAATGCGGACACATGGGACGGTGCCGCAGCATGCGCCTCCGGTAGCCATACATGAAAAGGAACCACCCCCGCCTTTGTGCCAAATCCGACCAGTGCACAAGCAAACACCACTGCAGACAGTCCAGCGCCCACCCGAGGCATGGTCACGAATGCGTCGAAATCGAAACTGCCCGCGTGCTTCGAGAGCAGTAAAAACATCACGAACAGGAACGATGTCCCTAGGTGCGTCGCCACTAAATAGACCCATCCCGCTCGCTTGGCTTCCTCCTTCTCATGCTCGAACACTACCAATACGTAGGCCGACAAGGACATCAGCTCCCAAGCCACGAGAAACAAAAGGACCTGCCGTGCCACCAATACCAGCACCATGCTTCCTACCAACACGTTGAACGCACACCACGGCGCGGCCACTCGCTTGGACGTTGGTCGCGCATCGGTCCCGAGGTACGCATACCCATAGATTGCTGTAAGAAGCGAGACGCCAAACACGGGCACCAAAAAGAATGCAGACAACGGGTCGACCGCTATGCGCAATGCCCCCAGCGGCACTTGCCACGATGCGTTCCACGGAGCAAACATGCGACCCAAAAGGGCCTGGAACGCCAACACCAGCCCCAAAACACCTCCCGCAACCGCTGAAACCGCACCGCTTGCTGATGCAATACGGTTTGAACGCCACGCAAGCAGCGGCGCAATTGCACCCACTCCAAAAGCAAAAAAGACAACTCCGAACTGCGTCACCGTAAGCCCTTGTCCTTCAAAGCGTCCGCTCTGGTTCGACCCATCATGCAATAACTCACGGCATCACGCCCTCGGCGGACGTAGCTGCCCGTCCACCCTGCGCGCCTCTGCGATCACCTCGTCACGAGGCGCCCTGCTCACTATCGCGTCCTTGAACCGCGCGTCGTGCAGCGCTGACGATAGACACGAAAGGAGGTACAGATGCGCCCCTATGTGTGGGCTTACCATCGAAAACACTGTGTGCACCGGACGATTGTCAATAGCACCGAATTCTACAGGCGTCGCCAGGAAACAAAGCGTGATGGAGGGACGCGTGACATTCAACACAACGGGGTTCCTTACGTGGGGAATGGCAATGCCGTCGCCAATCCCCGTAGAACCAAGTGCCTCGCGAGCCAAAAGCACTTCAAACAGCATGTCCCGATCCAGGTCGTCCACCAAAGGCATGTGCAATACCACTTGACGCAACATCTCGTCTCGGCTCGCCGCTGGGACATCGTAATAGACCCCCCCAGCTTCCAGCGACCCGGCAAGACGTGGCGCAACTGTAACTCCTGGGATCGATGGCGGCATCTCTGGGACAGCGAGGTCTATTCCATGCTCCGTCGCCCATTGCATCACCTCTTCCCGGTGAAACCGAAAGTCGTCGGCCACCCGATGTGCCGGCAGCCCGTCCTGGCGGATCCATCGTAAAACCTTGCGCTCAGTAACATTGAGCATCGATGCAATCATGCGGACCGTCAGATTCATTGGCCTTCCTCGTTCTTAACCAAAAGCGCCGCCCTTCGCTGCTCTTCTCTGCGCTGCCCAGCGGCTATCTATTGGACTGCGCACCGTGCAGCGCCGCATGCAAAACGTGGCGTCCAACCCCATCTCGAAACCCGCAGGTTCGGACCTGCGGTTTTCAAGATAGGTTTGGTTTAAGCCGCAAGCTTACAATCCCCAAGCGTCCGCAGTATCTCCGCTACGTCCGCAAACATCCTCTGCGCCCCCTCGATGGCCGCGGCTTCGTCAAGCGCTCCGCTCAACGCTGCATTCATCCGCTCGGTAAAGCCATCCAGCGCCTGCGACGTCCCCTCGCCATACCCAGTAAAGTACTTGAGCTCCCCATCGGAAAGTCCCAAAGGCTCCTGTACACACCGTCGCAAAATCAGCCCGCCGCGCCGCGACCCCTCGAGAACATACAGCCGCCCAAGCAACCCGGCTCCCGCGTCGCCAGCTACCCGCGCCTCAACGCGCGACACAACCTCCTCGACCTCCGTTGGAAGCGCCCCAGTCCCCCCAAGTGCCTGCAGATCCAACGCTACGTCGCCCGAACGCCGCATCGACGGGCTGTATACGCTCCGCACAAGTTGGTCGCGCGACCGCTCCAGCGCCTCTTCCACTGCAACGTGTACCCGACGGTACGCCTCGAGCTGCCCTATGTACGCCTGCCTCGATACGGTCCCTCGCATCAGTGCCTGCGCAAACACAAGGCCCTCAATGCTTCGATGCGCCTCGCGCGTCGTACTTCGCAATTGTTCCATTGCTGTCATCGTTCGAATCCCAAAGGCGGCAGCTGCGTCGGCAACCGCGCCTCCCATGCCGCAGCAAGGGAAAAACAGGTCGATTCCCTTAACGCCGGCGCCATGATCTGTAGACCCACTGGAAGCCCCCCGCGCGTCGGCGCACATGGCACCGACATCGCTGCAATCCCCGCAAGACTCGCAGGAAGCGTGTACACGTCGCTCAGGTACATCGCCAGTGGGTCCGCCATCTTCTCCCCAAGCTTCCACGCGGGCGTCGGCGACGTCGGTGAACAGATCGCGTCCACATCTCCAAACGCCGCTTCGAAATCTCGCCGAAGAAGCGTCCGTACCCTCTGCGCCTTTAGATAGTACGCGTCGTAATACCCCGCTGACAACACAAAGGTCCCCAGCAAAATGCGACGTTTCACCTCGGCCCCGAACCCAGCATCGCGCGTCTTGCCGTACATCGCGCGCAGGTCATCGTGCGCCTCCCGTACCCGCAGCCCGTACCGAACCCCGTCGAAACGAGCCAGGTTGCTCGACGCTTCCGCAGTCGCTAGCACATAGTACGTGGCCACAGCATAGCGGGTGTGAGGAAGCTTCACCGGCTTCACCACACATCCATCGTCTTCAAGCGACGCAATGGCCGCGCGTACACTTGCCTCCACCTCCGGATCGAGCCCCTGCGCAAAGTACTCCTCAGGAACTCCAATCCTTAGCCCTCTTATGCTCTTCCCACACGCAGCCTCGTAGTCGTCTACCGGCACGTCAAGGGAGGTTGCATCGCGCGGATCTTTGCCCGCTATCACCGACAACACACGTGCCGCACCGCGTACGTCGGTCGCAAAGGGACCGATCTGGTCCAGACTGGACGCAAACGCAATCAGTCCAAACCGAGATACACGGCCATAGGTTGGTTTCACCCCGACGGTCCCAGTCAGTGAGGCCGGCTGACGAATGGAACCGCCCGTGTCGCTGCCCAGCGCCGCAGGAGCCATCCGCGCTGCCACGGCTACCGCACTCCCGCCCGACGAGCCACCGGGAACCCGAGCGCAGTCCCAAGGATTGCGCGCCGGTCCATAGGCGCTGTTCTCATTGGAGGACCCCATGGCAAATTCATCCATGTTGGTCTTGCCAGGGAACACCGCCCCCGCCGCCCGAAGCTTGGTGATCACCGTCGCGTCGTAAGGCGGAACATACCCACTCAGGATCTTCGAACCCGCAGTCGACACCAACCCACGCGTGCAGATGGCGTCCTTGATGGCCACAGGAACCCCTGCAAGAAGTCCAAGAGGCTCGCCTCGTTCGCGGGCCTGGTCCACAAGACGCGCCTGCTGGATCATCGGCTCGGCAGCAACCGCCAGAAATGCGTGGAGCTCGTGGTCGAGCGTGTCGATGGCGCGAAGGGATTCCTCGGCTACTTCCACGGCTTTGCGCTGTCCGGTCCGGACCTGCTCGGCTATTGCGATGACAGTTGAAAGCATCTCAGTTCTCCTCAGGTCTCTACGAAGGTCGGCACGGCAAAGCCGTCGTGTTCGACCTCCGGGGCCTGGGCAAGAACCTCGTCGCGCGATAGGCCCGCTTCGAGCGTATCGCTCCGCCATTGTGCCAGTCCAAGCTGAACATCGGCCGTGGGGGGCACATCGGTCGTGTCGAGCGTATTGAGCTCTTCGACATACCCGACAATGGCGGCAAGTTCCGAGGTGAAACGATCTGCCTCGGCGTCGCTCAGAGACAGCGACGCCAACTTGGCAATGTGACGTACTCTCGCGCGGTCGAACACCATGCGCCGACCTTAGTACGGGTCTTGGAAAAAACGTAAGGAACTACACCTTCACGCCGCGATGCCCACCTTCTGCTCGAGCGCCCGGATGCGGCGCTGCATGTCCCGCATCGTCTCTCCAGGGACCCCTAAGAGCACGTTGTCGATGCGGGCGCTCTGTTCGTCGCTCTTGCGAATGAGGAGAGATAGAGCCGCAGTGTGCTCCTTGAGCGTCTGAGAATGCCCCTCGAGGATACGAGAATGCAGCCTTAGCTCTGCGAGGATCTCGCGCTGCCCCTTCTCAAGTTCGACGATGGCTGTCGCGTGGCGAATCAGCTCTCGCGTGTTCGCGTCGACCCGCTCGCTGAGCCCGTCGACCCGCTCGGTGAGCCCGTCGAGGCGCGTGTTGGTGGCGCGGATCTCGTCGCGGATTTCTCGGAGCAGCGCGGGGATGAGAGACATGACATCATCGGCCATGCCCTCAGCATAGCACCTGGGCGATTGCACGCGACGACGGGAGTTTGGTTTAATAGGAAGATCAGGCGCGTGCGGGGGACGCCGCAGACGCGTTGTCGAGCCCGTCAAAGACCCCCTCGAAAAGTGGCCCCGACAGGTAACGCTCTCCTGAGTCAGGAAGTATTACCACAATGGTCTTGCCTTCAAGCGCTGGGTCGAAGGCCAAACGCACCGCAACCACCGTCGCCGCTCCGCAGGAAACCCCGCTGAGCAGTCCCTCTTCTCGAGCAAGACGGCGCGCCATCGCGATGGACTCGTCGTTCGTCACGAGTTCCACCCGATCCACCAGCGACAAATCGAGGTTCTTCGGAACAAACCCCGCGCCAATCCCCTGGATCTTGTGAGGCGCAGGTTTGACCTCCTGCCCCGCTAAGGTTTGCGTGATGACTGGCGAATGCGACGGCTCCACCGCCACGCTCGTGATCGCCTTCCCTTTGGTGTTCTTCAGGAATCGACTCACCCCAGTGAGGGTCCCGCCCGTGCCCACCCCAGACACAATTACGTCAACGGCTCCGTCCGTGTCGTCCCATATTTCCGGCCCCGTCGTCTCTTCATGGACCTTTGGGTTCGCCGGATTCTCGAACTGACGCATCAAGTGGTAGTGCGCCGGATCCTTGGCCACGATTTCTTCGGCCTTGGCGATCGCCCCCTTCATCCCAAGCGCCCCCTGGGTCAACACAAGCTGCGCCCCAAACGCCACAAGCACCTTCCTGCGCTCGAGGCTCATCGTCTCGGGCATCGTCAAAATGCAGTCGTATCCCCGCGAGGCTGCTGCAAACGCCAACGCAATCCCCGTGTTTCCACTCGTGGCCTCCACGATCGCTTTTCCAGGCCCAAGCCATCCACGCGCTTCGGCATCCCAAACCATCGAAGCCCCGATGCGGCACTTGACCGAGTACGCGGGATTCCTCCCCTCGACCTTCGCGTACACGGTCGCCCCAGCGCCTTTGGTGAGCCTGTTGAGCCGAATGAGCGGCGTGCCCCCGATGGAGCGTGAGTTGTCGTCAAAAACCTTCGGCATGCTGTCTCCTGTGCCCTCCTGGGGCGGTAATGTCTGTCATATAAGACATTCCGTCCAAAATGCTAGGGCCCGTTAGAACTGACCGTAAACAAAAGGCTGCGGCGCTACCCGCGAGACCAGGTGGAGCACGATCGCAAACGCCGCAAGCACCGCCCCTTGGGCCACAGACGGGAGCCTCGCGAACTGCTTTCCAAGCCCGGACGGGACCCACTGCATCGAAAGCCCCACCCCGATGAGCACCAGCACCTGTGCGGTCAACACGGTGGTTCCGCCCGAGAGCGACACCAACTGACGAAGCATCAGAACCGCGTGGGAAAAACTCGGCGCTCGAAAGAATACCCACGCCAAACAGACGAAATGAAAGGTCGCCGTCACCCCGAGCATCCGCCCCAAAAGACCGCGACTCCCCTCATCACGCCCTCGCCACCTTTGCCACGCCCGTGTCGCCGCAAGTCCCGCCCCATGGAGCGCCCCCCAAAGCACGAAGTTCCAGCTCGCGCCGTGCCAAAGCCCCCCGAGAAGCATCGTGATCATCAGGTTCCGATAGGTGCGCCATCCCCCCTCACGCGACCCGCCAAGCGGAATGTACAAATAATCCCGAAGCCAGCTGCTCAAGGACACATGCCAGCGACGCCAAAAGTCCTGCAGATCCATCGCCGTGTAGGGCGAGTCGAAGTTCTTAGGAAGCCGATAGCCAAACAAGAGGGCGCTCCCCAATGCCACATCGGTGTATCCCGAGAAGTCCGCATAGATCTGCACCGCATACCCGTAGACCGCAAAAAGCACTTCGACCGACGAATACCGCTCTGGGTTCTCGAATACCCTGGCCACGAGATTCACCGCCAGCAGGTCGCCAAGAATCATCTTCTTCGCAAGCCCCGTCGCGATGAGCCACAACCCCTGCGCCTGCTCCTCCGGATCGAACCTCGGCGGCGCCGCAAGCTGCGGAAGCATGCTGCGGGGACGCACGATCGGACCGGCCACGAGATGCGGGAAGAAACAAACGAAAAGCAGGTAGTCGACGTAACGATTGGAGGGCTCGAGCTCGCGTCGGTACACGTCGATCGTGTAACTCATGGTCTCGAATGTGAAAAACGAGATACCAAAGGGGAGCACCAACCGCAGATGCACCGGGTTCACCCGCAGCCCGAGCGCCTGCGCGGCCGATGAAAAGGAATCCGCCGCAAAGTTGAAATACTTGAAAAGCGCCAGAACCCCCAGGTAGTAGCCTATCGATACCAGAAGAAGCGCTTTGCGGGCCGGCGGCGACTGGGTCTTTCCCAGGGCGCGTCCAATGAAGAAGTCGAGGGTGCTTCCCAGGAAAATGATCGCAAGACAGAGGGACGCCCACACCAGGGGACTGGTCGGTATCGCTTGGTCGCGAGAGATGTCCCAGGTGCCGTAGAAGTAGAAGCCGTAGCTGGCGGCGACCAGAAATAGGCCTCGAGCCAAGTGCCGGGTCCGAAGGAGCCAGAAGAGCACGAACGCCGAAACGAGGAAAACACCGTAGAGGGGGGAATTGAAAAGCATGCGCTAGAAACCTGTCCCCTCTCTACGAGGTGACGGAAGCTTCCGGCAAGTGTCAACACCACGGCCGAAGGTGAGCTACTCGGCGGCGTGGGACTCCTCGGCTTCGAGGCTCGCGCTCGTCACGGTCCAGAGGCCGTCGAGCCAGCTCTCGTCCTCGGCCATGGTCGCGAAGTCGCCAATGCCGTGAAAGTCGTCGCCGGACGCATCGATGGTTTCCGAAAGGATCTCTCGGAATGCAAACTTCGTAAGCTTACCAGCAATTTGCAGGTCAAGCGCACGGAGATATAACTCTTCCAACCTCTCGTAGTTCGCCGGCTTGCTCATGACGCCTCCAAGAACGTAAGAACCGCTTCGATCATGGCATACCCAGTGGGGTCGTGCACGCGCAAGTAGTCGCGACGAAAGAAATACGCTGCGAAGAGGCCATGTGGCGAACGAACTCCGGAGGCAGCCCATCCAAGACCGCCCGCGTTTCCGCTTCGGGCATGCACGTCACGACCTCCCTAACCCCCTTCCTGGCCAAGTGCGGCATGTTGACCATGCGCCTCCGCTTCGGCCCTCCGCCACTGGGAACATCCGGAGGCAACGGCGGGCTTTGAGGGGGTGATTCCACGTCCTCGGGAGCATACCCCGAGGACGACGCCGGGAGCTCCCCAGTTTTTCCCTTCGATGGAACGGACCCCACGCGTTGATCCCCTCGGACCGTTCCGGACACCGTGGGCCTATGGGGCGCCGTCCCCTCGGACCGTTCCGGACACCTCGGGCCAAGGGACGCCGTCCCCTCGGACTGTTCCGGACACCGGTGGGCCTATGGGCCAAGTCCCTTCGGACCGTTCCGGACACCGGTGGGCCTATGGGGCCAAGTCCCTTCGGACCGTTCCGGACACCGCGGGCCTATGAGGCGCAGTCTCTTCGGACCGTTCCGGACACCGCGGGCCTATGGGGCGCCGTCCCTTCGGACCGTTCCGGACACCGCGGGCCTATGAGGCGCCGTCCCTTAGGACCGTTCCGGACACCGCGGGCCTATGAGGCGCAGTCTCTTCGGACCGTTCCGAGCCTCGGTGGCCCATCGGGCTGCGAGTTCAGTCCCGCTTTGCACCGATTGCGTCCGATGGCCGGGGACGCACCGAGGCATTCTCGATTTTGCGTTGCAGTGGCTTCTTTTTGTTGACGCGCACCGAGCGGTTCGGATAACCTTGTCGAATCACGCGGAACGTGCGACTTCATTCCGAACGATCGAGACGACGGTATGGCGACCCTGGCAAAGATCTCTCGTCCACAGAAACTCAAAATTGCTCGCGACGTGCGAGCAGCTCTCGCCGAACGGCTATTAAAGGAGGGGACCGAACCCTCCCTCGACGCCTACATCGGCGAGCTCGATGTGATCATCGGCCACCTTCAGACGCACGTCGACGGCAAGAGCAGCGCCAATGCAGCGCGCCTTGCCGCCATCACGCTGGCCGACGAGACCGACGATCTGGTCGATACCTGGTTACGCCGCATTTTCTATTACCTTGATATCGACGCGCGCCGACGGACCGGCCCCAATATCGAGGCCGCTACGGCTGTGCGTGATGCAGCGTTTCCAGATGGTCTGGCGCATGTCGACGAGCGTGTGGTGGACGAAAACGCCCACTGCCGAAGTGCCGTCACGGCGCTCTCTACCCCCTCGAGCGTGGCGACGCTGACCTCGATTGAAATGCCGGCCAATTGGGTCCCCTCCTTTGCCGTCTCCATCGACGCGAGCGACCAAGCCAACGCTGCGCTACTCCGAACCCGCGGTGACAAGAGCGGCCATATCGACCTCGGCGAAGAGGCCGAGCTCGACTGGAACGACATCATGTCCCGTTTGCGCCACTACATTTCGACCCGCGCGAAACGTTCCGAGCGAGCCAAGAAGCTCCAAGGAACCCGTTTCCTCGAGTCGCTCACCACCGAGCTTCTTCGAATGAAGGCCGATGCCTCCGCCCGCGCCACGCGACGGGCCAAGGTCGGCCCACCCGCGCCGGCAGCAGCAACCACGTCGGCAGCAGCGACCACGCCGGCAGCGATTACGCCGACAGCGGCGACCGCACCGGCAGCGACTACGCCGGCAGCGTCGACCGCACCGGCAGCGACTACGCCGGAGTTGATTAAACCAAACTTATCTTGAAAACCGCAACTTTCCCGCTCGCGCAGACCTCACCCCCCAACCCCCCTCTCCCTCGACATTCTGCTTGCCCATTCGGGCAAGCAAGATTGTCTTCGAGCGAGGGGGGAACCGCGGCTCTCCTCCC
>CAITRH010000343.1 GCA_903894755.1 uncultured delta proteobacterium
CTCGCTCGAAGACGATTTTACTTGCCCGCATGGGCAAGGAAAATGTCGAGGGAGAGGGGGGCTGGGGGGGTGAGGTCCGCGGCTCGGAACCTGCGGTTTTCAAGATGGGTTTGGTTTAGCCGCTGACGAGGCGGCGCCGTAGACGACGCGTGAGATCGTCCCTCATGGGGTTAGGTACAATCGCGCGTGTCTTCGAGCGCACCGAGCGTCTAAGTAAAGTAGGAACATGGCCAGCGAGTCGAGGGAGAGGCAGTGTCGAGGCCGTGGAGGTACTGGCGCAATTTGGGAAGGCCCAACCTGTCGGGGCTCGGCTTCTCACTGCCACGCAGGTGGTGAAGCAGAGCCTGGACCTTGATTTCGACCTGATGGTGACCGATCTAGCGTCAACGGATCTTCTATTGCAACGGATTGCAACGGACAGGGCGTCTGCACCGTCATGCTCGTCGTCGTCCGCCCGGCTTGGAAGTGCCGAAGGTTGTCGTCATGCAGCCACAAACAGTACTGGCGAGGACTGATGGTCCATGTGTCCGTCACGGAGCGGCTTCGGGGGTCCTTGACACAGGCCCCCTGCGGGGGAATGCTCGCCTGCATGAACGTCGCCGCAAAGGTCCTTCCCCCTGCAACTGTGGGGCTCGAACCGTTCGATGTGTAGGCTATCGTGACGGAGGATCGTACGTACTTTTTCTGGGAGATGGGCAAGCCTCCGGATATGCCCAGGTGAAGGTGCACCCTCGGATGGCGCGGTTCGGACCTGCGGTTTTCAAGATGGGTTTGGTTTAGCGTGGTGGAGCCATCGTTCTGGACGTGCCAGCCGCAAGGACCGCTCGCAACACCTCACGCACCGGCACCCCGTGCCTTCGAGCTGCCTCCACACATGCGTCGAATTCAGGCTTCTCCTGCGGAGGACCAAACGGCCCCTCCGACACCTTCACCGCGATAGCCCCGTACGGCGTCGCCACCGTGACCATGCGTCGCGGTCGCTCTACACGCGTCACCTCGTAGCGCCGCACGCCAATCGACGGGGTCTCACGAAGAAACACCGCAGCCACCGTGTCGGCATGTGCGAGCAACGCCAGCGCACTCAACGTCAGCCCCGGTCGCCCCTTCTTCATCGTGCTCGGCGTCGCCCACACGTCCACCGCCCCCGCAGTAAGAAGCGCCTCCATCGCATGTCCAACGAGCTCGCCGGTCGCATCGTCGATATTCGCTTCCACCACCGCGTGGCTCGCACGCCGACACGCAAACTCGCTCTCCTCGCTCTCCCCCAGCACCGCACGCAGTAGGTTCGGGCGATCTTCAAGGTCGGCGCTCCCCGCTCCCCAGCCGCTCCGTGACGGACGCATCGAAGGCCAACGTCGTGAGCCCTGGGCGAGGGCTCCCACCAGCGCCGCACCGGTAGGCGTCACGAACTCGAAGTCCATTCCACCGTCGACGGTTTCAAACCCCGCAAGGCACTCCACGGTCGCGGGAGCCGGCAAGGGCAACCTGCCATGATCCGCACGTACGAACCCTCGTCCCATCGGAAGCGGCGAAACATAAACGCTTGCAGGATCCAGGTAGGCCATCGCAGCGCAGGCTCCCACGATGTCCACGAGCGCATCCACCGAACCCACCTCGTGAAAGTGCACGTCGTCGAGTGCCACCCCGTGGACCTTGGCCTCCGCTTCGGCCAGCCGAAGGAACACCCGTTCGGCCCGAGCACGTACAGGAACCGCAAGAGGCGCCTCGGCAAGAAGCGTCCGAACCGCAGCGTACGAGCGAGGCGGTTGGGGAACGTCTACGTGCACCTCGAACGACGTCGCCCGGATGCCCGAGTCGACACGGGCGCCGAAATGAAAGTGAAACCCGTCCAGACCAAGCGCCATGACGCTCTCGGACACCACGGACTCGGGAACCCCAAGGTCCACCAGCGCGGCGACGATCATGTCACCGGCAAGGCCACTCGGGGCATCGAAGAACAGAACCGAACCGACCGCCGCACCGGCATGGAGAGGCGCGCAAGGTTGCGGGTGGTCCTGCGGATGGTCGTGGTGGTGCGGATGGTCGTGCATGGCAAGTCTAATAGCGGTCCCTGGCGCGTAGGATGCGGGCTGTTGCGAACGCGGCCCCAAAGCCGTTGTCGATGTTGCAGACCGTCACCCCCGAGGCGCAGCTCGTGAGCATGCAGGCGAGTGCCGTGAACCCCTGGAGCGCCGCTCCGTATCCCACTGACGTAGGCACCGCGATCACCGGGACCTGGACCAATCCGCCTACCGCGCTTGCCAGGGCCCCTTCCATTCCGGCCACGACGATCACCACGGAGCAGGACTCGAGCTTCTGACGCTTCCCGAGCAGGCGATGGATCCCCGCCACGCCCACGTCGTAGATGCGCTCGCAAGCGACCCCGAGCATCCGGAGGGTTTCGGCGCACTCTTCGGCCACGGGCAGGTCGCCTGTGCCGGCGCTTACGAGGGCCACGGGATGGCTCCCGAGAGGCGGAATCGGCTCCTGCTCGAGGGTGGCCACACGGGCGAGCTCGGCGTAGCGAAGCCCGGGAAGGGAGCGAATGACCAGATCGGCCTTGGTCGCCTCGAGCCTGGTGATCAGCACGTTGTTGCCCCCGCGTGAGAGCTCCTGGGTGATGCCAACGATCTGGTCGGTGGTCTTGCCCTGGCCAAAGATCACCTCGGGGACCCCTTGGCGAAGCGCGCGGTGGTGATCTATGGAGGCGTATCCAAGGTCGGCAAAGGGGAGGTCCTTGAGCGCGGCCTGGGCGTCCTTCGGGCTCGTGGTACCAGCCTGCACGGAAGACAGAAGCTCGAGGAGCTGATCGGGCAACATGGATGACGCGGAGCCTAGCGCGAGCCTCGCCGAAAAGCGTCGCGAGCGACGCAGAGCTAAACCAAACCTACTTTGAGAACCGCAGGTCCGATCTACCGCTTCCGCGCCCCAATGTCGCGTAGACCTCACCCCCAACCCCCTCTCCCTCGACATCCTCCTTGCCCATGCGGGCAAGGACGATCGTCTTCGAGAGAGGGGGCTCGGAACAGTGGTGCA
>CAITRH010000344.1 GCA_903894755.1 uncultured delta proteobacterium
CAGGGTGGGCAACCCTGGGTAGCAGGTCGTGAGTGTCCAAGGACTTCCGCCGCGAGCTACTAGGGGTGCAGGTGGCGGCAAGACATGGCAACGACCACCTGACGATCGCGGTGGCGATGGCGCTCGAAGAGGCCTTCGGGGGATGGATTGCGCCCAAGAACTGAAGCGCTGGCTGGGGCCGGAGAAGAGTAGCCGTAGCCGATCTCATTTGCCCTCAGGTCCGTGAGCGGCGATAACGCTACCGATGATCACACTCTACCGCGTTCCCGTCAGCCACTACTGCGCCAAGGTGCAGATCGCCCTGCTCGAAAAAGGGCTCCCTTTCGACCTTCCCCCGCTTCCTGGAGGTTCCACCCGTTCCGCTGAATTCCTTGCTGTAAACCCACTCGGGAAGGTCCCTTTGCTGCTCGACGGCGACTTTCGCCTTGGCGAGAGCGAGGTCATCGTTGAGTACCTCGAAGATCGTTTCCCCACACCGCCGCTTCTTCCCAAGGACCCTCGAACCCGAGCGCGCTCCCGGTGGCTCTCTCGCTTCCACGACCTCTATCTTGGTCCACAGCTGACCATGCTCTACCTCGGGATTGCCTCCCGACGAGAAGACCCCGCCATGATCGCCGAGGTCGACAAGCTCGCCGAGCTACTGACAACCCTCGAACGCAGCATCGAGCCCAACCCCTATTTCCTAGGCGAGCAATTTTACCTCTGCGACGCGTCCTTCTGTCTCAGTTACACGTACGTCGCACCTCTCACGGCCGCCTACGGAAAGCCTTTGCTGCCGTCGCAAACGCCAAAGTTTGCAAAGTGGTTCGAGCACGTTGCGTCGCGTCCTTCCGTCGTCGAAGTGCTCGCTGCCGCCCGCACTGCGCTCGGGTAAGTTTCCCTGATGGAGCCTCTCCTCGCCTACGCCGACCTGCCGCTGTTCGAGTGGCTCGCCACGCCGGTCTGGGCCTTCGATCTAGGTCGGCGACGCATGGTGTGGGCGAATGCGGCGGCCCTTGATTTCTGGTCCTCGGAAAGTCTCGAGGAGTTCCAGAGCCGACGCTTCGACGACATGTCCGAGTCTGCAGTCACCCGCATGGAAGTCGCAATGCGCGAGCTTTCCAAGGGACAGGTCCTCAAAGAGCAGTGGACCCTCTATCCCAAAGGCAAACCGGTCACGGTCTTGGTCACCCGGGTCGGGTTGGTGCTCCCGTCCGGCGACCTTGCAAGCCTCCACGAAGCGCGGCTCAGCGCCACCGACGTCGATGTCTCGAGTCTGCGTGGGGTCGAAGCGATGCGCCACACCAGTCTGCGCATTGCCATGCACCGTCTCGACGGTGTTGCCGTGATGCGAAACCCAGCTGCCCTTCGCACCTTCGGCAAACTCGACCCCGACATCCAACGCGACGACTTCGCCGCACTCTTCCAGTCTCCCGAAGAAGCCGCCAAAGCCCGGACGTTGGCGCTCGACGGTCAAGTCTACAGCGCGCAGGTGGAGCTCTGTTGCCTCGAGGGGCCCACGTGGCACGGCATCGATGTGGTTCGGGGGCTCGATCCGGCCACTGGCGACCCAGTCCTCCTGATCAACGCTCGGGACATCAGCGATCGGATACGTGTCGAAGGGGCTCTCAAGCAGGCGCTCGATGCGGAGAAGAATTTCCTTGCCTCGATGAGCCATGAAATCCGCACTCCGCTCAATTCGGTCCTTGGCTTTCTCGAACTGGTGCGCGGGACCCCACTGACGGACCAACAGAAGGCATTCCTTGACAACGCCGACATCTCGGCACGGCATCTGTTGTCGCTCATCGACGATGTCCTTGACGTCTCCAAGATCGAGGCTGGCCAGCTCAATCTAGGGCAGGAAGAAGTGGACCTTGAAGAGGTTCTTCTCGAGTCCCTGGTCATTGTGTCGACTCGGGTGAAGAAGGGAGTCGAGCTTGGGTTCGACCTCCCGGAGCTTCCCAGCCTCGTGTTTGGCGACCCGGTCCGGATCAAACAGATCTTTGTGAACCTTCTCGGCAACGCCACGAAGTTCACGGAGCACGGGAGTATCCGCCTCAAGCTATCGCCACAAGTTGGACAGGGAGGGCATGTGACCATCTCTGTTGAAGATACGGGGATAGGAATCCGCCCAGAGATGGTTCCCAAGCTGTTTGCGCCGTTTCGTCAGGCGCACTCGTCGCATTTTGGAGGCTCGGGCCTTGGACTTTTCTTGTCCCGTTCGCTTGCGCGGATGATAGGGGGGGACATTGACGTCGAGAGCCAGCTTGGTCAAGGAACGACCTTTCATGTGCATCTGGCACTGAGGCCAGCGACGCGCAAAGAGCTCCGCTTTTCGTTCCATGGCAAACGCGTGCTCCTGCTGCTTGCCGAGGCTGACCTCGTGGAATCTTTTCGACGAGGCTTTACCGATGCAGGTGCCCAGGTGGTTGCCCCGGCAAACATGGACCGCGCTGTCCGTGTGATCGAACATTGCCTGGGAAACGCTGGTGCTGTCGACCTGGTGATCCTCGATTGGAACCGGTTTTCACCCACGGCATCGAGCCTTGCAGTCCTTCTGCGTGATCTTTACCCGCGCGTGAAGATTTTGGCGCTGGTCCCGGGTGAGGTGCGAGACAACGCCTTCGATCGCACGCTTCCCAAACCCATCACGTTCTATCGGCTGGCCAGAGCGGTCAACGAGCTGCTGCAAAAGGACGAGAGTCCTGGGGACGAACGGTCTACTGCTCCGACTGCTCCCATGCGCGTGCTGCTGGCCGAGGATGTCGAGATGAACATTCTTCTTGCGCGGGCGATGTTGCGGTCGTTTCCGTCGGTTGTCTGCGATGTAGTGCGAAATGGGTTGCAAGCCGTCGAAGCGGTGCAGGGGCAGGCGTACGACCTGGTGTTTATGGATGTTCAGATGCCCGAGCTCGATGGGATCGAGGCGACCAGGAGGATCCGCGCGCTAGGAATTCGCGTTCCCATCGTGGCGATGTCTGCGAGCGCTTTGTCCGACGATATCCAGAGAGGCTACGCGGCGGGCATGGATGGCTACCTCACCAAACCCATTCGTCGCATTGAAATTGGCAAGGTCCTCGCGCGCTACCGTCCCCGTGCTGCCACGTTGTTGTCCGCAGCGGTCGACCCCCTGAAACCAGAGAGAGTCCTGCGCACGCAGGCCCTTACGCACTTTTCCAGCGTTGCGGGCCCGGAACACGCAGTTGCGTTGGTGATGGCGCTGGTGGCAAGCACGCGTACCGTCCTTCCGCAACTCCAAGGGACCCTCGCCGCGGGCGACAGCACGGGCTTCGAGCGCGCGCTGCAAACAGCGAAGGTGATCGTGGCGCATGCGGGCCTGCACACACTGGAAGACGCGGCAGCGGAGTTGCTCGATGGGCTGCGCGAAGGGACGGCACTGGGGACACTCGCTATCCGTGCGGAAGCCTTTTGCGGGGAGCTCAGGGAGATTGTGGACGAGACCTAAACCGCATCGAGATAGGCCCTTGCTCCCACGGTCCCGACGAGAGTCCCCAAGACCGCGCCCGCGACCACATCGGAAGGCCAGTGAGCCCCAAGGTGGATGCGTGAGTACGCAACCAGCGTCGCAACAGCAAAGAGCGCGAGCGACCCGATCCGCGCCCCACCACGACGCGTCGCTAGGAGCACGACCGCCGCAAAACTCGCAAACGCAAAACTCCCCGTCGCATGACCGCTTGGAAACGAGAAGTCCTGAGGAGCTGTCCAAGTCGGATGAAGCCCCAGCGCTTTCCAAGGACGGACCCGGGCTATCGACGCCTTGAGCCCCCACACCAGAGTGGCCTGCACGGCAAGCACCCCGAACACGAAACACGCAAACCGACGGGTCCTGCGCGACACGGCCAGAGGCACAAGGCCCAACATGGCCCACCCGCCCCCAACGAGCGAAAGCGCCACCATCAAAACCGTGGCCGCGTCGACTCGTTCGCCGCCGTACAAGAGCTCCACCAGCAGGTGATCCCAGCGGTCAAGGAAGATCAACACGCCTGGTACGCCTGGTCCAGCCAAAGGATCCCCTCCGCGAGGGCGCGGGCCATGACCCCATGGGTCGCCGTATGTCCCGGTCTGCGCGCATGAACAAGCCCGCTGGGAGGTCCCCCCCAAACGAACAAATCTTCTCGGCTTCCATGAGGCACACATGATCGCGAGCCGAGCCAGACGAGACGCTGGCCCCGGACTCCCATGCGTTCATGCTCGCGGACGCTCCTCCCCGGCTGGTGTTCGCGGCCCACCTACCGCAACCACCGCATGTGGCGGTCGACGAGGCGCGCGTCCCCTGCTCGCGCGCCGTCGTCGACGCCACGGGCTCGCACTACTTCCCCTTGTCCACGGCCGCTCCGTCTTTCTTGTTGCCGTCCGCTCCGTCCTATTTGCCGCCGATCTTGCTCCAGGCGCCGTCCTTGCAGAAGTAGTAGACAACGCCGTCCTTCGCGACCTTCGCCCCGTCCTCCGCGCAGGGGACGCGGCATCGACACAATGGGCCCAGCACTGCGAAACATCGGGCAAAAGTATCGCTTTTCCGAGGGGCGCGGGCAAGGCATATCCTGAACGGTGTCGGGCGCAAAGGCGCGTAGGACGCGGAGCTTCCATATTATGTCCATGGGTTACGAGCCGATCGGAGGAACCGACGGCGGGAACGATGGATTTATCGCTTGACCTGCGAGTATGGGCGTGCACCTCGAGCTAGCAGCCTATCCCGTGTGGTTCTCCGGGGTCGTTGGAGCAGCGGGCGCCTCGGGCGCCTTGGGCGCAGTGGGCGCAGTGGGCGCAGTGGGCGTTGCCAGCGGCTGGGACGGCTGCTTGCCATCAGCCGGCTGCGCAACATGCCTCTTCTTGGGCGCCGCCGCGTGCGAGTGGAGCAGTGGAACGTGCGTGTCAACGTCGTCAACCCACA
>CAITRH010000345.1 GCA_903894755.1 uncultured delta proteobacterium
GCTCCAGCCCACAGGCGGAGCGACCGCTCATCGAGCACGGAAACCAATGCCAGGTACCTCTGCGTTAAGTCATCCAACATGAGCCATGCTGGTTAGCGCAACCGCTGGGATAAAACGATAAGTTATTTTGTGACGCTGGCAGGTGCCCAAGTTCCTTTTGGTCTGCCTCGGAAATGTCGAAACTCAGCATCGAACAGCGTTATAACGCGGCGCGCGAAATGCGCAAGTCTGGCCCAAACGAAGAATAGAAGGGGTGTTTTGCACGTCCTGCCACATGGACGGTCGCGTCGAAGGGGTGTTTTGCACGTCCTGCCGGTGAGCCGGTGGCATTTTCTCCTTCTTGAGCGGTTGCGGAACGAGTCGAGGGGAAGCTCGCGCGCGTCGACTGCATGCGTTGGAACGGGACGCGCTCATTGCTTGTGTGGGTTGGAACGCGCCGCGAGCAAGAGGAGCGCGGAGGTCAGCACCATACTTCCGATGAAGACGGGAAAAGGTCGCGGTGAGAAGGCAATGGCCCAGGCCGCAACGACATGGACGAGCGCATTGCGGACCATGTGCGGCCAGATGAGGACAGCGCAGACGCCGAAGAACGCCGCCAGGATGTAGGAATCGGTAAGCAGAATATCGCGTAGGCCCATCCCGAGCCAAATCGCCTCGGCCCGATGGCAGAGAAGGATGCACAAGCCCAGTATGAGCGACCGCAGCGCCTTGCGGTACACACCCACGATGCGGACCGTCCGGCGCTGAATGCGCAATGCAGCGAAGGCCACCGCCAGGAGCACCAATGGGGTAGCCAGCAAGAGGATGGAATCGGACTTGATCCTGCCCAGCCAGATGAGGGCGGTGAAGAAGAGGGCGCTCAGTGCGACCGCCCCGAAGACCGCTGCAGATAACTGCCGTCGCTCCTTGAGCGACAGGGATGCGTCGAAGTCCCGTTGGAGCACATCGAGCGCGCGCGCACGCTCCGTGTTGGCTTCGACGGTACGGCGCAGGTGCTCGAGCTTGGCAACGAGCTCCTCGGGGGGATGTTCCAGCTCGTCGAGGAGGGCCGACGCGGCCTGCAGATCGAGCCGGTCGATCTCGTAGCGCACCATCATTTCGAGACAAGCCCGGAGTCCGGCGAGGGCTTGTGGGTTGTCCGGCCAGTCTCCGAGCGCCTGGCGGAAGCCGAAGCGGCACTCGTCCATCAAGCGCATCAAGTCGCGGACATCCCGGGGAGAACGGTCCGCGGGGTTCTTCTGTGCGGCGAGACGAAGGTCGACGAGGCGTTTCTCCGCAGCGAGGGCGAGGGCCATGGCGCCCCGATGCCGCCAGTACTCGGCGAGGGCCTGACGAAACGCGAGGGCCGAGGGATAGCGGTCTTTTGCAAAAAACGACGTTGCCTTGCGGGCGATGGCGGCCAAGGGGGAGGGGACGTCGGGGCCATACTCGGGGGGCTCGTTGCGGATGGCGGCGAGGAGCACGTGGCGCACGTTCGAACCGGTGTTCCGAAAGTGTCCCGTCAGGATCTCGTGGAGGATGGCTCCGAGCAGGTAGACGTCCGTGCGGCCGTCGATGTCGCCGGCGTTCCCCAGGACCATCTCCGGAGCCATGTAGGCCGGAGTGCCGACGACGTACCGCCGCGAGGAGCGAAGCTCGGAGGGCAGGTGGAGGGCGATGCCCCAATCGGCGACGTAGATGTCGCCGGCCTCCCCGATCAAGATGTTTTCCGGTTTGAGGTCGCGATGGACGACCTCGCGTCCATGGGCGAAGTGCACCGCAGCCGCGACCACCATGAGGATTTCCAGGTTCTTGTGGAGGAGGTCGGTTTCGGTGCTTTGCAGGAGGTTCCACCCGCGGTGCTCCGGGTCGTGAACGAGGTCGCTCCAGCGGACCCCGCCGATGCGTTTCATGACGATGACGGGGCGTCCCTGGTCGTCCCGGCCGAGGGTATGGACGGGTAGGATGTTGGGGTGGTCGAGGAACCCCATGAGCCGCGCCTCGGTGAGGAGCATTTGCTCGTGGCTGGATTCGGCGAGGTCCTTGAGCACCTTCAGGGCGACATCGCGGGAGAGGGAGCGTTGGCGGGCGAGGAAGACCCGTCCGACGCCGCCTTCGCCGAGGGTTCCGGTCACCTGGTATTCGCAGGCGTCTTCCGCAGGCGCCGAGTCGGGCCACTGGACGTGCAGGAGGGGGAGCGTCGGGATGGTGGCCCGCGGGTCGGGGGCGAAGGAGGCGCGCGGGAGGCTGGTCCCCCGGTCCGCGAGCAGGAGCATGTGCGGCGTAATGGTGGCATGGACCGGCAAGGTCTCTTGAAGAGCGGCGAAGGACGGGTCTTCCCAGGCGAGGGGAAAGGTCTTTTCGGATGCGTCCATGGGGTCGGAGCCCTCCATCGGAGAACCATTGGTGAGTCTATCCCAAACGCGCACCCGCCCGATGGACGTTCCAGAGCGCCCCTACTTCTGCCTCCGTCCCGTCCGAATGCGTTGTCGTGCGGCGAAGCGTCGCCGATGGATAACAAATCCTTGAAAGAAGACGCAAATGCTCGTCGACGTCTTCCGCGCAGGAGCCGCGGGTGGTGGCGTGCCTTGCACCCGCCACGGGCGTGCGCGAGACTACGCCCGCTTTTGCCGTTTGGGCGGCTCCCGGCGGATTGGAACGACGTCATGATGACCGAGGAAATCGGACCGGAGCACGGGCGGCTTTTTGGGAGGCAACGGTCATGAAGACGGCTCGCGGTGGTTTCGCGGTTTCACTCTTGCTTGGAGCGACCGGGGCCGCATCGGTCTTGGTTTCGTGCAGCAGCGGTAGCAGCACGTCGAGTTCGCCCGATGCGGGAACGGACGCGACCGTCGTCGACGCGGGTGTGGACGCTCGCGGAGATGCAGCCGTCCAAGACGCCACCACGGGGGATGCCCTCGGACCGGACAGCGGTCCGCGGTGTCAGGTGCAGCAACTCGACCCCTACATGAATTCTCCCTACCCCGGCATCCACGCCACGGCCTCCAACGCGGAGCGGATCCCTTGCAGCGGTCCCCTGACCGCGCCGACGCCCGGCTGGTCCGTCCTGCCCGATCGTCTCGTTTTCAATCCTGTCACCGTGGCCACGCACCACCTGTACGCCATCGCCGCCCGCACCAGCGGCTGCAAGCTCTACGAGGTCACCCTGGCCGATGGAGGCACCCGGTGCGTCACCCCCAACACGGAGGACCTCACCTTCGGGGTCCTGGGAAGCTCGCCCGAGATCGACAAGGAAGGGAACATTTACGTCACCGACGGCTGGGACCAAACGCCCGACGGCGTGCTCTCCTTTGCCCCGGACGGCGGAACACGCTGGCGCAGCAATTTCGCGTCGCTGCGCCCTTTGCCCGACGGTGGTCGTTACGAGGCACCGCTCGGGCTCCACTTCACGCCGCACGGCTACGCCGCCCTCGTCACGCGCGACGGTCACGTCGTGCTGTTGAACCGCAACACGGGCGCCATCCTTGCGGACTTCGACATCACCCGTCGGACGTCCAAGAGCTCGCTGGCAGCGCTCCCCTCGAAGAGCGCCGTGACGATCCCCGACTCGGGGGTTCCATTCTATCTTCAGTGCAGGATCCGGCGCATCCTCGGTGACTCCATCCCCATGGATATTTTGCTGGCTTCCCTTGCGGGAGGCACGGGAGGTTCGGGTCAATACACGGACAACTCCATTGCCAACGCAGGGGATCTGCTCTTCGTCGTGGGAGGAGGTCCGGCGGGAGATGCGGGCACTGCGGTCAACGGGGCGCTGGTGGCGGTGAAGATCACCCCAGGGACCCCGCCGACGCTGGACCTTCACTGGTATTTGGAGACCAACGGTGCGACCGGTTCGTCCCCCCCGGTGGACCCGTCC
>CAITRH010000346.1 GCA_903894755.1 uncultured delta proteobacterium
CCTCGCCTCGCCTCGCCTCGCCTCGCCTCGCCTCGCCTCGCCTCGCCTCGCCTCGCCTCGCCTCGCCTCGCCTCGCCTCTAGCCTTTAGTCTTCGCGCGGGTCCGCGTCAGGGACCACCTCGCAAATACGTATCCCAACGACACCCGTTTCCCGGGGCCCAGCCCCGGGCTGAAGTGTGTCGCCCCTTCGGGGCTGCCCATCAACGCACGGGCTCCTCGACGTGACAGGTATTTCGGAGGGAGTCCCTCAGCCCTCTCCTCGCCACCTGAACATCGACCGTTGTCTCCGACAGCAGTCGCCAAGCTTCGCCTTCCTTACCAACCCTTACGTCTGCTCAACAACACACAGGAGTACACCATGATGAGACCGTTCTGTTTCCTCGCCGTCGCCTTTTTTGCAACCGCCTGTTCCCCCAACTCTGGCACAGGAAGCACAGGCAACTCCGGCAACTCCGGCAACTCCGGCAACTCCGGCAACACTGGATCGACCAGTGATGGAGGCGCCTCCGCCACTCCAAGCCGTTGCGACCCGTCCCAAATCACCATCATGCAGGGCAAGATCGTCGAGGACGCTCTCGGCGACACTGATGGCAACGCCATTGCCAACGTCGAGGTCCAGACCATTCCCACGATCAGCAATTCCATTGTCAGCAACTCCAGCGGCAAGTTCCAGGTCGAAGTCGCATGCGATGCCAAGTACTACACGCTAACGGCATCGAAGATGGGCTACGAAGACAAAATGGTGAGGGCCACTGCAAACCTCACCTCGATCAATCTTGTCTTCACCATGTCTCGCGACAGCAGTTACAACTTTGTGACCGTCTCCGTGCTTGACGCGGCCAATTCCGAGCCACTTGCAGGCGCCCAAGTGACGACGGCTGCCGTCGGCGCCACGGACCGGCCCACCACCAATGACTCGGGAACGCTGTCGTTTCCATTTCCCGCGAACACCAAGGGCGCCATTCGCATGACCGTTCAAAAAACTGGCTATGGCTCCTTGATCGGCGACTACGACGTGATAAGCGGTTACTTCACAAAGATCTCAGGGACCGGTTTGGCCAGTGGGACGACCGGCGGCATCACCATACAATTGCAACCCTCCGGCTCCACGGGGGACGCTGGCTGAAACCAATGAGCGCGCTCCGTGGCCGAGTCTTGCCGAGGCGTGTACATCCCAAATTTGAAGTGGGACGTGCCGTTCCGACAGCGTCGCAGCAACTGGGTAGTTTTTCGATCTCGTAGGAGGATAGTCGATGATGCGAAGTTTGCAATACGCTGCGACGGAGCGCGCCTTCTTGGGGCGCACGAATTCCAGGGGACCCATGACGCTGGCAGTTCATTTAGCCTGCGTCTTGGCGCTCCTTGGCGGGCTGGTAGGCTGCTCGGGTCCATCGGGTCCTACTACTACTACTAATAATACAAAGGGAGGGGGAGGAAACTCGTCAGGGGGGGGCGGTACGTCTGGAGGGGGAGGAAGCTCGTCAGGCACCGATGGGGGGGCCAGCGGCAGGCAGTGCACTGGCACCAAGACGACGTTCCAGGGGTCCGTCGTCGAAGATGCTCTTGGTGGCACGAGCGGGATGCCGATTCCGCTGGTGGAAATCGAGACCACACCCACGATCACCAACATTACCGTCACCGATGCGAGCGGTCACTTTTCCGGCGACGTGAGCTGCGACGCGCGCAACTACTCGTTTACGGCCAAAAAGCTCGGGTACACCGACAGGACCATCCAAGCGGTCGCACAAAAGGACGTAGTCTCCGTGGCGTTCACGATGGTACGGGACGAGGTGAAATATCAGTTTATCACGGTGACCGTTGCCGATTACAATACTGTGGATATGATCGGTGGCGCGATCATCGAAACCTACGGCGTCGGCGCAAACAGTAAATACGTCACCGGGGACTCCGGAACAGTGTCTTTCCCCTTTCCAAAGGCGTTGGCGCAGCGCATCGTCTTTCAGAAAGAGGGCTACCGGAGCTTGACCGGTGACTTCAATGCCGCAACCAACACGTGGACCCCCATTGCAGGAGGAGGCTCGGGACGAGGAAAGGGCTCGGATGGTGGGCTTACTATTCGGCTGGTCAGCTCCAGCTCTCCGGCCATCCCCGAGCAGTGCGTCGAGGGAGCACGCAAATGCAGTGACTCGACGACCGGACAGCAATGCATTGATGGCGACTGGATGTCCGTTGTGTCCTGCGCTGGCAATACACCACTTTGCAACGGTGGCATCTGCGCCGCCTGTTTGAATGATAGCGGCAAGTGCGAAGGAATTACTCCCTCCGTTTGTCACAACGGTGCGTGGCAGGTGCAGAGCGCCTGCACAGGACGGGAGCCTGTCTGTGTGAGCGGCAAGTGTGCGTGCGCCGAAGGGTCGAAAAAGTGCGAGGGGGGTACGCCGTACATTTGCAATGTCGGAGCATGGGAAGGTCAAGCCGCTTGCGGCGGCTCCACACCGGCTTGTGTCGACGGAACATGTTCCTTGTGTACGCCTGGTGCGAGCTGCTCCCCGACGGCAAACGCGTGCCACAAAGGGACCGTGTCCTGCACGTTGGGAACGATGTCGTGTCTCGATACGGGCGCAGCGGCGAGCAACGGAATCAGCTGCGGAACAGACAAGGTGTGCAATGCAGGCAGCTGTGTAACCTGCAAAGGCGCAGTGAGCTGCGTGCCGACAAATCCGTGTCATCAGGGTTCGACCTCGTGCGACACGGGAACAGCGGCATGCGTAGATAGTGGTGCAAACCTAGCCAGTGGCACGAGTTGCGGTTCCGGTCGAGTCTGCAACACGGGGGTTTGTCTGCAGTGCCAAGCAGATGTAAGCTGCATTCCCGCGAATCCATGCCACACGGGCCTCACGTCTTGCGCTACCGGTACGCAGGGTTGCTCGGATACAGCAACGGCTTTGGCCGACGGGGCGACTTGTGGAGTTAACAAGGTCTGTCAAAGTGGGACCTGTGCGGATTGCGTACAGGGGGCATCGTGCAAGCCGACCGACAACGAATGCAAGCTGGGGACCATTGCGTGCAATACGGGCGCGCGAGTCTGTGTGGCGAGCACGACCAATGCAGCCAACGGAACGCAATGCGGTACCGGTGGAGTCTGTCAAAACGGCGCGTGCTCGTCTTGCGCGGCGGGCACATCGTGTGTGCCGACGAATCCTTGCAAACAGGGAGTGATCTCATGCTCGACGGGGACCTCCGTGTGTACGGCAGGAGCGAATCAAACCGATGGGACGGCGTGCGGCACGAGCCAGTCTTGCGTAAGCGGCACATGCTCGTGCAACGCAAACTTCTGCCAGAGCAATGCCCATAGCAGCGGATCCTATTGCAGCGGAACAGGTCAAATTACCAGTGGTACGTCGGGGTCGTGTTCGGTGGAAACGAGTTCAAGCAACTGCGCGGACGGATGCTACAATGGCGCATGCATTGACTCGGGTGGGCCGTTGGCATCCTGTCGAGGTGGCCTCACCTGCAACGGCAAATCGTGCTGCGACAGTGTTTCTGTCCCCGGCGGCACCTTCCCCATGGGCCGTGGCTCGGGGAGCGATGCGTATTCTGCTGGGGATTCGGATGAAACGCCGGAGCACAACGCCAACATAAGCAACTTTTCCCTCGATGCGTTCGAGGTTACCGTCGGTCGCTTCCGAAAGTTCGCCAATGCCTATACGGGATCACCTCCAGCGTCGGGTGCAGGAGCCTTGCCCAAGGTCGTGGGGAGCGGGTGGAGCTCGTCATGGAACAGCAGTCTTGCAACGAGCAAGGCGAGCCTCCTTTCGAACGTCAAGTGCTCCGGGACGACCTGGACTGACACTGCAGGGGCGAACGAGAACTACCCGATCAATTGCGTGTCTTGGTACGAGGCATTGGCGTTCTGCATCTGGGATGGCGGTCGATTGCCGTCGGAAGCGGAATGGGAATATGCGGCAGCCGGAGGAAGTGAGAACCGCTTGTATCCTTGGGGAAGCGCAGCGGCGGGGACGAACCGGGCGAATTATGTCGATAGCGCCAACACAGCTTTCCTTGATGTCGGGAGTTACCCCTTGGGAAATAGCCGGTGGGGCCACGCCGACCTTGCTGGGGGCATGTGGGAGTGGGCGTTTGATTGGTACGATTCCAGCTGGTACAGTGGAACTGGCAACGTGTGCAGTGATTGCGCCAAGTCAGGGCAAGGATCGAGCACCTCCCGGGTGTTGCGCGGGGGTTCCTGGTACCACGATGCGTCGACCCTGCGCGCGGCCTATCGCAGCTACGGCACCCCGTCGGACCGCTACTACTTCTACGGGTTCCGGTGCGCGAGGACCGGGCAAGTAGCGTGCACGCCAGGTTCGACGCAGACTTGTGGCACGGGGGGAACGCAGACGTGCACGAGTGCGATGACATGGAGCGACTGCCTTGGGCAGACCTGCACCGGATCCAGCAGTCAAACCTGCGGCAACTGCGGCACCCAGTCGCGCACATGTAGCAGTGGAACATGGGGAACATGGGGGACCTGCACCGGCCAGGGCGTATGCGCCACCACCGC
>CAITRH010000347.1 GCA_903894755.1 uncultured delta proteobacterium
GACCGAAAAGGCCCCAAGAAGGGGCCGCCCACGAGGGCTCATCGGAGCCGCTCATGGGTGACCGAAAAGGCCCCAAGAAGGGGCCGCCCACGAGGGCTCATCGGAGCCGCTCATGGGTGACCGAAAAGGCCCCAAGAAGGGGCCGCCCACGAGGGCTCTCGGAGCCGCTCATGGGTGACCGAAAAGGCCCCAAGAAGGGGCCGCCCACGAGGGCTCATCGGAGCCGCTCATGGGTGACCGAAAAGGCCTCCGCTGGAACCGTCACCAGCCCACCAGCCCGTCATCGGGCGTGGATCGCGGTGATGCGTCCGCTCTGCGGCGTATCGATCCGCCACGCCGGGAACTATTGCGCAGCCGTGGACACGGCGTTGTCCTTCGCTTCCGCTCTCTTTTTACGTTCCGCCAACGCCAGATCGCGCACCCGGGCGATGTCCGCGTCCGAATACACCCCGTTGACCCCGGAAATAGCCGCAAGGCGCATCCCGTGTTTCAGCCCTAGCCGGTAGATCTCCTTGACTTTGGGCCACTCAATGTTCCGCCCAACCGTGAAGTTCTCGAACCGTCCCTCCAGAGCAAGCACGATGGTCTCGGCCAAACACGCAAACGCAATGTTGGGAGGAAGCCCGATGGTCTTCATCTTGACCGTGCCAGGAAGCAGGATCTCGCCGGACTCGATCACCAACACGTCTGGACGTTTTGCCACCTCGCTTGGAGGCAGATCGAGGGGACGAGCCACGTCGGTGATCACGCATCCCGGCTTGACCTTCATGATGTCCATGACGCCTTTTCCTGCGGCTGCGGAGGCGGTCACGATGATGTCCATGTCGGCCAGGTACTCGTGCGCGCGGGTCGCGATGTGCACGATGGCGTCGGGGCTATCGAGGAGGATCGACTCGCGCAACGTGAGGAGCTTGGCGGTCTCGGGCGAGATGAGGTGGATCTCTTCGACCACCATGGCGAGAAGACGCGCGCAGACGCTTCCGATCGAACCCGTGGCGCCGATGACCATCCCTTTGGCCTTGGCGCGTTTGCCGTGTTCGAGCGGGACAAGCCCCATTCGTGCGATGGCGTCGTGCGCGGCCCAGAGTGCTCCGGACGCGCTGTAGCTGTTGCCCGTGGTGATCGGGAGCTCGGCGCGTTTGGCGACCGTGATCCCCGCATCGCCCACAACCTTGGTGAACGCTCCGAGGCCCATGATCTGTGCGCCCAGACGCTTTGCCATCCGTGCGGCGGCGAGCAGCCTTCGGTAGGTGAACTCGGGGCTATGGGCGAGGAGCTCCTTGGGGGTTCCTCCGACCGAGATGAGCCAGCCTTCCGCTTCGACTCCAGCAGGGGACTTGATCCCCGTCACCGTCGTGTACACGAACGGCGGCGCGTAGGCCAAGACGCGCTCGAGGGCGTTCATGAAGACCGGGGTGAGGGTCGGCGGGGTGACCTGCGAGAGGACCTCCACAGGTTTGATCGACTTGAAGTACTCCTGCGACAGGGGGTGAATGACAAAAGCGAAGCGGTTGATGCGACGTGACTTGCCGGAGGGGTACATAATGCGGGGGACAACCTTGAGGTTTTCGATGATCTCAAAGTAGTCGTCGTACAGGATCTCCTCAGGCGGCTTGCCCAGGTGGGCAATGATCATTGCGTCGATGATGTTGAGGCCCACAACGCGGTCGAGGACATGCGGGGTGCCATCGATGATCGCCTCGACGCCATTGTCTTTGAGGAACTTGAGGCGGTCTTCGGAGATGGCGGAGGTGACGATGATTTTGCCGCCTAGCTCCTCGAGGGTCATCGACTCGAGCTGCGAGTAGGGCGCCACCACGACGGTGGCTTTTTGCATCGCCTTGCGCAGGACATAGCGGTTCCAGTCGTTGCGCTGGACCGCATCGGCGAGTTCCTTGGGGGGGTCCCAGTTGCGAACGCTGCTGGTGCCTGCGGCGTAAAGCTCGAGGGCGCCGAGAGAGTTGAGAAGCTTGGGGATCCCGAGCTCCATGACGGGGTCGGCGAAGACGAGGTTAGGGGTGTATTCGCCGAGCACTTGCGCGAGGCGATAATTCATGAAGCCGGAGAGGAAGAGGACCCGGGCGTTGGTGAAGTAGTTCCCGAGTTCGAGCTGGACATGACGCACGGCCCACTCGTGCAGGAGGCCGCGGATGGTGGCGCCGGTGGTGACGGGGACCCGCGTGACGGCGGCTTGGAGGCGTGCCGTGTTTGGGTCTTCAAAGCGTCGAGTGCCGACGGTGTAGTGGTCGCGGACCATGCCGAGCCCGATGGCCTCGGCTTTGGTTTCCCATTCGCGCAGAAGCGCTGTGGCTTTGTCGAAGTCCGAGTCGGCGCCGAAGCGTCGGACACGGAAGTCTTGGCCCAGAAACTTGACCGTGAACTCGTAGTCGGAACGGCTCGATCCTAGGCTAATGCTGACGATTTCTTTCATGGCGAATCCCTTTTTTGATGCGGAGTGCTCCGAGGCGAGGAACGCCCGGCGACTCTTTCGAAGGGCCTGACGATAGCTCAACTTCGCGAGCGCAAGTGTCTACTGGGAGGTAGCGCATGGAAACGCAAGAAGGCCTATAGGTAGGGGTCGTCCGAAAAGCGTCGCCAGCGGCGCGAAGCCAGGAAGGGCGCGCGATCTCTCAGGTAGAGGACACAAAAAGTAGAAAGTAAGGAGCGCAGGTGCCGTGGGGTTTTCCGCCGGAAACAAGTTTCATCTTCGGCTGAGCGCGGACGAGCTCCGAGCGGAAGTCCAAGTGACCCCTGAGGGGGTCAAACAAGGGATCTTCATCGAGGAAATCGCCCGCGCGCTCGAAGCACGGGGCGTTATCCATGGGGTCAAGCACGACGTGCTCGTGCAGATCGTCACCACGCCGTCCCAGTTTTTGCGCATCGCCGCCGTCGTCGCCGAGGGCATTTCACCCGTGCTGGGGGAAGAGGGACGGGTCGAGTTTTTGCTCGATGGAAACCATCGCAGCAAACCCGTCGAACTACCCGACGGCACGATGGATTTTCACGCCGCAAGCACAGTGATCTCCGTAGACAAAGACACGCAGATCGCCACGTTGCATCCCCCGGTCCCTGGGTTTACGGGGACCACCGTGACGGGACGGCCGAGCGTCCCTCCTCCCACGAAGAGTATGGCTCCCAAGCTGGGCCCGAACGTCGAGCTTCGAGACGACTTTGCCATCGTGGCGACGTCCGACGGCCACATCGTCCTCGACCCATCGGGCAGGCTGTCCGTGTTGCCCGTGCTCGATGTAGGCGACGTCGATTTTCATGTGGGGAGCGTCAACTTTGCCGGGACTGTCCAAGTGGCCGGGACCATTCGGGCGGGCTTCACGGTCAAGGCGCGGGGGGATGTGCGTGTCGAGGGGGGAGTCGAAGCGGCGGTGGTGGAGGCAGGCGGAAGTGTGCAGATTCGAGGCGTTGTTTCGAGCAGGGCTCACATCAAGGCCGCTCAAAACGTGTCGGCGCGGTCGCTCGAGGGATGCCATGTCGAGGCGGGCGGGAGCGTCGAGATCGA
>CAITRH010000348.1 GCA_903894755.1 uncultured delta proteobacterium
CCAGATGGTGCCATTGGGCTTGAGGACGGACTGGCAGCGACGGAGCCATTCGAGATTGAACTCGTGGTTCAGTTCCGGGCCTCGCGACTGATCCCAGGTGCCTTTGTCTACCCTCACCATCTTTCCGGCGTGACAGGTAATGCCACCATTGGAGAGGAAGTATGGCGGATCGGCGAAGATGCAATCGAATCGGCCCTCGGGATACTTGGCAGCAATGGCGTCCAGGAGCTCGAGGCAATTGCCGTGATAGAGCCAAACGCCCCGGGCGTCATCGTAATAAGCGCGTCTCGGTGGTGAAGGCGGCGTAGACGCCTGTTGCGTGCTGGCTTGAACGTTTTCGGGCGTTTCGATCGATCCGTCGTCACGGAGCACAAACGAAGTGGCTGCAACGGCTACTACGGCGGGGGTGGCCCGTTGGGCAGTTTCGTCTAGGAAATGTGGCGAGCGCGGGGATCGTAGTTTTGGCACCCCGACACAATTGCTCACCCGTCCAACGGGATCAAGGGTTATCTAAGATCGCCTGCGCGCTTCGGAACCGCGATCGCCACCGTTTGCGCCAGGCCGAGAGTCCCACGTTTGCGCGTGAGGTGCTCACTGCATCGTCTCGCAGGACGCCCCGGTTCGCATGTCAAGCGACAAATCCATCGCCCCCCGTCGGTTCCTCCGATGGCTCGTAATTCATCGAATTAATATGTAAGATCGGCATTGGATTACGTAGCCCCGTTCGGATGGTCTACGGCAGCACCAAGGTGACGTCGCGCAGTGCAGCGAGCCCTCCGAAGGAAACCCCCACCCCTCGCACCTCCAGGACCGCTGTCACGGCAGCACCTTTGCAAGCGCAGGCAGCCGCCTCCGCAGGGCACCAATGGCCCCAGCTGGAAGGAACAGCACGATGAGCAAGAGAAGGAGCCCCGCGACAGCGAGGTGCAGGTCCTTGACCACAGGGGTCGTGAGGAGCACCCCGCGCAGCCGCTCGTAGCAAAGAGCGCCGAACAGTGGTCCGACGACAGTCCCCTGCCCGCCGAGCATCACCATCACGATCACCTCGATCGACGTGTGCAGGCGGAACGCGTCCGAGGGCTCGACGTTGCCGTTCTTGAAGAAGAAGATGGCGCCGACGACCGCAGGGAAGAACGCGGAGAGCGCATAGGCGATGGCCTTGTCGAGGGGAGCCCGCACCCCCATCGTGAGGGCCGCGTCCTCGTCCTCGCGGATCGACAGGAGCCCGAGGCCAAAGCGCGAGTGCCGCACCGAGATGCTGACAGCGACCGAGGCGAGAGCCGTGACGAGCAGCAGCAGGTAGGCGAGCCAGAGCGCTCGGGTGGCGCCTCCATAGCGGGCGTAGGCCGAGAAGCTGATCGAGAGCCCGGTCGGCCCACCGAAAGGGGGGAAGTTGTTGACAAAGGAGCGCGCCGCTTCGTTGACGCCGATCGTCGCGAGGGCGAAGTAGGCTCCGCGCAGACGCAGGACTGCCCCTCCCAGCAAGGCCGCGAGCAGCGAGACGGCGATCCCTGCCACTGGAGCCGCGCTGTAGATCGGCCAGTCGTGACGGCTCACAAGATAGAAACCTAGGTAGCCGCCAAGTCCGAAGAAGACGATGTGTCCGAAGTTGACGTATCCCATGTAGCCGACGCAGAGGTTCAGACTCGAAGCGAGCGTCGCGTACATGAGCACCGTGAAGGCGGTCTCGCGCAGGCTGTCGTCGTCGGACAGGATCACCGCGACCCCCGCAATGGCGCACAAGCCAACGAGCACCCAGGCCGGCTGCTGCTTCCAGGGGTTCATGGTTTGCACACGCTCACGGCTAGCAGGCCATTGGGCCGGACCAGGAGCACGAGAACAAACAGGACGAACTCGAGCAGCGGCACCAGCGACACCGGCAAGAACACCGGGACCACCCCCTCGATCGCCCCAAGGACCAGGCCGCCGAGCAGCGCGCCTCTCGGGTTGCCGAGGCCCCCTAGCACGCAGATCACGAACGCCTTCGTCTCGTAGGTGCCGCCGCTCAGCACGTGGAATGGAAACAGCGTGGCAATGAGCGCCCCAGCGATCACCGCCAGCATCGTGCCGAGACCAAAGGCCAGGGCGAGCACACGGGAGGAGGAGATCCCCATCAACTCCGCGGCGTCGTGGTTGTC
>CAITRH010000349.1 GCA_903894755.1 uncultured delta proteobacterium
AGAGTCTACCGAGACGCATTAAGAGTCTACCGAGACGCATTAAGAGTCTACCGAGACGCATCAAGAGTCTACCGAGACGCATCAAGAGTCTACCGAGACGGATTAAGAGTCTACCGAGACGGATTAAGAGTCTACCGTGGGGTCAGCGACCAACGGGAGCGCAGGGGCGACGCTCCTTCTTTGCGGTGCGCGGCACCTCCAGAAATTTGGCCTTCGGTCGCGTGATTCTCTATCGCTTGGACAGCGCCGCACCTGCCACACAGGCGGCGGGGCGTGGAGGATAATTATGAGCATCGAGGGCGATCGCCGCGCGCAGGGAGCGACGCGGATACCATTCGACGCGTTGGTCGAAGTTGGAGGCGCTTTGGGGCCGTCCTTTGAGGCCCAGGCGGTCAACGTGTCACGAGACGGCATACAGCTTCGCACGGCCTATCTGCCCGAGCTTGGGCAGCAGGTAAGTTGCCGTTTCGACGCGGGCCCAGCGCATGGCGTGCTGGCTGCGGGCGAAGTCGTGTGGGCAAACGAAAGCGGCAAGGGCGGAGAGTTTGGAATCCGCTTTACAGACATGGACCCGGAAAGCGTGCATGCGCTGCGCGGGATGTGCGGACTCGATCGGGGAGGGCTCCAACCTCCAGGAACCCGGGTGCGGCTTCACATCGAGGGGCTGAGTGCTCCGATGCGAGCGAAGGTTCGGGAGTCGCAAGCAGCCGCGGTTACCGTTGGAAGCGATCTAGGATTTCTGCAGGTCGGCAAGGAACTGGAGCTCGAGGACGCCGAATCGGGAACCAAACGTCCAGCTCGCATCGACAAGGTCGACGTGGACATAGACCCAGAGTCGCAGGTGCCGCAGCTTGTGGTGACCCTGCGCTATGCAGAAGAGGCGTCTGACGTCGAGCGGGACGAGGTCCATGCTGCCGCTGCTGCCGAGGCCACGCCCGAGTCTGTCAGGACGGTGGTGAAGACGGCGAAGACGGCGAAGACGGCGAAGGCGGCCAAAGCGGCGGCTCCTGTGGCAACAGGAGACCTCGAATCCCTCAAGCAAGTCTCGGAAAAGGTCAAGGGGCGCGTGCTCGAAGGGGCGCGGGGGCTTGGTGAGGCCATCAGTCGTCTTGCAAGCCGCACCAAAACGACCGTGGCGCTCCTTGCGGCCAAGCGGCGTTCGGAGGACCCCTCTGCACGTCGCACGACCTCACCAGCGCCTGCGGGGTCCTTGCGAAGCTCGGGGCGACGGGTTGTGCGCTCCGATCCGAGCCTACGGGGTTTAGACGACAAGTCGATGGAGCCGAAGGGATTGAACATGAAACGAAAGATGGCAATTGGGGGAGCGGTGGTCGTGGCGCTGGCACTGGGAGCGTTCGCGATGAAGAAGCCGGCTGCGCAGCCGTCGTTGGCTTCTGCAGATAGCGCGGCGGCGATGGCGTCTCACATGCCCGATCCGCTCCCACCTCTTATGTTCCCAAGCGCGTCGACTGCCGCGGCCCCTTTGTCGTCGGCGTTGGCGGTCCCTATGGATGCTTCCGATCCTGGCGCCAGGGGCGACAAGGCAGGTCCGAAGAAGCCAGTACGGGTGACTCCGTTTGGCAACGCGTCGGTGCATGGCATCGTGCTTGGGATAAAAATGGACGGCATGATCGAACGTATCCAGGGGGCTGCCCAGCCTACTGGGTTCACGGTGCAGATTCCCAACCGCAAGTCCATTGAAGCTGCGGGACCGCTGGCAAGCAAAGATCCGCGCATTGCCTCGATCCATGTCACCAACGAGGCCAACGGTGCCGAGCTCACGGTGGCGTTCAAGGATGGCGTTCCCAACTACCAAGTGCGAGCAAAAGGGGAGACGCTGGAGATTGTCCTTGGCAGTGCGAGCAAGGCGACGGCCAAAGCCGATGGCAAAGGGCATGGCAAGCACTCGCGCAAGCACGCCAAAGAGCACGGCCAGAAGAAACCGGACAAGTCGCCCGACCGACACTGAATTGGGCAATCAGAGCAGCGGTCCAACAAGGCACTCCTGCGGACCTCACCCCCACACGATTCGGAGCGTTCGCATCGTCCCCCTCCCCATCGATGGAGAGGGGGAATTTGTAGGAGCGCGAAGTCGCGGGGGGTGAGGTCCGCGGGAGGCGATCGTGGGTCTGCGGGGGAACTATTTAATGGAGAGTCCCTAGTAGGCCGCGGTCACGTAAGCATGCCATTACCACCCAAGAGGACCTACAAATGACACCGGGCTCTCCGCTAACATCAAAGGTAAGCGTTACCAATCAGGACATCTATTCGCTGGTGGTAGAACTGGCGTCCGATGGTTTCTGGCTGCTCGATAAGCAATTCTTGACCGTCTATGTGAACCCCGCGATGGCCGCCATGCTGGGGTATGCCAAGGACGAGATGATCGGCCGAAGCTGGTATGACTTCGGGGATCCCGAATGGGTAGCACGCGCCAAAGAGCTCGAGAAGCGCCGTGAGAGCGGAGTCAAGGAACCTCACCAATTCCTGTTCCTTCACAAAAGTGGCAGAGCTGTGCTCACGCGCATTGCCACTACGCCGTTGTATGACCTGGAGGGCAACTTCAATGGCGCACTTGGCATCGTAAGCGACATCTCCCGACAGAAGGAAGCCGATGACGCGCTCAAGATCAAGGACATGCTCAATTCCATCGCGCAGTCCTCAGGCATCGGGATGTGCCTGATCAATCCGGACTATACGATCGCTTGGTACAATGACCTGCATACGCAATGGTTCGGAAACCTTGAAAAGACAAAGGGGCGCAATTGCTTTGAGGTATTTGAAGGAAGAGATGCTGTCTGCCCCGGGTGTCCTTCCCGCGTGTCTTTCGAGACTGCCACGATTGCCGTGTCCGAACGCATCTGGGTAACGACAGCCATCGGCGCTGACCGGACCATCACCTTGACCACGTCTCCGATTTGCGATGCCAAAGGCACGGTGCTGCAGGTTGTGGAGATAGCGCAGGATATCACCGACCGCAAGCTGATGGAGTTGGCACTGCGAGAGGGGCGCCAACGGCTCGAATTTGCGCTTCAGGGGGGAGAATTGGGGATGTGGGATTGGTCTCCTCAGACCGGCGTCGTCACTTTCAGTGACCTCTGGGCTCAAATGCTGGAGTATGAGGTCGATGAGGTGGAGTCCCATATAGACTTCTTTCAACAGCATATCCACCCTGACGACAAGCCCGCCGTTCTCCAGCGCTTGACAGCCCATGTTGAGGGAAGTTTGCCGGCATATGAGTCCGAGCATCGACTTCGGACCAAGTCTGGCAGGTGGTTGTGGGTTCTGGACCGCGGAAAGGTCGTTGAGCGGGGCAAGGATGGGACTCCACTACGGGTTAGCGGCATCATCGCGGACATCTCGGAGCGCAAACGGGCCGAAGAGGAAATTCGCAACCTCAACGCCGAACTGGAGCAGCGCGTGATCGAGCGCACTGCGCAGCTAGAGGCAGCGAACAAGGAGCTGGAAGCGTTCTGCTACTCCGTGTCGCACGATCTGCGAGCTCCCCTGAGGCACATTGACGGTTACGCGGGGCTGCTGGTCTCCCGTTGCCGCGATGGCCTGAGCGACAAAGGACTGCATTACGTAGATACAATTGCCGCGTCCGCCCGCCAGATGGGGGTACTGATCGACGACCTGCTGCAGTTTTCCCGAACTGGACGGGCCGAGATGCGGCAGGAACGCGTGGACATGAACCTGCTGCTTCAGGAAGCGCTGACACCTTTGAGGGAGGCCAATTCAGGGCGCACCATCGAATGGGTCATCGAGGACCTGCCGTCCGTACGAGGCGATTACGCCCTGCTCCGTCAGGTTTGGGTCAACCTGCTCGGGAATGCCATCAAGTATACCCGGCTAAGGGAGACCGCACGGATCGAGGTCAGCGCCCGCGAAGAACACGGGGAAATCATTTTCCTTGTCAAAGATAACGGAGTGGGGTTTGATATGCAGTATGTTAGCAAGCTCTTCGGAGTCTTTCAGCGCCTGCACTCCCAGCAAGAATTCGAGGGGACCGGCATCGGTCTCGCCACCGTGCAACGGATTATCAGTCGTCATGGCGGCCGGGTCTGGGCCGAAGCCGAATTGAACCAGGGGGCCAGATTCTACTTCACGTTGCAACGCTAAACGGGGAACCCCATGTCTGAACTTAGACCGATCCTGCTCGCGGAAGACAATGCCGAAGATGTCGAGTTGACCCTTGAAGCCCTGGCTGATAACAACCTGGCAAACCGTGTCATTGTCGTTCGGGATGGCGTGGAGGCGTTGGAGTTTCTTCGCTGCGAAGGGAAATTCAGTCGGCGCAAGCGGGTCAATCCTGCGGTTATCATTCTCGACATCAAAATGCCACGCATGGATGGAATCGAAGTACTGCAGGCCATCCGCTCCAACCCGTCCATGAAAACGATCCCAGTGGTGATGCTCACCTCGTCAAAGGAGGAGCACGATCTGATCCAGAGTTATGAGCTTGGAAGCAATGCTTATGTCGTCAAACCGGTCAAGTTCACCGAATTTGTCGAGGCGGTCAAGCAGCTCGGAGGGTTCTGGGCCGTTCTGAACGAACTGCCTCCAGATGGAACAATCCCATATGAGCAATGAAAAGGACGCTGAGAGGCCTCTGCGCATTCTGCACCTCGAGGACTTGTCCCAGGATGCCGAGATCATCAGGGAACGACTGATCGACGCCGGTTTCTTTGTGCAGATTGACTGGGCGGCCAATGAGCCACAATTCAAGGCCTTTCTTCAGAGCAGCCAATACGACCTTGTCCTCGCCGACTACCGACTTCCCAGCTTCGACGCGCCGGCGGCACTCCGCCTCGCTCAATCTCTCTGTCCAGAACTACCGTTTATCTGTGTCTCCGGCGCTATCGGTGGAGAGGAGGTCGTCGAGCTCCTCAAGCAGGGCGCCACCGACTATGTTCTAAAAGACAAACTTGGTAAACTTCCCCTTGCAATACAGCGGGCCCTCGATGAGGTCACCGAGCGCGCAGCGCGTAAGCAGGCCGAGGAAGCCGTTCTGGCGTCCCTTGCTGAAAAAGAAGTGCTCCTTCGCGAGATCCACCACCGCGTCAAAAACAACTTTGCCGTCATCTGCGGACTCATCAGGCTGCAAAGTCGGACCATCACGGACCCCGAAGTCGTCGTGGCTTTGAAAGGGCTCGAATCTAGAATCCGCACCATGTCCATGATCCACGAAAAACTCTGCCAGACCGGAAATCTGTCGCGGATCGACTTCCATGATTACCTCAATACGTTGATCTCCAGTATCCGAGAGTCCTTTAGCTCACGCAGCGACATCACGTTCCTCACAGAGGCCGACGGCATCGAGATGGTGATCGATGACGCCATGCCGTGTGGACTGGTTCTGAACGAACTGATTACAAATGCAGTTAAATATGCCTTTCCTGCAACGGACTCCCGCGCAGATGGCAACATCCGCAAGATCTGCGTCACCGTCCAATGTGAAGGCACCACCTACACCGTGACCGTCGCCGACAACGGCGTCGGATTGCCCGCCGCCATGGAGTGGACTACCTCGAAAACACTAGGACTGTACCTGGTGCGGAGCCTTGCGGAACACCAGCTCGGCGGACAGATCCATCTTGACCGCACCGATGGAACGCGGTTTGTTCTAAAGTTCAATTCAAAGTACAAGAAGTGACGGCCCTGCGGTGACACGACGACAACCACCATACGCGTTAACCAACCAGCGGCGCCCGTTTCCCAGGGTTACCCACCCTGGGTCGCGCAGGAACGCGGGCAAGCACTTGGTTAGGGACTCCATAGGAAATACTTGTTCCAAGCACCGTGACCGTGAGGTTCAGTGTTCTGAGTCGACCACTGTCGAAGGCGACGTTTCTGAAACCAACGTAACCCTCTCGGGCAACGTGGGACGTTCCGCTGGCTCCGCAGCGACGGTCCCGGCCACCACGATGTCGGTGGTCTCCTGCGCTGCAAGGATCTCCGCTTCGGATTCCGCTACCTTCTCCATCCCGTCCAGTACAACGTCCACGGTCTCGCCGACAACGCGGTTGACCAGGCGAATCATGCCGTACACGGTCGCCACCGAGGCATCGTGAATGGCCCGCACTCCGCGTATAGGAACCGCAAGGGGCGGAATGAGTTCGAGCGCGTCAAACGGGAGATTGGACGTCTCCTTTTGTACCTTCTCTACGGCCAGCGACCCGTGTTCGACCACATCTTGGACAATGGCTTTGAGCCCGCGAAGCTTTTTGATCATGACCTTGTCTCCTTTAGCCAGGCGTGAATTTGCCCGTAGACCCCCTCATGGTGGGCCAACTCGACGTGGTTTGCACCGCGAAAGATACGAATATGTTTTTTAGGAAGCGGTCCCGTGTCGGCCTCGGGACGTGGCGGTTGGGTGGCGCTCGACACCGGAACCAATGCATCGCCAAACAGCGCCGTAAGCACAGGATCGTGGGAGATGGTCCCCGCCACCAGGTAGTGACGAATAGAATGCAACATGGCCACTGGATGATGCGCGTCCTCGAGATCAGGGTTACGCGCCACGGTCCCTTGCGCAAGATCTTTGATCCCGTCGCTTCGTAGGCCAACGATCTGTCCGACAAGCTGCGTATAGGGGTCGGGAAGCGACCGAAGAACACTGACCAACCTGCTGCCAAACCGCTCGAGAGGAGCCCCACCATGGGGCGTTCCTACGTAGACCGCGTCCTTTACGAGCGACAACCAACGCATGCCGGACTCACTCGCAATATGGCACGCGCTTCGAGCCACAAGCCCCCCCATGCTGTAACCAAGTAGCACGATCTCGTCGATGGCAACCGGATACGCCGAGCACAGTCGCTCGAGCAACGGAGCAAAGGCCTCGCCGCTGTCGACAATGGGCAATCCCGAGTTGTAACGAAGATAGAAAGTGGTGTAGCCAAGGTCGCGAGCAAGACGGGACCCGTAGTCTGTGCCATCAGGAAACGCCCAGGTTCGCTCGGTGCAAGCAAGACCGTGAAGCATGATCACGAGCTTGCCGGTCGCTGCTGGAAAGGCGCGGGCCAGCATGTCTCGTTCGAGCACAAGCTCGCGCCCGTCCGCATAAAACCCCATGGTTGTCGCTAGGCCATTGTCGGTTCTGGCTAAGTAATCCCCTACCACTCCATTGAGCGCTCCTATCACGGATTCGAGCATATTTCCCACTGATTGCCTCCAGTTACTTGGTCTTTTTGGGGTGTCCTGGAAGCTTGGTGGTCTTGCCCGACTCGGCGAGGGCTCGGAGCACCCGTTCCATTTCCTGAGCAAACACAATGCGCACGGCTTCCATGCCGAGCGGACGAAGCGCGGCGATAGCCCTCGATAGCTCCGCCCCGTCCGCTGCCCTGTTGCCCATACGCTCGAAAAAATACTCCACGGCATCGGTCGCTGCCCGAGCCAGGTGCCTTCGAAGAAGTGCATCGGCTCTATGGGCGGTTTCCAGATCGATCCCAGCGGCCTCGAGACGCATCGCGACGTGCAGAAGCGCTGGACTTCGCACCAGATACACCTCGCCCTGGCGTTTGATGGCGCCAATGCGCATAAGGTCGCCGACGAGCCCAGGACGGCGCGTGCCGGTGAGCTCGAAGAGTTCGTCCTCGCTAACCGTTCGAGGAAGGTCGTAGGCCCAGGGGGCCTTGAGCTGCGCGTCGAGCCCCAACCATTCGACCACGTCGAGCTCTCCGCGGTCGATGCGCAACGCGAGCTCTCGAATGGCCTCGATGCGAAGGCCGCGGTCTTGTAATTGGGCAATGAGACGAAGGCGGTCGATGTGGTCAGGTCCGTAGAACGCAACGCGTCCGCGGATCTGCGGTGATGCAAGGATCCCTTTGGATTGATAAAACCGAATGGTGCGGCTCGGTACGCGGGCAACTCCCGCGAGCTCGTCGATGGTCAGCTCCTGCTCGCCTTGGGTGTCGGTCATGGTCACTGCGATGGGACACTGTTAGACGTGACATCGCGCGCTGTCAAGGTGATCGGTTGGGACCTTCGCAGGCCTCAAGCCAGCGGCGCCACCCATGGTTTCCAACACAATCTGAAATCCGGTGCGGTCGATTCGCCCGGAGTAACCATGGCGTTGACCGATAAGGTCACTCCCGACACTGGAACAAGACATGAAGGTCACCGACAGGGCCCCTTCAGGGGCCAGAGCAGCTCGGTGCCCAAGCCACAAGTCGACTCCGAGAGCTTGGAAGACCTTGGTCGTTCAACGACAAGGCAACTCCAAGCGTTCCGATGCCACGTCGGCGTTGACGACAAGGCAACTCCAGGAACTGGAACGGCACGGTCGTTCAGCAACGATGCGACTCTGGAGCCCAGAGCCACCTCGTCGCTCACAGGCAAGGACACTCCTGGGAACGGTAAGGCTCGGTCGTCCAGCGACAAGGCGACTGCAACGACGTGGAGTCGGCTGGTCGGTGGACGACAAGGCGACTCCGACGGTTCAACAGCCTGCACGCCATCGAGCACGAACAGATTGTTAGACCTTCGACCTCTTGCCAAGCTTTAGCCGCCATCGGCATCGGAAGCACCGGAGTCCAGGGAAGCGTCGGCGGCGGCATCTCCGGCTTCGGAGGCGTCGAAAAGTGCAGCATCGGCGGCGTCGGCGGCGTCGACGGTCGCATCCACCACGGCAGCATCGGCGGCATCGAGCACGGCGGAGTCCAAGACTTGTGCATCGACGACGTCGGCGACTTGCGTGTCTGCGACTAGCGTGTCTGTGACTGCTGCGTCTGTGACTTGCGCGTCCAAGGTCCCTCCATCGGAGGAGGGGGAGCCACAGGCGCCTTTGATGCAGACTTGGTCGCTGGCGCAGTCGGACATACGCAAGCATTCAGGAGTAGAGAGGCAGCTTCCCAGGATCACGGGGAGAGGGATAGACGCGAGCAGCAGAGCGATCACGAGATGTCGCATCAGTCTTCCCCTCTTTGCTGAGGCACGGTGAATTCGAAACGAGCGCCAAGGGCGATGAGAGCCCAAAAGATGGGACGGTCGGTGGGGAGGTCGGTTCCGACCGGAAGCACGGAAAACGTGGGTTGCAGAAACAGACTGGTGCGTCCAAGGGGCAAGTGAAACTGCATGCCTCCAACGGCACCGAGAAGCGGATGGGGGACGAATGTTCCGGTCACGCCTCCGAGGACCGCGAAACTCGAACCGAGCCAGTGGACATAGCGGAACTCCCCGCCGAACGCGGTGTGCGGCTCGATCTCGGCAAAGGCGACAGCGCCGATCGCGGAGCGTCCACCGAAGTCGAGGCGCATGTCGCCGCCGGCTTCGATGCGGGTTCGGGCGCGTCGCACCACGGTTGTGCCGTTACCGCCGTCGCCCCCCTCGAGGCCGGTGGCAAAGGCGAGCTGTCCGGCGACTGTGTATTGGGCATAGGCAGGAGGAGCGGCGAACAAGGCCAACGCGCAGATAGCGGAGGGGAGGGTTGGCCGGATCACGGGGTGGTCTCTTTGGTTTCTTGGTTTAGGTCGGCCATGATGGCGATGTCGACACGGCGGTTCAGGGCACGTCCCTCGGGGGTTGTGTTGGGGGCGATGGGGTTGAATGCGCCGAACCCGGCGGCGGAGATGCGGGCAGGTTCGATGCGGTCGTTTTCGACGAGGAAGCGGACACAAGCGACGGCACGGGCGGTGGAGAGTTCCCAGTTGGTGGGGTAATCCCAGGCGCGTGGGGCGGTGGTGTCTGTGTGTCCCTCGATACGGAGTCGGACGGGGCGGTCGCGGAGCTCGGCGGCCACGATTTCGAGAGCCATGTAGCCCTCGGGGGCAAGGCGAGCGTCGGCCCGCTCGAACAGGAGACGCTCGGGAAGGCGAAGGACTAGCTCGCCTCGGATGTTTTCGAGCGAGATGCCTTCTTTAGTTCCAGCGCCAAGGTTACGGAGCAGAGCCTCTTCGAGACGCATTCTTTCGGCCTCGAGCGTGCGTGCGGGTTGAGGCTTTGGGCTCGCTCCTGGGCCATGATGGAGGATACTTGCCGCGGATTCGCCGCCTTTTTTTGCGCTGTCGGTGATCCCGGACTCGCCGGAGAGCACCCCACGTCCCGCCCCAGGGAACAGCTCCCACTCGATGGCCTGTTTGAAGGACTCGCTGAATCGACCCATTTTTTTCGAGTCGACCTGCGAGGACGCGAACATGACGACGAAGAACGCGAAGAGGAGCGTCATGAAGTCGGCGTAGCTGACGAGCCAGCGTTCGTGGTTGACGTGCTCCGGGTGTTTGACTTTCTTCGCCATGGGTTTGCCTTATGCGGCCGCTGCCTGGGCCGCGCCCTCGGGCTTGGCACCATGTTTGGCCTCGTGAGGCGCCATGGCGAGGAGTCGGTCGCGTACGAGTTTGGGGTTCATGCCTTGCTGAATGGCCAACGCCCCTTCGAGCATGATGTTCTTGGTTGCTACGGCCTCGCGGGTTCGAATCTTGAGCTTGCCGGCGAAGGGGAGTGCAAAGAGGTTGGCAATTCCGACGCCGTAGATGGTGGCGACGAAGGCGACGGCGATGCCTTCACCGACCTTGCCGATGTCCGAGAGGTTTCCCATGACGTGGATAAGACCGAGCACGGCGCCGATGATGCCGACGGTTGGGGCATAGCCACCGACGGCTTCGTAGACCTTGGCGACGTCTTCGCCTTCTTCTTCGACATGGTGAATCGAGGCTTCCATGGAGTCGCGCATGGCGGCAGCGTCGACTCCGTCGACGGCCATGTTGATGGCGCGTCCCAGGAACGGGTCGGAGGCTTTGGATGCGAGGGGCTCGAGGGCGAGGATTCCGTCTTTGCGGGCGATGGTGGCGAACTTGACGATTTCCTCGATGATCTCCTGGGAAGGGTTCTTGGGCTCGTTGAACACGGCCTTGAGGGCTTTGAAGGCGCGAAGGACTGTGGTCATTGGAAATTGGGTCATGGCGGCTCCGATGGCGCCAAGGCCCACGATCATGGCGGCGGTGGGCTGAACCAACCCGCCCATGTGACCTCCTTCGAGGGCGTTGCCGCCGAGAATGCCACCAAGGGCAAGGATGATTCCGATAACAGTGGCACGGTCCACGATGAGTCCTCCAGTTGAGCGTTGCGAGCCGGGGTTCTTCCGCTACCTACGGGGAGTGGAAGAGTGCGAGCGAGGGGGTTTGCTGGAAGGCTCCATACGCTCCAGCACCGCTTCGTAGCGCGGGAGCCCGGGAACGCCAACGGCGCGTCGAAACTCAATGACCTTTGCGATGACATCGTCGAGGCTCTCTCGCACGATGATGTGGTCACCACCGAGGAGCGACAGGGTGGTGTCGGGGGTCACGTCGATCCACGTGATGAGGTCTGGGTTGATGGCGACGATTTGTCCGTTGAGGCGAGAGAGGATGATCACGGCGACCTCCTCAGGGTGGGTCGCAAGGGATGGGCCAAAGGCCGGGGTCAGGCAACCTTGGCGCCCATGCGCTTGCGTTTGAGCATTTCGACCAAGGTGGTTCGGTTGAGGCCAAGCAGGCGGGCGGCCTGGTTCTTGTTCCAGGCGGTGCGCTCGAGGGCCTGGCGAATGAGGTTGTTCTCAAACTGCTCCACCGCGTTGCGAAGATCCACGCCGCCATCGGGGAGCGCGGCACCAGGACGGTTCTCGGTCCCCAGGCCGCGGATCTTGGTGGGCAGATCGCGTACTTCGATGATGCTCGCAGGGGCGAGGAGCAGCGCGCGTTCGATGGTGTTTTCGAGCTCTCGAACGTTTCCTGGCCAGTTCCACTCGAGCAGAGCGCGGAGCGCGTCCGACGAAAGCGCCATCCCGGGCCGTCCTAGGCGCTTGCCTGCGCTTTCAAAAAAGTAGTCCACGAGAGCAGGGATATCCTCGCGACGGTCGCGGAGGGCGGGGACCTGAAGGTGGATCACGTTGAGGCGATAGAAAAGGTCCTCTCGGAAGCGGCCACTGGCGACGGCCTCTTCGAGATCGACGTTGGTGGCGGCAACGATGCGGACATCGGCCTTGTAGGTCTTGGAGTCGCCCACGGGTGAAAACTCGTGGCTCTGGAGCAGTCGCAGAAGCTTGACCTGGAGCGAAAGGGGGAGCTCCCCGACCTCGTCAAGGAACAACGTGCCGCCTTGGCAGACGCCGATGCGTCCAACTTTGGTGGCGTGGGCGCCGGTGAAGGCGCCGCGGACATGTCCGAAGAGCTCGCTTTCAAGAAGCGCCTCGGGGATCGCGCCGCAGTTGACCGCGACGAAAGGACGCGAGGCGCGCGGGCTTGCTTCATGCACTGCCTTCGCGACAAGCTCTTTGCCAGTGCCGCTCTCTCCTGTGACGAGCACGGTGCAGGTGGTGTCGGCCACGCGGTCGATCATGCGGAACAGATCGACGAGCACATCGGCGTTGCCGATAACTCCGGCCATGCTGCGGGGCTTCGCAAGCGCTCGGGTACCCGAGAGAGGCTCGGAATCGGCGTACGCGCTTCCAACGGACGTACCTGCAGACTCACGCTCCTGATCGAATTCCACCGCACTCATGACGCTCCTCCTCATTGGGGTTCGGAGCGAGGCATCGCAAGCACCGAGCCAAATCCCCGACACCTGAGAGCGGCGGGAAATTGGCGTACCCCACCCTCGCACACATCCCGGCGTTTGACCCAGGGAGCAAAGGTGGGAGAACCGGCCCGTCAACCACAGAACGCCATAATATTCCGATAAAACCCGCATGCCCACACAAGCCCTGACCAGGGTCAATCCCTGCTGTCAATAGGACCCCATGAGTCGACACGGACTCATCCCCCCGCCGAGCGTCACGGGCACGCGTTCTGCTCAGAAGCCGTAACGGACCCGTGAACGGCATCGACTCAATTTTCTCAACCCTGAATTCACAAAAAAGTGTCCTCGACTACCACCTCGAGCGGCACAACCTTCTCCTGTCGAACATCGCCCACATCGACACCCCCGGTTATGTCGCGAAAGACCTCGCTCGGGTCGACCCTCCCTCCTTCGCCGGCGCCCTCGAAGTGGCCATGAAAGAGACCAACCCCGGCCATCTCCCCGGCGACCGCTCCCAGTCTCTGGCAGGACGGGTGTTCTCCGACCCAAGCCCTGGCGTCGGTAATGACAAGAACGCCGTCTCCCTCGACCGCGAAGCTGCCAAAGTCGCCGCCAACCAGCTTCGCTACGACGTGATCGCAAGCCTCCTCGGCGGCGAGCTCACTGGCCTAGCCTGGGCTGCCAACGACGGCCGTTGAACCCCGCACTTCCACAGGCCGGCTTCTTGAATACGACCACACGTCATGCTCGGCACCTTCAGCGCAATGGAAGTCGCAGCCTCTGGGCTCTCCGCCGAGCGCGCCCGTATGAACACGGTCGCCTCCAACCTCGCGAACGCCCGTACGACCCGCACCGCCGACGGAGGCCCCTACAAACGCCTCGACCCCGTCTTCCAGTCGGTCCCCCTCGTTAAAGGAAACCTCGCCAGCAACTCCGTCAGCTTGGTCCGCGTCCGCGCCATCCAAGAAGACACCCGTGACCCTATGCTCGTCCACGAGCCCGGTCATCCCGACGCCGACCCCCAGGGCTACGTCAAATACCCCAACGTCAATGTCGTGGAGGAGATGGTCAACATGATGACGGCCTCACGCGCCTACGAAGCCGGCGTCACCTCCCTCGAGTCCATCAAAACCATGGCTCGCTCGGCCCTGCAGATCGGACGCTAGCCATGGCCGCCATCGGCCCCGTCGGCCCCGCCGAAGCGTTCCTGCCCTCTCTCGAGTCCCTCTTCGAAAGCCAACGCCTCCAAGCCGCTGTCACCTCCGCCACCCCCCAACCTCTTTCCATTCCCTTTGCCGACGTGCTCCGTGACGCCGTCGTCGCCGTCAACCACGCCAGCCATGTGTCCGACGCCAAACGCGACGCCTTCATCGCGGGACGCAGCGACGATATCCACGGAACCATGATCGCCGGGAAAGAAGCCGACATCGAGCTGAAACTCGTCGCCAACGTGCGCACCAAGCTCGTCGACGCGTTCCACGAGCTCTGGAGGATGGGCGTCTGACATGCGCGAAAAAGCCGGTCAAATCCTCAGCCAGCTCGTCGCATTCTGGGGAAAACTCTCCAACGTCAAACGCATCGCGCTTGTCCTCGCCACCACCGGCGTCCTGGTCGCCGCTCTCGCCATCTCCACCTTCGGCCCCAAAGAACACCTCGCCTACCTCTTCACCGAGCTCGGCGCCGATGACGCCCAAGGCATCGTCACCAAACTCAAAGAGCTCAAGGTCCCCTTCAAGCTCGACGCCTCCGGAACCGCCATTCAGGTCCCCGAGGAAAAAGTCCACGAGCTTCGCCTCGAGCTCGCGGGCCTCGGGCTTCCCCGTGGAGGTGGCGTCGGCTTCGAGCTCTTCGACAAGCCTCGCTTCGGTTCCACCGAATTCGAGCAGCGCATCCACCACCGCCGCGCCCTCGAAGGTGAACTGTCGCGTACCATCGCCACCATCGCCGGGGTCCAAGCCGTTCGAGTCCACCTGGTCCTCCCCGAACGTAGCGTCTTCGCCGCGCAAAAAGAACGGGCCTCCGCCTCCGTCGTCCTCAAGTTACGTCCAGGCAAAAGCTTCGGCAAAAACGAAATCGCCACTGTCGTTCACCTGGTCGCCTCCGCGGTCCCGGGACTCGCCGAAGAACGCATCAGTGTCGTCAGCGCCGACGGTCTCACCCTCCATCGTCCCCGCTTCGACAACGCTCCAAGTGCGGCCCTCGACCGCGAAGCCCAGTCCGAACGAGAACAACAAATCCGCCACATGACCTCGGCCCTCGAAGACCAGGCGCGCGAAATGCTCGAACGCACCGTCGGCCCTGGCCATGCCGATGTCCGCATCGCCCTCGATATCGATAACGCCGCCCGCGAGCGCACCGAAGAACACTTCTCCCCCACCCGAACCGCCCTCCGTAGCGAGCAAACCAGCTCCGAACGTACCGCGGGAAGCGCCGAAGAGCCCAATGTCGCCGGAGTCCCTGGAGCTCGGAGCAACCTCGACGACGAAACCACCGACCCCGCCGAAGCGGCCGGGACCGGCCAAACCACGGTAAAAAAAGCCGCCACTCGCAACTGGGAAATCGACAAAGTCACCGAAAAAACCCTGATGCCTTCCGGCAAAGTCCAGCGCCTCACGGTCGCCGTGCTCGTCGACGGCACCTACACGGGACCCGACCACGCTTACGCCGCTCGCAGCAAAGATGACCTCGACCGCCTCGCCGAGCTCGTCAAAGGTGCCGTCGGTTTCAACGCCACCCGTGGAGATACGATCCGCGTCGAAGGGGCCCCCTTCGCAGCGTTCCTCGACGTTGAACCTGTGCCTGTCCCTGTTGTGCCTCTCACCTTCAAACCGCCCAAGTGGTGGTACATCGCCGGTGGCGCCGGAGCGTTGACACTCTTTTCCACCATGGTCCTCGTCGTGCGCCGCCGACGTAAGAAAGCCAAAGCCGACGCTGCGTTGGTCGCCCGTACCCTTGCGGCCGCCGCGGTCCCGCTCGCGCTCCAGGGCGAGGAAGCCAAAGCTGCGCTTCCCGCCGCCACCAGCGAAGAGGTCAAACAGCGGATTCGTGAAGAAGCGGTCCAAATCGCCGCAAAAGACCCCGCCAGCGCCGCCATCGTGCTCCGCGAGTGGCTCAATTCATCGACCGCTACTCCAGCAACCACCCAGTTCTAGCTGTCCCTGCTAGCCTGGACGAATGCTCGCTCGTCTCATCGGTGCACTGACCTTGTTATCCTCCTGCACCTCCTCCCCCACCACTTCCCCCTCCCCTCCTCCCGACCCCTCCCCCATTGGACGACCCGATGGCGGCGTACGCAACGATCAGAAAGCGGGTTCTCGCTTGTCTCCCTCCGTCATCGTGCTGCGTGGTGCCGACGCGACCCTCGAACGTCCGCCCCAAGCCCTCTCCCCTGTCTGGCTCGACTCCGAACTGCACGAACGTTGTATCCCACGCCTCTTTGCAGACCAACGGACCCGCTGCGCTCCCTTCGCTCGTCCCGTCACCTCCCGTGTCGACTTCTACTTGGACCCATCCTGCACCCAGCCCGTCTGGGGATACCCCATCGATGCACATTGCAACATCGAGACTCCCCCGCTCTCCGCTCGCTACGTCGAGCTCCCCACAAGCACCTTCTGCGCTGCACGCCTCGCGGTTCTCGACCCCTCCGCCCAACGCTCCCTCACGACCGTCTACTCGAGGTCCACAACCAACTGCGTTGCCCAAAACACAGCCAACGCCTACGACTGGTATATCCCCCACAACTTGCCCGAGCTCGCCCCCTCCCAGCTCGTCGAATTCCAGGTCATCGAGGCTCCTGCTGCACAACCTTGGGACATCGCAAGCTCCGGAACCCGCGTGCAAGCACGGTTTACCCTGTACCGCGGAGACGACGGTTCCGAAGGCTGGGCCTTCAAGGGACTCCTCGACCAAGAACGCTCCGAATGGTGCAAGGTTGGCTCGCTCACCGATGGCTCCCTTCACTGCGCACCTAAGGGAATGACCCCCACCATGGGACCACACTACTCCGATCCATCATGTGCCAAGCTCGCCATGGAGGTGCCAAAGTCCCTCGGTTGCCAACAAGATTCCAGACTGCGCCCCTACCTCGCCGAACCCGTGGTCGTCGAAGGCTGCGCCCGCCAACGCACCTACGACTACCCCTTGTCTCCTCTCGGTCAACTCTACGACAACAGTTCGGGAACCTGCGCCGAGGTCCCATTGCCCGACCACACCGACGCATTTGTCGAGACAGCGACCCCAGAGATCTTCCCATCGGCCTTCGTAGCAGCCACCGAGGTCTCCTCGGACAGCCCCGCCGAGATCCTTTCAGGACAACGGTTGACTGGACGACGCTGGCGGCACCGCGGCTTCGACGGGTTCACCACATGGCTCCGTGACGAGCTGATCGACACGGTCCGCGCCGAACCCTGCAGCCCGAACCTCTTCGAAGACGGTCGCTTTCACTGCGTCCCATCGTTCGACGAGGTCATCTTGGGCGCCGACGAAATCCTCTATGCCGACGCCCAGTGCTCACAGTCCGTGGTAGGCGTCTTGCCCCGCTCGGCATGCTACCCCTCCACTCGTTACGTCAGCTTTCCCGTGACCGTACGAGGATGCCCTGCAGTCCGTCTTGCCCTACGCTCCGACGTCAGTACTACAGTCTCACAACTCTATGTCCGCCGCCTTGGTCAGTGTGTTGAAGACACCAGCACCGACCCGAGTCTCTGCGCTTTCTTTGCCGTGTCGCGCAGGTTCGACCCGTCAGACTTCGTCGAGCTGTCCCCAGCATGGGAGCCGTGACCGTGATGGGAGGCTCGCTCGGGAACCGGTACAAGACCTCGCGAAGGCCATCGTCGCTTCCTTATCATGGAGCTTAGGAACGCACCGACTCAGACGATCAGTTGAAGCTGGCCATCTCCAAGCGGCTCGTGGAGCTCATTCAATGCCGCGCTTCGAATCTATGTAGTCGATTACGATTTTTGGGCTTCTGCTCCACACACGCCGGTGCTACACGGACCCGATGGAGGTACGGCTCGAAAACCACATCTTGTCCTCGTGGCACTACACCCCCTATGTATGGCCCCCTCTGCTGGCGTCCATTTTCATGGCGGTGGTTGCCCTGTACGCCCGCAAGGCCGCCAATGCTCGCGCCATCGCGATCTTCCGTGTCTTTGTCTCGATGCTCTCCCTGTTCGCGCTTTGTTACGCCCTGGAGCTCTCCGCATCGTCGCTCGCTCTCAAAGTTACCCTTCGCAACCTTCGTGTGCTGGTCGATCGTCTCTTCGTTCCGCTCCCCTTAGCGCTTGTTCTCGCCTACCTGGGACGTCCCCTGCCGCGACGGTTTTTTCTCTCCCTGTTTGTCATTCCTTGCATCAGTGTGCTCTTGACCATCGAGGGGGACTCGCATCAGCTTTTTCGCTACAACTTCTACGTCAAGACTTACGGATCTGTTGAGACGTTGTTTTTTAGCCGCGGCCCTTGGTTTCTTGTCGAGTACCCATACGGGATGATCATGGGATTGACGCCCTGCGTGCTCCTGCTCTTGTCGCTCCGCACTCCTGGGCTTCGTGCCACCAACACGTTGATGTTGGCCTGTGGAATGGGCATTCCCCTATTGACCGACCTGCTGTACCAGCTTCGGCTGACCCCCGTGCCTGGCTACCAGTGGACCGCGCCAATGATGGGCCTCGCGGCTGCACTCTTCGCCTGGGCTCTCTTGCGAGGCAATGTATTTTCGATTGTTCCCGTCGCGCGCCATCTCGTCCTCGAGAGCATGACTGACTTGGTGATCGTACTCAACACGCAGAAGCAGGTCGCCGACGCCAACCAGGCGGCCAAAGCTGCCTGCCCTGCGCTGAAGGACAACGACGCAGCAAAGGTGTCCGCCGACTGGACCGAGCTACTTCGTCTCGACCTCCGTGAAGCCCAAAAGAACCTTGAAGACTCGATTGCGCTCAGCACTCCGGCAGGAGAACGCTTCTACGAAGTTACCGTCGCCCCCATCCATGCCACGCCACTGCAGCCCCTGGGACAGTTGCTCCTACTGCACGACGTCACCGAGCGAAGACATGCCGAACAGGCCCAGCGTCTGGCCGAAGAGCAACTGCGTCAAAGCGAGGAGCACTACCGCCTCATTTCTGAAAACAGTGGCGACGTCATCTGGACCCTCGACCTCGCGTCCAACCGCTTTACCTATGTCAGCCCCTCGGTGTTTCGCCTCCGCGGACTGACCCCCGCAGAGGTCTTGGCCCAGCCT
>CAITRH010000350.1 GCA_903894755.1 uncultured delta proteobacterium
CCACTAGAGCATAAGCGCGACTCTTTGCTTCCGATGCTTCAACCCGAGCGTGACGATGCGCTGCAGCGACGTGCCAACGAGGCCTTGGTGCATCGCGCTATCAGCGGCGTTTTCGTATATCTTTTTCTCCTTGCCGTGGTGTTGCGGCTAACCCCAGTGCTGAGTGTGGCTCCCCGCACCGCAGGCGTCGCGGTTGCGTGGTCCATCTTGATGGCCCTCGTACGCCTCTGGATTGCGCGCCATTTTGCGGCCATCTACGCGAGGAGTCCTACCACCTGGCGCCGGCTTTTCGTGGCTGCGATCCTGGCGACGATAATCCCATGGGGGCTTGGTTGTGCGTACTTCGTAAGCATTCTGCACGACGACGCGCTGCTGTTTTTGCTTCCTACCGCCGGTCTATGCGCGGGCGCCATGCCGTCGCTTTCGCCGATGCCTCGGCTGTACCCCGTGTTTCTGGTCGCCATGCTCGGCCCCACCATCGTGGCCGAGGCGGGCTCGGAACAACTCCACGCGATGGGCATTTCGCTCAACTTGGTCCTCTATGTCCTGACCATGGTGTTCATCGGGGGAAAAGTTCAAGCGGACTTCTGGCGCTCCCTTCGCAGCGAACGTCTTCTCGAAGAGCGCGCCATCGAGCTCGAACAGGCGCGTGCCGATGTGGCGGCGGCGAGTCGTGCCAAGGGCGAGTTCCTTGCCGTGGTGGGCCACGAGATCAGGACTCCCATGAACGGCGTCCTCGGCATGGTGGAGCTCCTTCAAGACATGGACCTCGCCCCCGACGCCCGCCGGTTCGTCAACGCCATTGCAACGTCGGGCGACGCGCTTCTTTCGCTCATCACCGATCTGCTCGACTTCGAGAAGATGGATGCTGGCAAGTTGGAGGTCGAGACGGTCACCTTCGACCTGCACGGATGCGTGGCCGACGTCGTGGTGCTCTTTGGTCCTCGTGCGAGCCAAAAGGAGCTCGAGCTCGCTTGGACTGCCGACGCTGGCGTGGCGCGCCGCGTACGTGGCGACCCGCTGCGGCTCCGGCAGGTGCTGTCGAACTTGGTCGGCAACGCGATCAAGTTCACCGACGCCGGCTCGATCCGAGTGCGTCTTGCTCGAGGGGAAAGCGCTGATGGAAACCACGCGGTGCGTTTCGAGGTGACCGACACGGGGGTGGGCATCTCTCCCGAGTCGCGCGCCCGGCTATTTCGGCCATACGAGCAAGCGGACGTGTCCACGGCACGTCGTCACGGCGGAACTGGCCTAGGGCTCGCCATTTCCGAACGGCTTGTCCGCCTCATGGGGGGAAGCCTCACGGTCGAAAGCGAGGTTGGGCAGGGGAGCACGTTCTCTTTTGTCCTTCCGTTAGGGCTCGCCCCGTCTTCGATGCACTTCGAGGCGTCGAGCCAAGTGCTTCGGGTCCTTTTGGTGGAAGACAACGCAATCCACCGATTCATGGCGGCGGGGATGCTCGAGAAGCTGGGATGTCGGGTCGACGTGGCTCCGACGGGAGCCGAGGCACTCACCATGGTGGAGCAAACGTCCTACGACGCGGTGTTTTGGGACTGGAGCTTGGCGGACATGGACGGCCTCGAAGCGGTTCGGGCCTTGCGCCATCGGGGCCACGTCAGCGCTCCTATCGTGGGGATCACCGGCGAGGGGGATGATCCCGCCCGCATTCTCGAGGCAGGCATGGATGACCACGTGGCCAAGCCGCTCCGCGCGCTCAGTCTGTCCGAGGTGCTGACGCGAATCCGCGTCGCTGAAGCCCCATGAGTGCTGCGCTCCGCAAATAGGCAAAGGCCCGCTTGGTCACGGGGCCCGCGAATTCGGCAGACCTCACCCCCCAACCCCCTCTCCCTCGACATTGTCCTTACCCATTCGGGCAAGGACAATCGTCTTCGAGCGAGGGGGAGGAGAGCCACTTGTACTGCAGTTCCGAGCCCCCCTCTCTCGAAGACCATCCTGCTTGCCCGAATGGGCAAGGAGGATGTCGAGGGAGAGGGGGGTTGGGGGGTGAGGTCTGCGGAAGTCGTAGGTCCGCGCTCAGGCGCGTCCCAAAATCGCCCGGGCTACGTCAAGCAAAGTCCCCCCCGCCACGTCCGGCACCACCCCCAACGCCGCCGGCCCCGCTCGCAATGGACACAGCTCACATCGGTTTTGCGCAAACACAAGCCCCGTGCGCACCCCTGCCCTCCCCCCTGCCTCGATGTCCCCCGCGCTGTCGCCTATCATCCATGTGTTCTCGCGCCCCACTCCAAGATCCGCCATGAGCCCCACCAGGAGCCCGGGCTTCGGCTTGCGGCATTCACAAGGCCCCACCAGCAAAGGATCCCCCCCAGGCCCCCCACGCTCATGGTGAGGACACACCCGTACCGCCCTCACTTCAATCCCCTGCTCCATCAACATTGCCACCAGCGCGAGGTTGGTGCGTGCAACGGCCTCGATGCTGATCTGTCCCTTCGCAGGACCAGGCTGGTTGGTCGCAATGCCAAACACATAGCCCGCGTCGCGAAGCAGCCTCAGCCCCTCCACCACACCTTGCAAAAGACGCAGCTGCGAGGGATGAAACGCTACGTTCACCACCCCAAGCTCTTCGTCCCGCACGACATCCACCAGGGTCCCGTCGCGGTCGAGAAGTATCGCCCCTTGCACGGCCTACTTCACCGACTCCCACTTGGTCGTTGCCTTCGCCAAACGCGGATGGCTCACGAGCAAGTGCCAGATCACCGCACACAACCCCTCGGTGTGAGGCGTGATCCGCGCTTGCGATACCGTCGGCACCACCACGCACGCATCGGCCACCTCTTTTGTGTAGCCCCCGTCCCGTCCCACGATGCCAAACACCTTGGCCCCCACCTCGCGGGCAAGCTCGAGAGACTTGACCAGGTTCACCGACACGTTTTTCACGCGGTTTCCCCCGCCAACCGAAAACACCAGCACCGCGTCCCGCCCCCCGAGACGCGACACCTTGAGCCACTCGGAAAAACAGGTGTCCCACCCCTCGTCGTTCACCCGCGCGGTCAGCTCGGACACGTTGTCGGTCGGCGTGTAGGCCTCGAAGGCGCAGATTTTCCTGAAGTCGTTCACGGCATGGCTCGCATGCCCCGCCGATCCCCCCACTCCAAGCAAGAACAAACGCCCTCCGCCGTCACGGACCGCACCAAGTCCCTCGGCCATCGCCTCGATTGCTGCCGTGTCGATCGCCCCAATGGCCCGCACGGTCTCTTCCAAAAACAGTTCGCTAAAGTTCGCCATGACGCGATGATGGCACGGAACGCGAAGACAACGCGAAGACTTGGCTCAAGAAAGACCCAATAGACCCGAGACGCCGCCGATTGCCCCCACCTCGAAAGCCACCATGCCGAAGAACCACGCGACCAGCATCGCGATCACGCCCCCAGTCCACTCACCATCGCGCCACATCCGCCTACCTCGCAACAGTGCACCAAGGGCCAAGACCGCAGAAACCACGGTCGATGCCAGTAGCATCCAGCCCGCGACACCGCGAACATAGGGAGCAAGCAGGTGTTCTTGGAGAAACTGCCCCCGGGTCCATTTCAGCAGCCCAAACCCAGCTACCGCAAAAACGGCAAAGCCAAGACCGCGAACCACGGGACGCTCCGGGTGGATGCTTGCGGGCGCTGCCAGCGGCCTCCAGGGGGCCCGCACGATCATGGGAGCCACGGTCTCGAGCTCGATGCCCGCGGTGACGTCGACCCGACGCGCGGGCTTGGGCGCCTGCGGCTTGGGCGGCTCGGGGACTGGAAGATCCAAGTCGAAACTAGCAGCCGTCAGCCTCCGTTCTGGCAAGACAGGCGTCGGTGGAGCCTCCGTCTCGGAGTCCATAGAAAGACGCGCCATACGCAGCGCACGTCCCAACCTCGCAGCGTCGCCGTAACGAGCCTCTGGGGCCCGTTCGAGACAGCGCATGATCACCTCGGCCAGCTCGGGATGAACCTGCGGAGCAACCTCGGAAAGCGGCCTTGGTTTGCCTGTCGCAATCTGGATGATGAAGCCGTTTGGCGTATCGGACTCAAAAGGGAGGACCCCCGAAAGCACCTCGTAAAACAGCACTCCAAGGGCCCAAACATCGACCCGTACATCGAGGTTTGCACCGAGCACCTGCTCGGGGGCCATGTACGCAGGGGTGCCCAGTGCGGTTCCTGGCGCCGTCAGGCGAGGGGAAGTGGAATGGCTAAGTAGAGAGATGCCAAAGTCCAGAAGCTTTGGCACCACCCGTCCCCCCTCCTCTGCAAGGAAAACGTTCTCAGGCTTCACGTCGCGGTGGACAATGCCCCTTGCATGGGCGGCAGCCAGCGCATCGACCACGGGAAGGAGCAGTTCGAGGGTCTCTTGCCAAGGGAGCTTGCCACCTGCCTGGTCGATGGCTTGGCCAAGGTCTTTTCCTTCGAAGAACTCCTCGACAATAAACGGTGTCCCACGGTCATCCTGGCCGACGTCGAGAATGTCGACCGCGTTGGGGTGGCGAAGCAGATTGGCAGCGCGCCCTTCTTGAAGGAACCGCGCCACCACCTCGGGCTCGTTCGCAAGGTGAGGATGGAGCACCTTGATCGCCACAATGCGTCCTATGAGCACGTTTTCAGCGCGATAGACCTCTCCCATACCTCCAGCGCCGAGCAGTTTCAGAAGGTCGTATTTCCCCGCGAGGCGCTCGCCCGCGCGCGACCGAACGGTCAGTGCAGCTCCGACTTCTGTATCGTTCAGGTCCAGCGTCTCGCCCATGGCGGCAGTATGGACGACACCGGGGCCGTTGAGAACGACGGCGTCGTCAACCCAGGCGCACCCGGGCGTCGGCGTGACGCAAGATCCCCTCTCGATGCGCGACAATGACCACGGTGGTCCTCCCCTTGAGCCCCTCGAGAACGTCGGCAATGGCAGCCTCGGTGGTCACGTCCAAGTTCGCCGTGGCCTCATCGAGGACCAGCAGGGAAGGGTCGTTGAGAAGCGCACGGGCAAGACAGATGCGCTGCTTTTGCCCTGCTGAAAGTCCCTCGCCAGCGGACGTCAAGTGCGCGTTGAGCCCCTCGGGGATACTTCGCAGGTACTCGGCGAGACGCGCTCCCTCGAGGGCGTTCCACAAGGCCTCGTCGGTCTTGCCAAGACCGCGCGCCACGCCGTAACGAAGGTTGTCGGCGACGGTCCCTTCTATGAGGAAAGGCTCGGGCCCCACGAATCCGATACGGACCCCTTGCCCTTTGAAGTACTCCTTGGCAGGTTGTCCCCCCACGAGGATCCGCCCTTGGGTGGGCTCGAGCACACCAAGGAGAAGGGCTAGCAGCGTGCTCTTGCCCGAGCCACTGGGACCCACAATGCCAAGCTGCGCCCCCGACGGCGCCTCGAAAGAAAGCCCTTCCAGCACCAGCCCGGACCGCCCCTCGTAACGAAAGGACACCTCCTCGAAGACAACCTGCGGAGGCTCGAGGTGGGTCGTTTGAGCCAATACAGGGGCTTGGTCAGGCGCGTGTGGCGCAAGCGCCAACGCGATCTCGTCGGGAGAGAAACTGAAAAAGTAGCGCGCCGAAAGGAGAAACGACGGGAAATAGATGCTTAGCTGGCCGAAACCCGAGATCCCTCCCGCAAGGCTCTGCACGAACCGAATAAACAGATAGAGAAAGGCTACGAGCTCGGTCGAAGGGGTCGCAAAGACATTGCGACTCATCCAGAGTAGACAGACCAGAAGCACAATACCGAAGAAGGGCGATCCGGACGTTGCCACGTTGGCGAGCGCGCTTGCGTGTTGCGCCGACCGCTCGTAGTCGCGAACATGCCCTGCCAACACGGCGTGCTCTCTTCCATGGGTGCGCAGGACACGGAGCAAGAGCCAATTGCGGGCAATGCGCTCGATCCCTTGGGAAAGGGCCTGGTGTGCCTGAGGAATTTGCGCCGCGACCTGTCGCACCCGTCGTCCAACCAGGATCACGGCGTATCCAACCAGCACAAGCCCACCGAGCCCACATAGGGCCTCCCGCCACGCCAGCCGGATCATCAGCGCCCCAAGCCCTGCAAGCTGAATGATTGCGCCTGCCGCCCCCGCAGCGCTTCCGAAAAACACCGCCGTCTTTGGAAACTGCTCGCCTATCCGGGTGTTGACGTCGGATACGGCCAGCGCGTGGGAACGCTCTCGAAGCAGCATGTCGTACATTGCTACCAGTCGTAGACGAGCATTGATCGCCTCGGACGCAAACACGCTAGATTGGTTGACCAGAAACTGCCCGAGGGTCCGCACCACGCCAATGGCCAGCAACATGCCAGACAATCCGAGCGGGGTGGCTGCGAGCTTGGCAAAGCGACTGGCTGACGCGAACTCCGCAGGGAAAAAGCCCAAGCTCGTTAGAAAGAGCTGGACAAATCTACTGATGCCAAACTCGGCTACGCTCAGTCCAACCGCGCCAAAGGCCGACAGCGTCAGCCACATGATGGTCCGGGCCCCAAGAAAACGAACAGTCTTGTAAACACGCGCCTTTTGTATATGAAACCATGAATTCACGCCTGTCCCATAGCGCGCCCAGACCCGCGTCGCCCAGATTCTGTGTTCGCATCTATCCTAGACCGCTTTGGCCGAGGAGCCCGCGCAGCGTACTCAAAGTACGTGAGCAGGCACCGCAGGCCAAAACGGAGGAGGGAGCGGTTTAGGTACTCCCTAGGAAATACTTGCTCCGGCACCGCGACAGTAAGGAAGCGGTGAAGCTCACAAAGCCGGCCTCACCGCTCCCTCACGGTCGCGGTACCAAGGCCATGGGCTTGGGGCAGATATTTCCTACGCCGGATCGGGCCGATACCCGTGGACGTAGGCGTCCGCGAATTCATATCGTGTTACAGTCACGAATGGGAGAGTAGATCTGTGTCACGGTGGCACACAGGCAGCGGGGCAAGGGCAAGAAATACTTGTACAGAATTCTGCACAAGTATTTGAGTCGAAGCCAGAGACGATGGAGGCAGAAAACCGTGCAGAAGTCTTCACAAGGTTTTGAGTCGAAGCCAGACGCACGTGAGAGGCGCCATTTCCGATGCCCTTGCTTCCCGGCTCGTAAACGCCACGTAGAGACATCGAAGGCGCCCCTGCGCTTGCTGTGACCGGGGTCCCGAAAGTTCGCCGACGTGATTTGGCGCCACGTCCTGCTCACGTTGTGATAACTGAACGGACGACCGCTCCGATGGGTATGACAAGACCGTGACAATCTTGCACGTGCCCCGTGCTATCCGCGCGCATACAGCCCCGAACCGATCTGGAGAGCAAGTACGAAAGTGCGGACGCGTCGCCCAGGTCACCCCTTCCGAAGAGCTAGTGGCGCTCTTTTCCCTCGACTTCGTTGTTCCCCACTTGCCCCGTTTCAATCTGGCCCCAACGCAGCCCATCGCCGTCTTGCGTCTTGACGATGCGGGACAACGTTCCCTGTCTCTAATTCGATGGGGGCTCATCCCGCCTGCCGCTAATCAGTTACGCGTTAACCAACTAACTTCGGAAAGGCAGGCCGTCGTGCTGCCGGGGACGAGACTTCTCTTTTCGAGATTTAATGTGGTGGACAATGGAACTGAAGACCCCATCAAGGCTGCGTGGCAACGACAGGATCAGGGAGGTGACGAAGTGTAACGCGATCCGCGTGATGCGCCAGGCGTGTGTAGCGAAGTTGGGCAGCGCAGACGGTGTGGGAGCAACGTCAGGCAGTGCTGCTGGTTTGGGAGCGAC
>CAITRH010000351.1 GCA_903894755.1 uncultured delta proteobacterium
GAGCGAGGGGGGAGGAGAGCCGCTTATACCGTGGTTCCGAGCCCCCCTCGCTCGAAGACGATTGGTCTTGCCCGCATGGGCAAGGACAATGTCGAGGGAGTGGGGGGTTGGGGGGTGAGGTCTGCGCGAGAAAAGGCGCCTTTTCTTGTCTCGATGCGTCTCCGTAGACTCTCGATCGGTCTCCGTAGACTCTCGATCGGTCTCCGTAGACTCTCGATCGGTCTCCGTAGACTCTTAATGCGTCGAGGGAGACTCTTAATGCGTCGAGGGAGACTCTTAATGCGTCGAGGTAGACTCTTAATGCGTCTCCGTAGACTCTCGATCCGTCTCGGTAGACTCTCGATCAGTCTCCGTAGACTCTTTTTTGCGTCGACGTCGACCCTCGATCCGTCTCGGTAGACTCTTAATGCGTCTCCGTAGACTCTCGATCCGTCTCGGTAGACTCTTAATGCGTCTAGGTAGACTCTTAATGCGTCTAGGTAGACTCTCGATCCGTCTCCGTAGACCGCGTGCCAGTCTGTGGCTACGGCTGTTTCACGGGTTTCCCGAAGAAAAACACGACCTCGTTCTTGCGGACCAGGCCGAGCTGGTCGCGCGCGATGCGTTCGACGGCCGCGGGATCGTCGCGGAGGCGCTTGACCTCGACACGTAACTTGCCGATGTCGCGACGGAGCTCGGCGTTTTCCGACTGCACTTCGTGAAGCTCGCGTTCGAGGGCGCGGAGACGTCGGAGTCCTTCGGGTTGAAACACGAGGATAGGGACCGACACGAGCGCAACCCCGAGCAATGCCATCGGCAGGACCCGTTCGACCAAGGCGGACACGCTGGGAGGCACCAGGTCGACGGTGTCACGGGGGGACATCCATGGGCAATCTTTTGGCGTGCGGGCGTGATCTTGTGGCCTCTTCTTCGGGTTTCGCGTACAGGGTCGGCCGCCTTACATGAGCGCTAACCATACCCAGGACACACCGTCGTTATCCACCCCAGAAACCAAAGCGCCCCTGTCCACGACGCAAGGAGGGCGAGCGTCGTTTTTGTTTCTTGTCGTGGTTTCTGTCCTTACCTTTGCCGCAGATATCGGGTCGAAGGTGTGGGCAGAACGACGTCTCGAGGGCTATCCGGGGACCGTCGAGGTGCTCAAGGGCTACATAACGTTCGTGCTGGCGAAAAACCGCGGAGGGGCTTGGGGGCTTCTGCAGGGGACCAGTGAGGAAATACGCCGTCCCTTCTTTCTTCTCGTGTCTGTGGCAGCGATCACGTTCATCATGACACTGTATCGCAAGCTGCTTCCCCAGCAGCATGCGCTCAAGTGGGGGCTTCCTCTGGTCCTTGGTGGAGCGATTGGCAACGTGTTCGACCGCATTCGCTACGGCCACGTGATCGACTTCATCGATGTGCATGTCCTCTACAAAGGGACCGAGCACCACTGGCCGACGTTCAATGTGGCGGACATTGCCATATGCGTTGGGGTGGGTCTCATGGCGGTCGACATGTTTACGGCGAAGCGTGTTCGCGACATGGGGTTCAGTCCGGTCGTGCCGCCCGCGCAATCGGGCGAGCCAGCAGCGGTCCACGCAAGGTCGTCGGATCAACGCGGATAAACCAAACCTACCTTGAGAACCACAGGTCTGAACCGCGCCACCCGCGACCCAGGGTTACCCACCCTGGGCTGTTTTGATTCGCCCCGTTGGGGCTGCCAATCAACGCATGTCGTCGTCATCTGGTGCGCCGTTGCAGCGTGGGAACCCGAGTTTTTCCCTTCTGTGGGACGGACCCCACGCGTTGATTGGCAGCCCCGAAGGGGCGAATCAAAACAGCCCAGGGTGGGTAACCCTGGGTCGGGTGGCGCGGCTCGGACCCGGCTCGGACCTGCGGTTTTCAAGATGGGTTTGGTTTAGACCGTGCGTCCCGAGCTTTTTCAGCTGTTTGGCACAGGGTTTCCATCCTACTTTGTGTTTCTGTTGTCGGGGTTTCTGTTTGCTACGGTGGTAGCGGCGGTGGGGGCGCGACGGTTGGGGGAGAACCCGGATGTCTTCGTGGACCTTGGCCTAGCGATGCTTCTTTGGGGAGTGGTGGGGGCGAGGCTGTTGCACGTGGTAGCGGACGGGTACTTCTGGGATTACGTGCATCTTTGTACCGATCCAGCGCGGGTGGACTGGCCTCTCGAGCGTGCCGAGTGTGTTTCGGCAGCGTACGATGGGGTTTGGGACACGGTCAAGGGGGTATGTCATCCCAAGAGCGCGGACTGTTTTGCGTGGGCGAAGTTTTGGGCTGGGGGGCTGACCTACTATGGAGGGTTTATCGTGTCCGCATTGGTGGCGGCGCGGATGCTTCGGCGGGAGGGGGTTCCCATTTGGAAATTTGGCGACTTGACTGGCATAGCGGTGCCACTTGGGTTGGCTTATGGGCGGCTTGGATGTTTGCTAGCGGGGTGCTGTTTTGGGGCTGGGACCGAGCTTCCATGGGCGTTATCGTTTCCTCCGCGCAGTCCGGCGAGTGAGGCGCAGTACAAGGCGCACGAGATCGTGAGTGCGCGAGTTTGGAGCCATGGGGTCCATCCAACGCAGATCTACGAGTCGGCAGCGTCGCTGGCGATAGCGGCTGTGTGTTTGATGGTGGTGTTACCGAGGAAACGGTATCACGGTCAGGTCTTTGTGGCGTTTCTGGCGTTGTATGCTGTGGCGCGGTTTGTCATCGAGTTTTTCAGGCGGGATGAACGAGGGGGTTTTCTTGAACTGTCGACGTCGCAATTGCTAGGGATTGTGGCGATTGTGGTGGCAGCGGTGCTGCATCGCGTCTTGGGGCGCCGTCGGGAAGTTGGTGTCACTTGACCATGCGGTTGATCGCGTAGCGGTAGGCTGTGTAGGCCGAGACCACGTGGCAAATCCAGCCGAGCCAGCCGCCCGACCCGAGCCAAAGGCTTGGGGTCACGACCAGCCAGAAGATGCCCCGAAGAAAGCAGCCGTTGTAGAACTGCCCAACCCCCGGGATGAAAAACGATAAAACTGCAGCCACACCAGGATCTGAGCGCACGTTAGCTCCTTTTCCGAGGCGCCGACGGGCGCCACTGACTGAGCACCCTGCACATGACTCCGCTGTGACGCAAGGGGCGCAAGGGGCTGAAAAAAGTGCCGCGCTCCACTCGGCCCTTCGCGCCTGGTACGAACATGCGCGCCGTGACCTTCCGTGGCGTCGAGGACACGACCCGTATGCGATCTGGCTCAGCGAGGTCATGCTCCAGCAGACTCGGGTCGAGACGGTGATCCCCTATTACAATCGGTTTCTCCAGGAATTCCCCACGGTCATGGCCCTTGCCGAAGCTCCTCTCGACCGTGTCCTCGAGCATTGGAGCGGGCTTGGCTACTACCGCAGAGCGCGAATGCTTCACGAAGGGGCCCGGGTCATTGCAGCACGCGGCGTGTTCCCCAAGGAGGTTGCCGAGCTTCGCCAGGTTCCAGGGATCGGACCGTATACGGCAGGCGCGGTCGCAAGCATCGCGTTTGGGCAACGAGCGGCGCTTGTCGACGGGAACGTGGCCCGGGTGTTGGCTCGTCTTTTTGCCCTGGACCACGATATTCGAGGGGGCGCTGGGCTCGCGCGGGTTTGGAAACTTGCCGAGGCGCTGGTTGCCGAAGACGATCCTGGCGCCTGGAACCAAGCGCTCATGGAGCTCGGCTCCACGGTGTGCACGGTCCGGGACCCGCGGTGTTTGCTGTGTCCGGTGGCGTCTTTGTGCGAGGCCAAGGCGCGAGGTGTCGAGAAGCACCTACCTATTCTTTCGCCCAAGCCGAGGCCGCGCGGCGTGAGGGAGGTGGCGTTGGTGGCGTCGAGCGGTGACGCCGTTCTGCTCGCGCGGCGCTGTCCGAACGGACTGTTTGGCGGACTGTGGGAGCCTCCTTTATTGGAGATGGAGACGGACTTGGAAGAAGCGCGACAGGCGGCGGTGGTCCTTGCGTCGGCATTCGGGGTGGAGCTGACGTCCATTGAAGACCGCGGGACGATCACGCACACGCTGTCGCACCGTCGGATGCGGGTTGAGGTGATGTGGGGGCAGACGGAGAGCTTGGGGGAGCTTCGGTGTGGGCTTAGCATCTACGACAAGGCGGAGCGCGTGCCATGGACTGAGCTAAGCGGCCGCGGGCGGTCGTCCCTAGCCTCTAAGATTCTGGGCGCTTTGCCAAGGCAAACGGGATACAGTCGTGGGCCAAGCGTTTCATGAGCTCCGCTCCTGCACATGCACGACGCATCAGCGTTGCGCCCCCTGCTATCGAACCAAACCCTGCGCCGCTCCACGCACTGGTGGTCGACGATGAGCTATCGCTTCGTCAGAGCCTCGGGCGCATTCTAGAATCGCACGGTCTGCGAGTGGGCACGGTCGAGGGGGGGGCGGAGGCGATCGAGTATATCGAGGCCGATGCCCCCGACGTGTGCGTGGTGGACATTCTGATGCCCAACATGAGCGGCATGGAGCTGCTGGCTCACGTCAAGAAACGATATCCGCTCATCGAGGTCATCATGATGACGGCGTATGCGGACGTTGATTCGGCAGTATCGGCGATGAAGGCGGGGGCCTATCATTTCCTGACCAAACCGTTTTATTCCACGGATGCGGTGGTGCATGCGGTACTGAAGGCAGCCGAGCATCGTCGTTTGGTCGATCGGACCAAGCAACTCGAGCAGCGGCTTCAGTCCCTGGAGCGTTTTGGGGAGATCATTGGGACCTCACCGAAGATGCAGGCGGTGTACAAGCTGATCGAGGGGGTATCGACGGTACGGTCGACGGTACTCATCCTAGGCGAGAGCGGCACGGGGAAGGAGCTGGTGGCAAGAGCGATCCACGATCGGTCATCGCGAGCGAGCAGGCCGTTTGTGGCGGTCAACTGCGCGGCGATCCCGCGGGAGCTTGTGGAAAGCGAGCTCTTTGGTCATGTGAAGGGGGCGTTTACCGGGGCGCAGGCGGCGCGGGCGGGGCTGTTTGAAACGGCGCATACGGGGACGTTGTTTTTGGACGAGGTCGGCGACCTTCCTCTTTCGGCGCAGGTGAAGCTTCTTCGGGCGCTTCAGGAGGGCGAGATCAAGCGGGTGGGGGCCGACGAGGCTCGGATGGTGGATGTACGGGTGCTTGCGGCGACCAACGTTGACCTTGCAACCAAGATTGAGGCGGGCACGTTCCGAAAGGACCTGTATTACCGCCTGCATGTCATCGCTATTTCGCTTCCTCCGCTTCGGGAGCGTGCCGACGACATCGTGCTGCTTGCGAAGTATTTCCTACAGAAGTTTGCCCGCATGATGGAGCGCGACGTGCGCAGTTTTAGTGTCGACGCGTTACGGACCCTTCGAGGCTATGGGTGGCCCGGCAACGTGCGCGAGCTCGAACACGCCGTGGAACACGCCGTCGTTCTGGCAAAGCGTCAGATTATCGAACCCGACGACCTTCCAGTGAGCGCTCCGCCTGGTGTGGTGCGGCCGTCGTTGCGGGTGCCAGAGCCGCGCTGTGACGCATGGCTTTCGCTCCCCGCAAACCTGGTGGATAGCCCCTACGCGGAGGCAAAGAAGCGTCTTGTTGCCACCTTCGACGAGGCCTACACGCAAGAACTGCTGCGTCGCTCGGGCGGCAACTTGTCGGCTGCGGCCCGTCAAGCGGGGCTCGATCGCTCCAACTTTAGGCGTCTTCTCAAGCGAGGAACGGCCCCTCAGGGCGGAGAGGCCTAGGCGTTTGTCAAGCCTACCGTTGATTCCAGCGGTGCTCATCGTTATCCTCTAGCTTCGAGTCAACCGTGCAACCTAAACCACGCCCATCTCGAAACCCGCCATTCCCGCCATACTCCGTTTTGGCCTGCGGTGCCTGCTCACGTACTTTGAGTACGCTGCGCCGGCTCCTCGGCCAAAGCCTCGTCTGGCAGAAATGGCGGGTCTCGATCTGGACGTGGTTTATGGAGGTCTCATGTCTCACCTCGCCGACGCCATCGTGCTCCGTAATTCGACCGACCAAGTCGCTCTCGCGGTCCAGGGGGTCTCCGTCGAGGCCCACGTGGATGGGCCGCTCGTGCGCATGCGCACCCTCGTTCGCTTCAAGAACGACCTTCCACAGGTCGTCGAGGGAGACCTGGTCTTCCCTCTCCCCCCCTTCGCGTCCCTCGTGGGACTCACCGTGCTCAATGGTGGGCGCACCATTCAAGGCACCATCAAGCCGCGCGCGCAGGCAAACGCGCAATACCAGGACGCACTAAACCAGGGCGCAACTGCCGCCTTGGGCGAAACCGAAGGCGAAGACCTCGCACGCTTGCGCATCGCCCCCATCGCTCCTGGCGCCGACGTCGAGGTCACCCTCATCCTGCGGCATCTGCTTTTGCCCACCCTGGACGGCTCCCGCCTCATTATCCCCCTCACCTACATGCCTCGCTTTGTCGAAGACGCCCCTTTGAAGGCCACGGAACAAGCTGCACTCGACAGGCCCCGTCCCCTCACCCTCGCAGCCCGCGCCTCCGTCGAGATCCGCCTGGCATGGAGCGGCAACCAGGAACCCTCGGTCCGCTCCACGGCACATTCGGTAGAAGTCAAGACAGAAGACGGCACCACCATCGTACGCGCTTCGGCGCTCCCGCTCGACCGGGACTTTCAGCTCGATATTGCAGACCGCGGAAAAGAGTCCTCGGTCTGGCTGGCTCACGACAGCTCCGCGGGTCCAGACCGCCATGGCCCCACCACAGCGCTGGTGCTTTCCCCCGCCGCCAATGCCGACGAAGGGCCCACCCTTGCACGCACGCTCACCTATCTTGTCGATCGTTCCGGCTCCATGGGAGGTGGCCCAATGGAAGCAGCCATTCGCGCCGTGCGAGGCTGCTTGCGAGCTCTTGGTAGCAGCGATCGGTTCAATATCCTGGCGTTCGACGACTCCCTCGAAGCGTTTGCTCCAGAGCCCGTTGCCTTTGACGACGCCAACCTAAAGAGCGCCGATGCCTTCCTCGAGGGGATCAACGCGCGCGGAGGCACTCAGGCGTCCATGGCGCTCACTGCGGCGCTCGAAGACAAGGGGGCAACCGCCGCGGACCCTCGTCTTCGCATTATCGTGTTCATGACTGACGGGGACGTAGCGGATGCTGAAAACGTGCTCAAAGGGGCTAAAGATAGACTGGCCCATGTGCGCCTTCATGTCCTTGGGATTGGCGACTCAGTAAACCATGCCATGTTGGCCGAGTTGGCCCGTCTTGGAGGTGGCACGTACACGCCGGTCTCGACGGACGAGGACTTAGAGCGTGCCCTTACAAAGCTGAAGAACGCCATCGATGCTCCTCTGCTGACGAACTTGCGGATTGCGATCGAGAACAACGGTCAACGTCGTCCCCTTGCAGACCTAGAGCCCGAAGGGGCGCTCGATTTGTTTGCCGGCGAACCGCTGCGTTTGGCTTGGCGGGGTCCTCTCGAAGCGGGCGACGTGGTGGTGGTGGAGGGGGAACGGGTGGGACGGGGTCGGTTTGTATTGCAGACGCCTATTGATGCCAGCGCAAGGGATGACGAGGGGGCATCGATCTTGTGGGCGCTACTGAGGAACCGTCGACTTGGCTATCGTTTCGACCCGTCCGACGACACAGCGCTCGAAGAGCTAGGGACCACCTTTGGTGTAGTCAATCGAGCGGTGTCTCTTGTGGGAGTGGATCCGAAAGCGCCGCGTCTTTCCATTGAGGGGAGCGTACCGGTGGTTCTTCCACTGTCTCGAAGCGTGGTGAACGCTCCGGCAACGGCAGCTCCATCCCCGCCCATGTACATGGCAGCCGCAGGTCCGGTTGCCTTTGCCGCTTTGCCGGCGCCTCCGGCTGCGGCGGCCACGGTCCCGCAACCCGTTTGGGCACGTCTTCGCAGCATGGGGGCTCCGATCATGGACGCGATTGCTGCCATGCGGCCTTCGCCTGCGCCTTCGCCTGCCCCTGCGCCGCCGCCCATGTCGCCTGCTCCTGGGGCGTTTCCCACGCCGGCGGTTTTCGCCAAACGAAAGGCCGCAGCCGCGCCTGTCATGGCTGCTCCACGCAGGGAAGCAGTGCAAGAGGAGGCGTGCGACGAGCCGCCGGTCGACAACGAGGGGGGGCTGAGGAGTCTTCTTTTGCGTCAGGGGGCCGATGGTCTCTTTGACGGCGATTTGGCGGTCACGCTGGTGGTGTTGGCGGCATTGGTTGTGCGGGGACACAACGCTCGTGAGGGGCTCTTTCGAGCTGAGCTCAAACGCACACTGACGACGCTACGCAAACGCCTAGCGAGCTTGCGTGGGACCGAGCTAACCCTGGCGGAGGGATGTTTGGAGCTGCTTGGGCTTCCTGTGGGAGATCGGCAGAAGGCTAGTGAAGTTGTGGCGGCTCGACAGAACCTTTGGGTGACGCACCCTGCAGCAAACGCGGTAGCGCAGGCGTTTGGGCTGGTGACACGGTAGGGGACTGAGACCATTGGAACCCTAGTGGAGGAGTAGGGTCGCGACCGACCCCGACCCCTCACCCGCTTTGTATGGCGGTGAGGGGTCGGGGAGACCCCGTGCTAGAACCGGTACTGGACTCCTGCCCCCATCACGTTGGCAGATGAAGAATACTTGCCAGCGTTGACAGCCTCCGTAGCGGTGGGATTGCCCGAGACTGGGTTTACCCGCGGAACCTTGGCTTCCGACGGCGACACGGTAACGTCGGCCGCAAACACGTGAGCGTACAGAACATCTAGACGCCAGTGCTCGTTCAGATTGACGCTTGCTCCAAGGGTGGTGGTGACCCTTGCGGAATCGATGGTTAGCGGCGACACGTAGGCTGTAGGGATTGCGCTGGTTTCGTAGTTCGCCCCGGCCCGTCCCTGCCAACGGTAGCCGCCTAGCTTGAAGTTGAATTCTCCGCCTAGACGGAACGAGTTGCTGTCTTGGAAATTGCGCGGGATGGATATCTTCCCAACTTGGAAGGGACTCGGGAACCCTGTCACGTTGTAGAGCTGGATATTGGATGGTGTCATGTCAATGGACCGGTGCATGCTCCAGAACTCGCGAACATACGCCACCTCTATCCGAACACTGGGGACCGGTCGGACCTCCACGCCGATGCGCAGCACGCCGGGAAGAATGAACCGCACGTTCCCGTCCTGCCCCTGCTGGCTGGCATTGTCGAAAGGCGCTGCTGTCGGAAGTCTCACCTTGGTTTTGGCAGGTGCATCGACAACAAACGGAAGTTGTCCGCTGACGCCGATCCGAAGTTGCTTGACAGGTTGCAGAATGGCTCCTGCATTGGCACTTGGCGCAAAGATCGGTCCGACCTCCAGGGAGCTCAGAGCGTCGTACTTCGGGTCCTCAGGGGATCCGATGAGCCGGTCGGCGGGGTTTGCGCTGAAAACAACCGTTGACTTGAAGGTCCCCACGAGCATTTCAACGCCGGCGCCGACGCTGAGGATCTCCACAGGTTTGAAGGCAAACCAGCCTCCCAAGACAGCGAGAGCAGACCCGTCCAGCGAAACCAACGAGTAGCGGGAAGGCGACGGCGCCCCACCGCTGATGGTCGTTGGATAACTCGCCACCGGCGTGTAGGGGACATACGCTCCCAGCGCGACCACGTATTGCTTCTTGTTGCCAAAAGCATAGGACGCACCAAGGGTGGGAAGCGGCAGGAAAGGCGTGGTGCCATTGACCGTGGGGCTGTCAACGGTGCGAAGGACCCCGCTGCTGTCGACGGCCTGGGTCTGACGGGTGTACTGGCTCGTGAAGTTGAGCCACGAGAAGTCGAACAGAACCGCCGACCCAGCTTCCGCCAAGCCGGCGGGGTTGTAGCCGATGGAGCCGAGGTCATCGGCCCCTGCAACGAAGGCGCCTCCGCGGCTCAACGGGCGTACGCCGCGCTCGGTGAAGTAGAGCCCAGCACCGTGGGCCTCGACGGCAACGAGCAACGTGAGGAGAACATGAGGAAGACAGCGTTGAAAGTTCGTGCTCATTCGCTTGCGGTCCCTTGCCTGACGATTTCGTAAAACTGTTCGAGTCCTCGCTCCTTGGAAGCCAAGAAGTCGCCGATGTTGTCTGCGATGTTGGCATAGTCGGCACCGGTCAGCTTGGCGGGGGTGGCGGTCACCGTGGAGTTGACGCGATTGACCTCCGCAATGGCATCCATGATGGCCTCGAGAGGCGTCTGCCTTCCGCTCGGCAGCTGTGTAGGGGTGACCAGTTTGCCGAGGACCAGCATCATAGCCTCGTTGGGGTCAACCTCGCGGCTGCAGTCCTCCGCCGTTCCACCTTTGAGGAAGGCCCGTCCAGCGATCCTCGAAAGCAGTGCCAGGTTGGCGTCGACCACGCTCTTGCGGACCACCCGCCCACTGGAGTCAACCAGGGACGCGCTCGCAACATCGGCGAGCCCCTTGAGCAATGGAACTAGGTTGGTGTCGTCGCCCATCACCTGGACCGCATCGGTCATGGCAGCGAGCACTGTGGTGCGTGCGTCGTTGTCGGAGGTCGGGTCAAGAAGGTAGTTGGCCAAGTCCTCGGTCTGCGTGCGAGCAGGCTCGTCTTTGCGAATGGCATCGAGCAAGTCGACAACAGCTGCAAAGGTCGGCCCTCCGACTACGTCGCTCACCTTCTTGGTCATGGTGTCGCGTGCCCAGGCACAACGCTCGGGCGCGGTTGTACCAAAGGACTTCTCGCAATTCGCTGCGAGCTGCGACCGAAGCACTTCGACAATGACGGGAGCTATCTTGATGATCGCGGTATTGACAAAGGAGGCGGTTGGGGTCCCTTTGCCGGTGACGTCGAGGAATTGGTCGACCAGGCGAGAGCGCGCGGATTTCCACTGGGTCTGCCGCTGCGCGTCCTGTGGATTGGCAGCTGCATAAGCATTGAACTGCGAGTCCATGCCGTTGAGGGCCTGGAGCAGCAGGTAGATGGGAGTGACCTGGGGCGTGGTACTTCCATCATTGCGAAGGCCTGTGATAGTTCCGGCGCGGTCTCTGAGGCCCGTGCTACCGTCTGCGTTTACGACATTGCTGGCCCGCATTTGCATGACAAGGGTACGGGTTGCTTCGGCGAGCACGGAGATGGCCGGTCGGTTCTCCACTTTGGTGCAAGCCTTGGTGGTGGGGTCGGTGGCGGTGCAGTGCGCGACAGTGACGCCGTTGAGCGTTTTCATGAGGCTTCCGAGCGCTTTCCATGTGTCCGAGCTGAAGAACTCGGCAAGGAACGGCTCGTACGTCACAAGGCCGTCGCGCACGCAGCTCTCTGTTGTGACGACCTGCGAGCCCGTCTTGGTGGAGCGAAGGATGCACTCCGAGTCGGTCAGGTCGGCATTGCCCCAGTATTTGTGGAGAACCTCCATGGTCTCGGTGAAGAGGTCCTCGGACTGATTGTCCGCAAACGCCGTGACCATGGGGGTGGCGCCATCGAAAAACCCGAAGTTCTCCCAGACGAAGGTTGCATCGCGGTCCCGGTCGAAGACATACTGGCCGGCTGCGCAGGTGCGTAGGCCGTGGACTTTGCCGTCCGGTGACACGTCGCTGGCTGTCGGCACCGGATCCGTGATGACGCGCTCAGGACAGGTGGAGCTTCCAACCCCGGTGACCCATTGGTTGTTTCCAAGGTCTTGGCCGATAAGGTCCTTCAGAAAGAGGTAGGTGGCTCCACCGTTGAGGGCTTGCGAGGTAGTCTCGTTCATGCCGAAGAAGACAAGGCGATTGAGCCACGCTGGCTTGGGTCGTAGGTCTGTCCCCCAGAAACCGGTGATGCCACTCGAATCCTCGATGAGCTTGGCGTTGGCTAGCCCAAACTGGGCGAGGGTGTTGAGAAAACCCTCACGAAACTTGAGCTCGCCACGTCCAACAATGGCTTGCACATAGAACCTGGCCACGTTGTCGAGCTTGAAAACCTCGCACTCCTTGTACGTTCCCCCGAAGAGGGGAAGGGTAATGTTGAGGATACCAAGTTTGGCGTGCACCTTGGCCCCCTCCCGGTTGCATGCGGCGGTGTTGTTGGTGTCGTGGATGGCCGCAAGGAACCGCTGGAATCCGCTTTTGTTGAAACCAGTTGCAGGCTTGGTGCGGTCGACCAGGGTCTTCATTGGTTGCGCAGCTACGCCCGTCGTGACGTTCCTGAGAGTGTTTAGACTGCCTCGGTCGTAGGAAATCTGGTCCCTGAAGTTGATGTAGTTGGCAAAGACCTGACCAAGTAGGAGCGACCTGTCGTCCGCCAGCGACTTCATGAGCGCTTCCAAGAGCCCCGGCTTTGTTGCAATCTTGTCGACTACCACCAGGAGATCATCCCAGAAGAGGCTCGTCGCAGGGAGTTTCGCCTCCGGATGGTTGTCAGCCGATGCCTTTGCAACCAAAGCGTCGCCCGCTACCCTCGCTAGGTCCGACTGGTAGCTCCTGAGAAGCGTCGCCACCAGCGCTAGGACATCGTCGGCGCTCGGATCGCCCAGAATCTGCCCGGCCGCATAAACGGCATCAAGCAGCGGTGAGGTCTCGGGAAGAAACCCATTGTAGCTGACCGCTACCTTCTCGACACCAGCAGGGGGAGCAACGCCTGGATGCACGATGGCCCAATCGGCCTTTCGATTGGGATCGTTCGAATAAGAGCGGGTGGCCGTTGCGTTCCGATTGCCAAAAAGTACATACGCCCCCGCGAGCGCATCCATCAAGGTCTCACGCCCCCCGCTCACGTCGAGAAGCGGCGGAAGATTGTCCAGCGCTGCATTGGCAAACAGCGTGCTGGTATCTAGGTAGTCGTAAACTAAGTCGGTCCCCACAATGGGACGCGTCGCGTCGTCTCGCCCACTGGACGATTGCCACATCGTAAGAAATGGACTGGGCGCAGTGCTGCTGTCGGTACGAAGGAAACGTCCGAGGTCGTCGATGTCGGCCACGCCTAAACTGTTGGAGTCCAGAAAAGGCGACGGGACCTTGCCATCTACCAGCCGCACTTTCGCATAACCCCGGCTGTCTCGACGCACGATGTAGCGGGGGGCAGGGAGAGCTCCCGATGACGCGAAGCTCGCATCCGACAGGTAGAGGATTTCTCCAATCGCCTCCAGGTTGGTCCGGGGACGCACAATCACCCATCGTCCCGACAGATCTTGCATGGCTGCCGGGAGCTGAAGGGGCGACACGACCGGGTCGGCCGTGATGTCCCGCAGCTCTTCGTGGGTCACCTCGAGGAGCTTGGAGAACTGCCCGTACGCTGCGCCTGGCACCGGAATGCGACGGCCATCGGCATCGCGCTGAAACACCAGTGCGTAGGGGTCGGCATCGGACGAAAGAAGACGAAGTGTCGCGTTGGCAAGATCGCGAAGCTTCGGATATCCCATCGCGGGACGGACCACACCCAAGGCGATGTCGGCGGGACGGTATCCCGAGCGCGCGTCGAGACGGGCGTATGCGGCTTGTGCGTCAGGCGCCGCTTTGAAGGTGTTCGTGGTGCGTGCAATGGACTGGGTCGATTCGGGAATGGTCCCGTCGTGGTAGAGCGCGGTGAAGCGTCCCAGCATGTCCGACAGCTCGCGCGAAAGAGCTTTCTGCGTTGGCTTGTTGGTGCAGCTCTTGGCTGGATCGGCGTTGGTGATATCTTTTTCGACAATCTTCCTGTTGGGCATCGCCGCGTCGAGTGCCGCGATGACATCGGCGCGACGCTTTGCGAACGCTTCGACCCGCGCGATGGAGCGTTGACGACCATCCTTTTGCACTTCCAACGGAGCTACACCTCCGTCGCGATACATCTCGCCTCCTTTGATGGCGGGAAGCTTCGTCAGGTCGACTTTGTCCGTGTAGGCGCCCGCTGCGCTCTTGTGACAAATCGAGGCAAAGGACTCACCGGTCATGTCCTCTCGAAGCGCCTGCGCCCCCACGCGGTCGCATAGAATCCCGTAAAGCTCCTCCCCTAACGTTCCTCGCGTGGGGATTGTCCGATTGGTATTGAAATCTTCTGCGCACCCTGCGCCCAACACAAGAACCCCAAGCGCGGACCATCGCCACGCGTTCTGGGGCCGCACCTGCCGCCTTCGCATAAACCGAACCTCCAGGATGATGAGCTTACCCGTAGAGCCCGCGCGTCTGGGACAGGGACAGCACGCGCAAACACTCTTTTTTCCAAACGGGGGCTTTGCACCACAGAAGAAGCGGATTGTTCCCGTGGGATCAGAACCTGCGACGACGACGGCTCTCGAAACGTTCGACCAGCCGATCGAATTCATGCTGCTGGTCGGAAGTCAGAAGCACTCGGATCTCTGCATAGGTGGTTTTGCGGATTTCTCGGAGACGCGGCTCGGACTCGCTCAGAACCTGCTCGGCTTCGGGACCTCGGAGCGCCAGGATCCGCTCGGCCTGAGTCCGTTGTTCCGCCGTCAGCGACAGCTTGCGATCAAGCACACGCAAAAGGAGATCGCGACGGGTCGCCTCCGACCCCGCCTCGGCAAGATGGGTCATCTTGCGGGCTGCAACGAGACGGGTTCCTGCGATTCCCGAGGCGGCACCGGCGGCAAACACCACGACGAGCATCACGATCGCCTTGACACGCTCACGGTTCACGGCAGGTCCTCCAGTTCCGACAAGACGTCGTCATCGTAGTGAGGCTCGCCGAGGACCCCGACCACAAGCGAGACCGCCATCACGACGCTTGCGACGACGGCAACACGACGCCATCCGAGGTTGGTGAGGGCGCGCCAGGTAGACGAGGACCCGCGACGTTGTACGGCTTCGCGCACGCGCTGCGAAAACCCAAGGGACGGGACTAGCGCGTCGGTCTCTCGGCGAAGCCGCTCGAGGGTCACTTGGAGTTGATGGTCATTCATGCTGCATCCTTTCCCGCAGTGTCTGCCTCGCTCGGACCAGTCGCTGCTCGACCGCCCCTTCGGAGATACCCAGTGTCTTGGCCACTTCGGAGCTCGTCATGCCTTCCACTTCCTTGAGTACGAGGGCCGTGCGTTGCTCTTCGGGAAGCCCCTCGAGCAGGTCGGCAAGCTCGCGAAGAGCGACACGTGCCAGCGCGGTTTCAGGCCCCACACGGTCGGAAAGCGCCATGTCCGAAAGCCGCACGTCGCGTCGCTTGCGGACCCGATAGGCATCGCGCGCCCCGTTGACCACGATGCTGTGAAGCCACGTTTCAACCCGAGCCCGTCCATCGAATGCTCCCCCTGTAAGGGCATCGAACGCCCGCAGATAAGCCCCTTGAAGTATGTCCTCGGCCTCGTCGACATCCCCCACGATGCGGGCTGCCAGCTTGAGAAGACTCCCTTGCGTGGCGACCACGAGCGCATCAAAGGCCTCGATCTCGCCTGATGCCACACGCCTTGCCAGCTTTTGCAGGTCCGCCACACCGCACTCCTCCGGGACTCGTGACATCTCATAGGACGTCGCACCGGAGGGCGACCCTACGCAAGCAACTCACGCAATCAGTGACCGTAGGGAACCTCTCGACCGCGTCGTCATACCCGTGCACCTCGAAACAAACCCAACGAGGCTGCGACCGAACACTCCAAAAGGAGCCCATCATGTCGTTCCGATCGCTTCGTCTTCTCTCTTCGCTTACCCCCATGACCCTGACCCTCGGCCTAGCCCTTGGCTGCGGTGCAACGGCCGCCCCAGGACCCACGCCTGCAGTGAGCTCGGCGGCGGCGGTCCAGCCTCAGTCGACCGCACCCGACGCCCACGCCCCCGAGGCGCGGATGCAGCACCGATGGCAAAAACTGCTCGACGAGCTCGATCTCAAACCCGAGCAACGCGCCACCCTCGAGCGCCTGAAAAAGGAGCAGCACGGACGGATGGCCCCCGTGCGCAAGGCTCGACACGACCTCATGGAAGCCGTGGCCGATGGCGTACAAGCTGGCAATGTCGACGTTGTCAAGCTGACTCCGCAGATCGATGCGCTCACACAGAGCGTCGAGGCGACCAAGCCCGGACTGCAAGAGGCGTTGAATGAGGCTCACCGCACGCTGACTCCAGCGCAGCGCAGCAAGCTAGTGGCGGAACTGTCCGAGCACGGGCCTGGGGCACTTGCACTGGGAGGTGAAGACATGGGCAAAGGGCCGGCGGCCATGTTCATGAAGCGCATGGGCGACGAGCTCGGCTTGACCACAGCGCAGCGTCAGGCCATCCGAACGAAACTCGAAGGCGAGCGCTCGGCGCACCGAGCAGGACGGGACGCGATACGGGCCAAGTGGCAGACGATGGCCAAGGCCTTCGAGACGCCGGACTTCGACGCGAAAAGGCTGGACATCGGCGGTGATGCCACAACGCTTGTGCGCACCCACTCCACTGGGATGATCAGAACACTCAACCAGGTGCTCCCCGAGCTGACCCCCGAACAGCGAACCAAGGCTGCAACCGCGATGCGTTCGCATGGGCGTCAGGGCTCATGGGGTGGACAGGGTCCCGACGGTGGCCGTCACGGCGGCAAGCGGTAACGGACTCCTAAGTCCCTGTCGCCGCTACCGAGCATTGACACTCCCCCGTGGCCAAACGGCTACAAACAGCACCAATCGTATATCTTCACCCAAGCATCGGAGAGCCTGACCCGAGCATCGGAGAGCCTGACCCGAGCATCGGAGGGCCTTACCCAAGCATCGGAGAGCCTGACCCGAGCATCGGAGGGCCTTACCCAAGCATCGGAGAGCCTTACCCAAGCATCGGAGGGCCTTACCCAAGCATCGGAGATGCCTTACCCAAGCATCGGAGGGCCTTACCCGAGCATCGGAACGCCTTACCCAGGCATCGGAGGGCCTTACCCAGGCATCGGAGAGCCTTACACAAGCATAGGAGGTCCTTACCCAAGCATCGGAGAGCCTTACCCAAGCATCGGAGAGCCTTACCCAAGCATCGGAACGCCTTACCCGAGCATCGGAGGGCTTTACCCAAGCATCGGAGGGCTTTACCCAAGCATCGGAGGTCCTTACCCAAGCATCGGAGGTCCTTGTGAAGACAGCGGCGATATCCCACGCAACACCAACACCGCCCCTAACACCGCTGATGCAACCGTCTCGGTCCGAAGCGCAAAAGGTCCCAGGGACACTACCTTCCAGCCACGGTCCTCCGCCCCCCTAACCTCATCGTCCGTCAGCCCCCCTTCCGGACCTACCGCAAACGCCAACGCCCCCGCCCCCATAAGCAATGGAAACAACGGTAAGCTCCCCCCAGGATGCAAACACGTTCGCTCCACCGTTGCCTCCACAGCCTCAATCGCCTCGGTCCATGTGGCAAAGGTCCGCACCAGCGGTGCCTTGGCCCTCCCTGACTGCCTCGCCGCTTCTTGCGCAATCCGCTGCCAGCGCTCTTGCCTCGCTGTCCAACGATCCTGCTGGGGACGTGCAACACTTCGAGCCGATGGCGCCAAATACACTCCCGTTGCCCCTAGCTCCGTCGCATCCTGCACCACGGCGTCGTTTTTCCCCCCTTTCCCCAACGCCTGCACCCAGATCAACGCCCCTGCATCACGCCCTGCACGCACAGGCCCGCATCGCACTTCCCCCGCTTCCGATAGTAACACTGCGTCACATTCGGTCCCCTCCACAGGATCAAATGCAACGAAGACATCGCCTGCGCGAAGACGACGCACCGTCACCAAATAATGCCGAAGCGAACCTGGAAGAACCCGGTCCCCTTCGGCAAGCAACCCAACAGGTGCCCGCAATGTCATCGAGACGCACGAAGTACAAGCGCAGTCCACTCGCCCCGCTCGGGCGACTCCACAAGCTCAAACCCCGTGTACGCCGCCCGTATCGACGCGCCTTGTTCCAACAAAAGCCCCGATAACACCAGCAGTCCCCCAGGCGCCACCCGCAACGATAGCGCCGACACCATCGCCGCCAAAACAGTCGCCTCCAGGTTCGCCACCACCACAGCAAAGGTCCCTGACAACGCTTCTATGGAAGTCCCATCGACCTCCAACGCCACATTGTTGCGCTCGGCGTTTTCTCTAGTTGCACGCACCGCTTCGTCATCGTTGTCGATCGCCCGTACGCTTCGAGCCCCCAAGGCCAAAGCCACAAGCCCCAAAATGCCACTCCCAGACCCCACATCGAGCACGTCCGCCCCCGAAACCTCGTGGGCAAAAGAGGCCAACACAGACGCCACCAATGACGTCGTCTCGTGTAGCCCCGTGCCAAACGCCTGCCCCGGCTCGATCTCGACAACCCGCTGCCCAGGCGCCGGCTCGCAACGCTCCCACGGAGGACACACCACAATGCCAGGACAAAGTACAAAGGGATGAAAGTACTTCTTGTACTCGTCCCGCCACCCGTCCCCCACGACTTCCTCAATGCGAGCCAATGGATGCCCAAGCGCCTCGAGAGCCGCTTCAGCGTCCTCGTGGGTTGCAAAACTCGCGACGAGGCTCACCTTGCCAGGAGCGCCAGGAACAAGTGTTGTGCTGTCCCGCTCTTCTACTCCACCCGCTCCAAGGTCGAAAAGAAGCGAGGAAAGCGCTTCGGCCTCTTCGGGAGCCGCATCCACCACTACGTAGGGATAACGCCGCTCGCTCATCGGGGCCTCGTCTCGGGCAACACCCGAAGTCGTATCTGGGAGCGCTGCGGCTGCTCTGGAAGCGGCACAACCTCGTTTTTCGCGTAAATGGGATGCCGCTCGTGCGCTCGGTACCAGTCGGAAAGAGTCACACTCGCCCCCATGCGTTCCACAATCGACCGCCAGCCAATGCCCGTGTTGTACGCACAGAAGCTGATCTCGCCCATCTTGGTGCCGTAGGGAACAATGCACATTTCCGTACGCCGGAAATCGTAGTTGTAGAGGTCCTGAAAGGGCATGCCCGCGACGAACAACAGCCGCCACTCGAACTCGGGGGCGTCGTGATCATAGGCGCCAACGGCGTTTCCTCGAGCGCCTGTCTGACTGAGAAGCTGCTTGAACAGGTCGGTAAAGGAGAAACCTTCGGGAGCTCCACTCGGGTCGTAGTTCTTGAACAGCGCCAGCGCCAGCTCGGTCAGCGTAAGGGAACGTCCCAAGGCCCCGTCCGTAATGGTCGTCAGATCGCCAAGAAGCCCCTCCACATTGAGGAACTGCGTCAGAGGTACCCACTGCCCCGTGCGCTTGTGCACAAACAATACGGTTCCAGCACCGCAACTAGGATGGCATCCGCACTTGAGCGCTCCCCAGGTTGCCTCGGGACCTAGAAGCGTATCGGTGAGGTCGCTGAGCGGCCCCATGGCTGACAGAGGAAACCAATCGGCCAGCGGCTCGATAGCGCCAAGCTGCTCTTTTACGTCGTGTGCCAGATGACTCAGTGTGTAACGACGCGCCGCGCGCTCCGTGCTGGTCGTGTTCTCCGCCCTCCCGCTAAAACTGACAGGTTGGAAACTCACCACCGAGATCTTGTCAGCGTTGTCAAGAGCAAACTGGATCACTGGCCCCACCTGATCGTCGTTCACCCCGCGCGCTACGGTCACCACCAGCACAACGTCGATCTCGGCGTCGTAAAGGTGCTCGATGGCGCGGGCCTTGATATCGAACAGGTTGGCAATCTTGCGATGCGCGTTGGCGTCGTTGCTCACCCCGTCGAACTGAAGGTAGACGAGACGAAGTCCTGCTGTGCGCGCCTGATGGGCGAAGTCGGGATCTTGCGCAAACCGAATCCCGTTGGATGCGGCCTGCACACAGAAGAACCCGCGATCGCGCGCATAGGCGACGGCTCGGAGAAAGTGCGGCGAGAGCGTAGGCTCGCCGCCAGAAAACTGCACACTGAGCTGGCGTTTGGGACGCACCAGAAGCGCATCGTCGAGAATCTGACGGATTTCATCCCACTCGAGCTCATGGACATAGCCCACTTGATTGGCATCCATGAAACACGGGTCGCACATCATGTTGCATCGGTTGGTAAGGTCCACCGTGAGGACCGCACCGCGTCCATAACGGATGGTCGCACTGCCATGATTGCGAAGTGGTGTCGGAGGAGCCAGGAAGTCCCGTCCGCCGAAGCGCTGCTCGATGCGGCGCGTGAACGCTGGGTCCACAGACAGCACCTCTTCGAAGAGTCCATGCTGGGGACACACCTTGACCATCTTGAGGATCCCCAGCTCTTCGAGGATCTGGGCCTTGATTTCACCAGGACGCTCTTCGAGCAACGTGGAGATCTCGCGCTCCCCGGCAAGCAAGGCGTTACGTACCTCTTTGACACAGGTTGGACACAGAGAGTCCGTTTCACGCGGCCAGCCAAGCGGAGGAGCACTCGCTTCGGCGTGTTTTGGAGAAGGCCCGGGGGCCCAGCGCGGCGTACGCGATGGACCTTCGAAAGCCCTGTTGAAGCGAACAACGAGCGGCCAGATTGCACGCGAGATGCGTACGGCGGCCCGTTCGAGAGGACGAGCAAAAGCAGTTTTCATGATGGTACCCGAAACCCCCTGGGAGGGGGCTGATCACGTGTAGTATGAGGTCTCAGACGAGACCGAGGACCATTTGTGTCATGTCGTGAGGTTTGCCGTCCGGGTCGATCCCATAGGCCGGAAACAGCGTGGCCTTGAACCCGAGTCCAATCAGAACCTCGATGGCGTGTGCTTCCAAGTTGGTCGCAAGCATGCAGGAGAGATGACGCAGTCCGTTGGTACGCGCAACCCCGATGAAGTGGTTGACAAGCGTCGTGCCTAGACCACGTCGACGGAAGTCCGGGTCGATGAGCCATCGGATCCGACCCACCAAACGCAAGGGGCCTCCCCTGCGGTAGTGCAGCGTCGCATCGGCAACGACACGGGCGCCGTCGACAGCGACGATGGGGAGGGTTTTTTCGTAGTCGATGTCGCTGGTCCAGTGGTGGATCTGGGCGCGGCTCGAGAGGTCTTTCCACGCCATGCGACGTACGTTTTCGGGAAGGCGTTGGAAAAACGCGTAGAGCGCCCCCTCGTCTTCCGACGTCAGCCGGCGCAAATACAGCCGCTTTCCATCTTTGAGCACCGCCTCACACGGGAATCGATCCGGCATCGATGTATCTCCTCGAATTGAACCGGTGCCCTTATACACCGACTCGCACGCCCGCGACCAACGCAATGACGCCAAGCCACAGGAACACCGCCAGCACCAGCCACGCAACTCCCCGCCGAAGTCTCCCCGACCTGCGCGGCTCCTGACACGCCACGGCCACATCGGCCCCCGCCACCACAAGACCTAAGCCCGCCGCCAACGCCACAATCCGCGTCAATACGCCCCTTTCGGCACTCACCGCCTCCCACCCAAACGCCTGCACCACACCGCCCCCGACGACCCCCGCAAGGACCCAGACTCCTCGTCCTCCCCTCCCCTCCCCTCGCGTCCCCTCCCCTCCCCTCTTCTCTCCTCGCGTCCCCTCCCCTCGCGTCCCCTCCCCTTCCAGCACCGGCCCCCCAAGCACCGGCCCGGCCGCCGCATACGCAAACAATCCCCACCCCGCCATCCCCGCCACCCCGCGCCACGCCTCGAACCGTCCGCCCCACCCAGGTGCCGTCGCCCACACCACAGCGCTCGAGAGCGTGAACCCCCACACCAGTAGCGGAATCCGCCCGCGACTGAGCCACACCGAAAGTACCAGCACCGCCAACCCCAATAGCGCGGCCCCCTTCGCAACCACCCCAGCCCCGGGCCCCCACGCCACCGGTGCGACCGTCACCCCCCACGCATACATCCCCGTGACAAGCGCATGGAGCCGCGGCCGCACCGCCACGTCAGCCCACATCAGCCACCGCTCCGCCCGGTCACCAGTCGCTGCGCCGATACAAGGCTCTCGTCGCGCGCCACCCCGCCCCCCATCCCGCCCCCCACCACACGTCGCAGCTCCCCATCGAGAAGGTGCGTCGGCTTCACGTTCCCCAACGCCGCCAACATCACCCCCTTGAGCCCCGCATGCTTCGCTTCCAGTCCGTCGAGAAGCACCCCCATCGCACGACGCTGCTGATCGGGCTGGCTCCCACACAACCGACAGGGAATGATCGGGAACCCCTTCTCCTCGGCAAAGAGCCGAAGGTCGTCCTCGACGCAATAGGCCAGCGGGCGGATGACGACATTCGCACCATCGTCGCTCACCAGCTTGGGAGGCATCGTGGCGAGCTTCCCTGCAAAAAAAAGGTTCAGCAGCATCGTTGCCAGCAGGTCCTCGCGGTGATGCCCTAACGCGATCTTCGTGCATCCCCACTGCACCGCCAGCCGATACAGGATCCCCCGCCTAAGTCTCGAACACAGCGAACAATAGGTCGACCCCTCCGCGACCTTCTCGGTCACGATCGAATACGTGTCCTCGCGGACCACCGTGAAGTCGTACCCCTCACGCGCCATGTAACGCTCCAGCGCATCGGAGCAAAACCCAGGCTGCCCCTGATCGAGCGTCACCACCTTCAGCGAAAACCCGACAGGAGCCCTGTGCTGCAAAGCACGTAGCAAGTGGAGCATCCCGTGGCTGTCTTTGCCTCCGCTGACCGCCACCAGGATCCGATCCCCCTCGGCGATCAACCGGAAGTCCGCCACCGCCCGCCCCACCGCGCGAGCCAGCTTCTTCTCGAGCGGCGTCACCTCACTCCGCTGCCTGTTCCACCAGCGCCAGGAACGTCAACACCCCATGCCCCGTCGCCCCCTTCGACTGCGCCCAGCCCAAGAGACGCTCCGTAGACGCAGGACCGGCGATGTCGACATGCACCCAGTGTTTTGCCTCCCCAATGAACTCCCTCAAAAACAACGCCGCCGTGATCGAGCCCCCAAAGCGATCGCCCGTTTGCTTGATGTCCGCGACCTCACTCTTAAGCTGCTCTCGGAGATCCTCGAGGAGCGGCAGCTGCCACATCTGTTCTCCCGACGCCTTCACGGCGCGACGAAACAGCTCCGCGGTCGCGTCGTTGCTCGCATAGTAGCCAGAGCAGGTGGTCCCCAACGCCACCACACAGGCACCGGTCAACGTGGCGTTGTCCACGAGCAAGTCGGGAGCAAGAGTGCGCGCATACGCCAACGCGTCGGCAAGAAGGAGCCGTCCTTCAGCGTCCGTATTGATAATTTCTACGGTCTTGCCATCGAGCGATCCCCAAACGTCGCCAGGACGGTACGCGTTGCCATCGGGCATGTTCTCGGCGCAGGCCACGATGCCATGCACTTCGACCTCGGGTTGAAGCACCGCAACGGCGTCCATGAGGCCGATGACGTTGGCCGCACCGGACATGTCGTGTTTCATTTCGCCCATGCCGGCAGCAGGTTTGATGCTGACTCCGCCACTGTCGAAGGTGATCCCCTTGCCCACGAACACGAGGCGCTTCTTGGCCTTCTTGGGGACATATTCGATGTGGACAAAACGCGGCTCATGGACACTTCCCCGCCCCACCGCGTCGATCAGCTTCATCCCGCGACGCAGGATCTCCTTGTGGTCGAACACATGGATCTTCAGGTCGTGTTCTTTTGCTACGGCCTGCGCGGCGGCCGCGAGACCTTCGGGAGGAAGCGCATTACCGGGCTCGTTGCTCAAGTCGCGCGCTTGGTTGATCGCAAGCGCCACGCGTTGTCCGAGCTCGATCGCGCGTTTGGTCTTGGCGCCAGGTTTGTGCGCGATCGCCACGGTCACTTCGTCGAGCTCGGTCTTGGGACGGCGGTCGCCGGTGAGGTATTTGGTAAAGCGATAGGCACCGAGCTCGAGTCCCTCGGCGGCCGCACGGAGATGCTCTTGAAGCTCGATAGGAATCCCGAGCACCAAGTGCGCCGAGCGGTCGACGTTCGTAAGACGCGCGGCCTTTGCAGCAAGCGCACGGACGTCCCCATCGCCCACGGCCGTCTTTTCGCCAAGCCCGATCAACACCAGTCGTTCGGACGGGCCCCGTCCAAGCATAGGAATGCTCAGGCTCTGGTCTTTTTTGCCAGTGAACTCTTCTTTGGCGAGGAGCTTGGTGAGGCCGCCCCCAAGGAGAGCATCCAGTGGCTTGAGGGGGGCGGGAAGCTCTCGGGTGAAGACAAATACGCCCAAGGCAGTGACATCGGCGCGCAGATCGAGCGGTTCGGCCGCGCGGCAAGTAATTCGTAGAGGCATGGAGCTCATCTCGGGAAGTAGGTCAGAATCCCTGCGGCGGGCATAGGCGTGAGGCACCGCAGGAAGGGAGTGGAGGGGAGTCGGTTACAGCGCCTTGGCGTTGCTTGCGAGATACTGCGCAACCCCTTCGGGCGACGCCTTCATCCCTGCTTTGCCTTTGTTCCATCCCGCAGGACACACCTCGCCGTGCGCCTCGGTGAACTGGAGAGCGTCGACCACCCGAAGGGCCTCGTCGATGTCGCGTCCGAGAGGCAAGTCGTTGATCACCTGATGGCGCACGATCCCCTCGCGGTCGATCAGAAAGGTCCCGCGAAGGGCCACTCCGCCGGCGTTTTCTACGTCGTAGGCCTTCGCAATCTCGTGTTTGACGTCGGCTACGAGCGTGTAGCCAACCTGTCCAATCCCCCCCTTGTCAATCGGTGTGTTGCGCCACGCGTTGTGGGTAAATTGGGAGTCGATGGAGACCCCAATGACCTCGACATTCCGCTTCTTGAACTCCTCCAAGCGATGATCGAACGCGATCAGCTCGGACGGGCACACGAAGGTGAAGTCGAGCGGGTAGAAGAAGACGATGGCGTACTTGCCCTTCGTGGCTTGGGCAAAGTTGAAGTCGCCAACAATCTCTCCGCTACCAAGGACGGCAGCGGCGGTGAAATCCGGGGCTTTTTTGCAAACAAGTACAGACATGCATGCGGCTATAGCCCAAGAAGGATCCCCACGGAAGAGACAAAGAGCGGCCGCAGCACGCCCTACGGAACCGCAGGTTTGAACCGCCGGTCCCAACCGCGGCGCCCGCGACCCAGGGTTACCCACCCTGGGCTGATTTGACTCGCCCCTTCGGGGCTGCCAATCAACGCACGGGCATTTCGTCAATATGGGAGCCGAGCGTTCTCTGGCA
>CAITRH010000352.1 GCA_903894755.1 uncultured delta proteobacterium
TCATGCCTAAGGACATAAGGCATGCGACCGAGCTCCTGGGCCATAAATGTACTCCAACAACCGATCGGCCTGAGCTCGTCAAGAACAAATCCCCGGCTAGTAAGGGACCGCTCGAAAAAATCAGGGGCAAAGCCCCCATAGTAGTGCGTTGGCACCCGATGCACTCGACAAGCGGAAGGGACCGAAAGAAACATCTTGCCCCCGGGACGTAACAGACGCGCAAACTCGGAGATCGCTCGAAGAGGTTCTTCGACATGCTCCAAGACCTTCGTGCACAGAAGCGCATCGAGACTCCCCGTTTCCAATGGCACATTGGTCAGATCACTTCGCACCTGCGCTATCCCGGCTATATCGTAATCGACGTCAGAATGATCTTGGGCAATGTACTGACAATGGGAAAAGAGCGCAGCGTACCGACAGTTCCCAGCTCCAACATCTAGGACCTTCGGTCGCGACGGCCGTTCGTGCGTCCAGTCGCACTTTCGCCACCTGGGAACGGTCCCGGAGCGCGCGGAGCCGGCAAGTCGCCCATTTCGTTTAAGGAGACGGCCCACCGAACCTCCTCGGCGCCTCGCATCGGCCCAAGTTTCCGTGACGGTGACACCGGCGGGTCGCCTCGCCGCGACGACCTCCGCGACGGAACCTCCTCGGAGGCATCATGAAACGTCGTCTCGGGTGACGGTGGCTGCCGTTCCCCTCGTCGCCGCCACAAAACCCACCACGGAATGCGCAAGGCGCCCACGACCCGAGGTTTCCGCGTGGAAGAATTCATGTTCGCAGCGCCACCGCCGCTCACCGACGCGAAGTGGGTGGCCGCTGGGGCGTGCCACAGGGGCGCTACCGTCAGGACATTTCTGGCGACCATGAGGCAGGTCCCGTTCACCGTCACGGGATCGGTCGGCGCGCTCGGAACGCAGGGCTCACCGTCCCAAAAGTTGTCGAGCTGTTCGGCCCTCGCGAATTTTCCGCCACGAAGTTTCTCGCAGCCCGCGAGTGCGACAAAGTTTCCGTATGCCAAAAGTTGGCGGCGCGGGGGCGCAGGCATCCACCGTAACCCAGGTCGTCGGCGCGAGAGATTTCCGCGGTCTCAGGACCCACAGCATGGGCAAAAAAGACTTGCTAGGGCCTCAGGCGTTTGATAGCTTATCGGACATGACCGCTCCGATTCTTCAGCTCACGATGGACCTGACCGGTGTCGGCGAAGAGATCTGGTTTAGCGCAGGACAATGCGAGTCCCACCCACTCGCGGAGTCCTACGTCAGCCAGTTCGACCGCATCGACGCTGAATGGGTTTCCTGCCTCACGGCTCGTTTCGCGCTGCTCAAAACCATCTCACGAGCCCTCGGCCGCGTTCACGGCGCCGATGACAGGCTCGACGATCTCGTGGACTCGCTGCACAGCGCGGTCCTTGCTGCGGTCAAAAACGACCGTACCGCGGCGCTCTATCTCTACTTCTTCGGGGTGCTCAGCTTCGTCGAGTTGAAGCGGCCAGTCCTGGGTGAGGAATTGACCACCATCGAGTCGTTTCTTGGCGCGATCAAGACCTCGCCGGTGCCGACCATTGCCATCCTTGGGCCGGAGTTCGAAGCTGCGGTTGCAGTGGGCAAGACCGCCACAGCCGACCTTGCGGCTGCAGCGGAAGCTCTCCGGCTGTTCGACACGATCGGCGGCAAGAAGCTGCTGATCGACAGCTTCAATTCGCTTCGGCAGCAGGTGTGGGGGGAGCTTGCGGTGATGCGCCACGACAAGCCGGAGTTGATGCTCCCGTCCGATTTTGCTGACCGAGTTTTTATGCACGAGACGCAGCGGGGCATCAACAGTGTCACCAGCGCGAGCGAAGTCGCACGACGGATTGAGGTCCACGAGAGGGCGCTCCACGCCGCGGTGGCACGTCGCGACCATCTCAAGGCCAAGAGCGACGCGAAGGCTGCCAAGAAGGCGGCGCAGCTTGTCGCAGACACTGCGGTTAAGGCGGCGAAGGACGAGGAGAAGGCCGCCAAACAGAAGGTGAAAGAGGCGGAGAAGGCAGCGAAGGCTGCCAAGAAGAATCCTCCTACGCCCGCTACTCCCGCCACGCCGACGACAACGTAAGGCGGAGAGCGCCTGGAGGGCTACCCGCGTGCGGCGCAAATCCTTGGACACTCCGGCGCCGCCGAGTCCAAATCAGTCTACCGCCGCGTGGCGTAGGCAATCCATCCGAGTGGTAGATCGGTGGAGCGATCAACCCGTGCGAGGACACGCAGGGAAAGGGGCACCAGGATTCGAAAAAGTGGCCAACTCACAATGGAAAGCATCCGACCAACGGCTCCAAGGGAGGTTTCATGCCTAAGGACATAAGGCATGCGACCGAGCTCCTGGGCCATAAATGTACTCCAACAACCGATCGGCCTGAGCTCGTCCAGAACAACTCCCCGACTAAACCAAGTCGATCTTGAAAACCGCAGGTTTGAACTGCGCCACCCGCGACCCAGGGTTACCCACCCTGGGCTGATTTGCCCCTTCGGGGCTGCCAATCAACGCACCGTGTCCGTTCCATCGAAGGGACAAACTGAGGGTTCTCACGCTGCAACGGCGCACGCGGCACCAGATGAGGACTACACGCGTTGTTCGACAGCCCCGAAGGGGCGAGTCAAAACAGCCCAGGGTGGGTAACCCTGGGTCGCGGGTGGCGCAGTTCGGACCCCGGTTCAAACCTGCGGTTCTCAAGTTAGGTTTGGTTTAGTAAGGGACCGCTCGAAAAAATCAGGGGCAAAGCCCCCATAATATACAGGCGATTGCGTGAGTGCGCTGCGTCAAAGGTTGCGCGCTGCGTCAAGGCCGGTCGGGGCGCAGTCGCGCAATCGTCATTTGGGCGAAGCCGCCCCGCAGGGAGCCGACGCTCAACCGTTTGGGACAGACGCCGCCGGCAGCCTATGGA
>CAITRH010000353.1 GCA_903894755.1 uncultured delta proteobacterium
CCCCGCGCTTGCCCAATCGTTTCCCCCCGCGCTTGCCCAATCGTTTCCCCCCGCGCTTGCCCAATCGTTTCCCCCCGCGCTTGCCCAATCGTTTCCCCATCCACGTGCACCCATTGGTCCGTAACCCGCGAGGCCTCCTGCTGGTCAAAGATCGCAACCGCCGGCACTCCCCGTAAACCGTACTTGTCCAGCTCCGGTACCAGTGGTACTTCGACCTTTAGGCGATAGGTCACTGACGCCATCCCTCGACGCACCACCTCGAGCTCCTGGCGCCCGGCGTGTGCGATCCAGACCACCGGCCAATCGTGCGCCAAATACAGTTTCACCTTCTCTTCGAGGTAACGCTTCGACTGGGTCCCGCGGACTTCCACCGCAAGTACTGGCGTGCCCCTATAGACGTCGTTGCGCGGATTCACGAGATCCCGCACCAGGACCACGTCCGGCGCCCGCAGCGACGGCCCCTCGTCGTCCGAGAGCTCGCAATAGACGTCGGTCATCACGCTCATGCCGTCCCGAGCGTGGTTACGAAAGAGCGCTGCAACGATGGCCATGATCACCCCATGGATATCTCGACTTCCCATTTGTTCGATGAGCTCCCCTCGATGCAGTTCCCACGGGCTACCGTCGTAGCAGTCGGCGAAAGTTCCCAACCGTCGGCCCATCGGACCGAAGTCGCGCGCCTCAATCGGGCCTGTATTGCGAAGTGTCGGGGCGGTTTGCATGCGCCAAGGTTACTCGAGCTCGCGGCGATGTCACCACTTGTCGCGCGGCGATGACCCGCCGATCGCGCGTCCGTTCGGTAAACCCTATCCCCAAGACCTTGCAGGCCTCCCAAGGGGCAACCGCTGGTCTCCTCCGACCCAAGCCTGCGCGACCTCGTGTCCGTGGGCAAACCAGTCCCACTCCTACCGCGCCGAACGCACCTCGCTGCAGCTCCTTGGCCTTGACGAGAACACCCCGGAGGTCTTTGCCATCAAGTTCCTGCAGCCCGCCGTGGAGGCCGATCTGCGCCGCTCTGGATGCGACCCCCGCACGGTCTTTGTCCGCGAGGTCATGGCTCTCGGACGTGTTGCGGAACGCAGGCCCCTCTCCGACAACGTTGTCCACTTCTTGGGAAGTGGGGAAATCGACCTGCTGCTCCGTGGTGTGCTGAAAAAGGTGCCATGGATGGCCCTCGAGTACGTCGACGGCGGCGCTGCAGGAACAACGTTGGAGGAACGGGTGACCGTTGAAGCAAAGGGGCTCGACCCTGTCCGCGGCCTGCGTCTGGCCCGCGGAATGCTGCGCGGCCTCGCCGTGCTCCACGAAGTCGGAGTGATCCACCGTGATCTGAAACCCCAGAATGTCCTCATTGCAGGGCCCGTCGACGATGAGACCCCCAAGATCTCCGATTGCGGCATCGCCAGGGGGCCCTTCCGGCGTTAGAGATCCTTTTACGCTACTGTTCTTACGTGGCTGCTGCTCCGGCTCCCGAGACGCTAAGAAACAAGCTTCTCAAGGAGTTGGGGCCGAAGGCCGAGGAGGTGTTCGTGACATACGTAGAAATCTGGAAGGCAGAGGGGCGAACGGAGGGGGAGGCGAAGGGGCGAGCGGAGGGGCGAGCGGAGGGTGTTCTCATGATCTTCCGCGCGCGTGCGCTGACCGTAGATGACGGCACCCGCGAGCGCGTCCTCGCCTGCCGCGACCTTCCCACGCTCGAGCGCTGGTTGATGCGTGCCGCGACCGCGAATTCCATTGACGAGGTCTTCGCCACAGACCTCTCCTGACGGCATCCGCGCCCGCAATGAACCCGGTGGCATCCTCGTATAGCGCGCCGCAGCTGGCTCCGTGGCCAGAGAGGCTCTAATGGACGTGCTGCGGAGCCCATGGTAATACCCTCCCCCAATGGTTTCCCGTCTTACAGCCTCCCTCCTAGTTTTCCTGTTGGCGTGCGCCACTCCACCGAGCCGCCCCCCTCCTGCGTCCCCCACGCCCCCCCCTGCACCATCGCAAGCTGCGCCCGTCGCGCCAAGCTCCCCAACGGACGCTATCACTGGCCTCATGGTGCGCATAACCGCCGGCAGTTTCCCCATGGGCACTGACGACGGCGACCCCGACGAGAAACCGGTGCATCGCGTGACCCTCCCCGCGTTCGACTTGGACCGCACCGAAGTAACCGTTGGCGCCTACGCTGCCTGCGTAGCCGCGGGGTCCTGTATCCCCTATACCACCGTGGAGTCGACGACGTACTCCGAGGGGCAGAAGAAGGCATGGAGCCAGTACTGCAACTGGGGCAAAGCGCGGCGTGAGCAGCATCCGATCAACTGTGTCCCCTGGGACGAGGCCAAGAAATTCTGCGTCTGGGCAAACAAACGCTTGCCCACCGAGGAGGAGTGGGAGTACGCTGCCCGAGGGGCCGAAGGGAGAACCTACCCCTGGGGGGAGGACTTTCCTGGGCCTACGCTCCTCAACGCCTGCGGCGGGGAGTGCAGTGACAAATTTCCTGGATGGGACCGCATGTACTCGGGCAACGACGGTTGGTGGCACACGGCTCCAGTGGGGAGCTTCCCCGCCGGGACCAGTCCCTTTGGGGTGCTGGATCTCGCCGGCAATGTCTGGGAATGGACAGACAGCGAATACTCACGAAGATACGATCAACCCCGAAACACGGGCCTGCGGGTGGCGCGCGGCGGCAGCTGGAGCGTCAGCCAGGCCGCGGTCGCCCGCGGGGCGTTCCGCCTCAGGCTCGCGCCCGGCGACCGCAACTACTTCCTCGGGTTTCGTTGCGCCAGGACCGCGCTTCTAGCAGCGGATGCTCAGTAGTTTTAGAAGACCTCTGTAGTCACACTTGGCTCTTGATCCTTGTCCCCTTAATGTAGTGAAACTGCGGAAGAAGTCAAGAAGAAATGGGGGTTTGGGGGCGAAGCCACCAACAAAAAATTTTGCCATAGTGGGGTTCAAGGTCCATAGGCAAGACAAGCCCCCCCTTGAGCACGGAACATAACCCCCCCCAGCCGCCTCCGCCCCAGCCGCCTTCACTCCCTCAGTCTCCTCAGGCCTCTCGGTCCCAGGCAGGCCCCACGGAGCCTGCTGCGGTGGCTCTCCGCATGGAAGACCTCACTGTGTGGGTCGCAGAGCGCGCTTCTAAGATGCCTCGGGAGCACAAGTTTACCGTGGGTGACAAGTGGCTGGAGAGCTGCCTCGAGGTCACGACGCTTCTGACGGAAGCCACCTATGTGCGCGACAAACTTGCCCTTCTGCAGCAGGCGTCCAGGGGCCTCACCCGCGCTCGGGTCCTTGCCCGCATTGCCGAGCGCCTCCATCTCGTCTCTACTACGCAGCTCCGTTTCTTCGATGGGACAAGCCTGGAGGTGGGAAAGATGCTCGGGGGCTGGACAAAGTACGCGCGAGCGAGGTAGGGTCCGCGTTGGGTCTGCTCACGGGGCCCACGGTGTGAGGAGGACAAAGCCTGCGGGTGGCGCGCGGCGGCAGCTGGAACAACAACCAGGCCGCGGACGCCCGCGGGGCGAACCGCAACAGGAACGCGCCCGACAACCGCAACAACAACCTCGGGTTTCGTTGCGCCAAGACAGTGGATCCCTAAAATACCAGGACACCCAGAGCCGCGCTCTCTTCCGGGAGAACGCGGGCGTGGTTCTCCACAGTCCACCTTCTCATACCGGGCCTTCCTTCCTGGAAGGCCGAATCATGCCGTTCGCGTGCGCGGGCGGCCCCCCGCTCACCGAGCCGCCTCCACGCCTTCGTGGCGCGCGCGGCCGGTGACGGGACTTTTTTGAAATCGCCAGTTCTCCGCTTCCCGCTCCAGCAGCCGCTGCGTATGCCCGTGCCCCGCATGCGCAAGCCACGCTCGCAGTCGGGACAGCACCTCCTCGGGGCCCAGCGCCCCCGTCGCATAAAGAAGCTTCATGTGCCGAACGCGTTGCCGCATCCGCTCCACGTTGTCGTGCCGCAGTCGAATCCGCACCGCGTCCCCGTGTCGCTGCAGCACGAACCCCAGAAACGACACCGGGTCGGTCGTGCGAAAAAGCCGAGTTTTCACCGGATGGAGCCGCAGCCGCAATGCCTCGCTGCCAGCCAGCAGGTGCCGTAGCGCGTCCTCGAGCCTCCCTGGGTCGTCGTCGAACACCAGGATATCGTCGCAATACCGCACAAAGGACCCGAGACCCAGATGGGAAGCAAGGAGGTGGTCCAAGGGCGACAGGTAGGCATTGGCCCAAAGCTGCGACGTAAGGGATCCGATAGGCAAGCCGTGCGGTCGCTGAAGAGGAGTCAGAAGATCATCGCCGGTAAAGTGGTACTGCACCTGTTCGCCTACGTAGGGCGCGTCCAGGAACCGGTCCCGCAGCCATCGCCATGGCAAGGGGGTGGTCCGCTGCAGGAGACGACGTAGGATTGCATGATCGATACTGGGGAAAAACTTGCGCATGTCGAGCCGCAGGACATAGGCACGCCTTCGGGTCCACTCGGCAGCGCGTTCCAGGCACCGGTGGGTCCCCTTGCCAACGCGGCAGGCATAACTCTGGGGGGCGAGGGAAGGCTCCAGGAAGGGGAGCGTTTGGGCCATGAGCAGGTGCTGCACCACGCGGTCGCGGAACGGCAGGGCGTAGATCAAGCGGAGCTTCGGATCTCGCACCCAGAAGGTCCGTCCGATTCCAGGGGTGTAGCTGCGCGTTGCGATTTCCTCTTGGAGCTCGGCGACGGCGCTGGCCCGATCGAGAAGAAAACGCGCGACGTCCCGCGAGCGGCGCTTGCCCCGCGCGGCGACTGACGCAAGACGGGTGAGGTCGGAAAGGATCTGCAAGGGGGGCACGCTCGATAGAATAGTGGCTGCGCCGGCAAGAGCGTGCATTTCTCGCGCGCCTTCGCTGACCCTGCATCGATATGTGGTCGTTGTCCGCGTGCGCCCGCTCGCTCCGCATGCATGCGCGTCGAATGTGCATGCACGCGGGTTGAAGGTGCAGCACGCGGGATGAAGCTGCATGCACGCGGGATGAAGCTGCATGCACGCGGGATGAAGCTGCATGCACGCGGGTCGAAGCTGCAGCACGCAGGTCGAAGCTGCATGCATGCGCGTCGATGCTGCATGTATGCGGGTCGATGCTGCATGCACGCGGGTCGATGCTGCATGCGCGCGGGTTGAAGTTGCATGCGCGCGGGTTGAAGTTGCATGCACGCGGGATGAAGCTGCATGCGCGCGGGTTGAAGTTGCATGCACGCGGGTCGAAGGTGTATGCGCGCGGGTCGATGCTGCATGCACGCGGAATGATTCCGCGCGCCTTCGCGGTGACTGCGCGTGCATGCGCGTTCAGCCAGTTTGCACGGGGGCTTGCCTTGCCTATGGACCGACCTAGTAGCTCGCGGCGGAAGTCCTTGGACACTCCCGGGCAGCCGAGCCCACGACACCCGCGAGCCAGTGTTACCCACCCGTTACCCACCCTGGGCTGATTTGACTCGCCCCTTCGGGGCTGCCGATCAACGCTCGTGGTCCTTTCCAGCGGGGGCCCTTACGCAACGAGAAGGCCGTGGGTTGATTGGCAGCCCCGAAGGG
>CAITRH010000354.1 GCA_903894755.1 uncultured delta proteobacterium
CGCCAGATCGCCAGATCGCCAGATCGCCAGATCGCCAGATCGCCAGATCGCCAGATCGCCAGATCGCCAGATCGCCAGATCGCCAGATCGCCAGATCGCCAGATCGCCAGATCTTGTGGCCCTGCTGCTGACCCTGGCAATCTGCGTTGCTGCAGCGTGCGCTGAGACACCAAAAGCTAAGGTTCCCACCCGGGAAGAGCTCCTGGAAGAGCAGGCCCACATGGAAGAGCAGGCCCGCCTCGCGAAGGAGAGAAGAGAGAGAAAAACTGCGGAGGAGGCCGCGGCGATGGCCGACAGGGCGAGGGCCGACAAGGCGAGGGAAGAGGCGCCGTGTCGGAGTACCTGGGCCAAGGCCTCGCAGGACTACGCCGAAGCAGTGAGGACGCGATCAGAGAAGATCGTGCGAGAGCGCGCGCGACACGAGGAGTCGAAAGCCAAACTCGTAGCGTGGGTCGGCCGGTCTTTGAAGCTCTCGACGACCTGTACGCTTACAGCTCCGGCGCGAGCTGTGTGCTCCAACCGCGTTGGAGTCGACGTACCTTGCGACAGTGCTGCCGCATACGAGCGCAAGGTAGAGTCCGCTGAATATCGAGGCATCGCGCGTGTGCAGAACATGGGGCGGACTCCCATGGCTTGCCTAGTGTCGGAGGGGGGGGACCCGCGTTCCTTGGCCTCGACTTCCTTTGTCGTAGTGAGACCTGGGACACAACACTCGGACTCTGAACGGTTCTACGGCACGTGCGAGTGGGACAAGTACTATGTGTTCTGTAGCCTTTCGGAGGCAAACCGGACAGAAATTGGAATCACCGATCCCAGTTTTCCGAGTTCCACGAAAGTGAGTGCCCATTTCACCAGTGCGGACGTATTCTTCTGGGACGATACATACACAGAGCCTCCCGAGGTGCCGAGGCTTCTGGGAAGCGACGAGCAGCGCTACGTTGCGGCATGCATGACGATAGCTGAGGGTGATGCGTTCGAGGCTGCCGGCCTGGCATGGCAGCGGGAGCCTGCCGCCGAACCGATGTCACATCAGCGTGCCATGGACTATTGTGAGGGCTTGGCGCTCGCCGGGGGCGGTTGGAGACTTCCGTGGAGGTCCGAGCTCCTGGCGCTGTACCAGACCAAGTCGTCCGGTACCGCGTCGTTTCCTGGCATGGACGACCGCTACTGGGCTCGAGATTTAGGACACGGAGAGGCAGCGTGCGTCAACTTCGGCAACGGCGACGCCGAATACATACCCAGCAACACCGGCAACCCCGACTACCGCTGGCTGGGCGCCGGCCCTCGCGTTCGTTGTGTTCGTTGAGGACGGGGTCTTTTCGACTGTTCGACTATTGGACCCTTTGCTTCTCGCCGGGTCTTTGGCAGCAGCCACGTTCTGCCAGGGACGGAGGGACGGTGGCAAGGGGCGGAGGAAGCTCACCACCGATCCCCATCCCCTGCTAGATTCGGACACATGCCGACACTAGAGCACAACGGCCTGGTCGAACTGTTCCGCGCGAATCCGTCCATTGCGCCGCAGTTTATCGAGTCCCTCTTCAACATAAAGGTGCCAAAGCACACCTCCGTGAGAGTAGTGGAGGCCGCTCAGGATCAGATGCTACCCATCGAGTTCCGAGCGGACCTGGTCCTCGAGCTTCGCAATGCCGCGGGCGAGCTTGTGCTCGCGGTAGTCATTGAAATCCAGCGCAAGCAGGAGCCCTCCAAGAAGTACACCTGGGTCGTGTACCTAGCCGTGGTGCGTGCCCAAAAGCGCTGCGATACCATTGTGCTCGTGGTGGCTCTGGATCCAAACGTGGCCCAGTGGGCATCGGAACCTATCGCCCTTGGCCTCGGACTCGGAACGGTCCAACCGCTCGTGTTGGGACCGCGCGTGGTTCCCGAAGTCACCGACGCGAAGGTCGCTGAAGGCCATACGGAGCTTTCCGTGTTGTCGGCTCTGGTGCACGGCAACGGTCCCAATGGGCTTGCGGTGGTGACAACGACGTTTGCGACGTTGTGCCGGCTCGACCCGGAGCATGCGGTGGTGTATTTTCAGATGGTCTACGACGTGCTGCAAAAGCCTATACGACAGGCACTGGAGGCGATGGTGATGGAACGGATGACCGGTGAGAAAGCGACCTTTCCTCCCTTTGCGCAGGCGCTCATCGA
>CAITRH010000355.1 GCA_903894755.1 uncultured delta proteobacterium
ATGGACCTCAATTGGTTGGCTGTGACCACGTAGAGCATCTACGTCGCGACGTGCAACCATCGAGGTCGCGGACGTCAAACGCTGCGCGGCGACGTTCGATGCTCGCACGCCGCGACTTCGATGCTTGCACACTGCGACTTCGAGGGTCCAACACATGGACTTCGAGCATTGCACGATGGACGTGAATTATGGGCACGTCCTGCATGCCGATGTCGAGGTCGAGACGGTAGATGCTTCAACGCGAAGACTTGGAGCATTGGCCACATGGGCGCAAAGCATCGAACAGCTGGACGTCAATTTCGGGGCAGTCGCGACGTCAAGTTCGAGGTCGCGATGTACAACCATGGAGGTCGCGATGTAGGAGGATCGAACGCGCTCGGTGCAAGCGTCGAGGTCGCCTCGTGCGAGCGTCGAACGGGCGGCGTGGGAGCATTCGGGTCGCGGTGAAGAAGCTTCTTGCAAACGGCGGGTGAGTTGGCGAACATGGCGGCACCTGAACTGGAGCAAACACGTCATGCAAAATCTCGTCGGCGACAACGCCCCCTCTGAGCAGACCTTCGGTACGTACCTCACGACGCTTCGGGGACTCGAAACAGAATTCAAAGCTTTTTGCATCACCCTTGGCCCGGCCGAGCGCAAGAGGCTCCTGCATGCGCGTCTTGGCGCCGAGCCGCACATTGCGCGGGTTCAGGAGCTGGCCGCCAAGTTCGGAGTCAATATCGACGGGATCCCGACGGCGGGGATGATGGCCGATCTCGCGCTCTGGGTCTCGCTTCGGGCGGTCCAGGATGTGCTCCGCAGCCTGCTTCAGTGGGTGGACGACACGGCCGGCGAGGCCGAGTCCGAGGCGTGGCAGGCATTCCTGGCGTATTACGGCGCGCTCAGTGCGATTGCGCCGCGCGTTCCTGCGCTTGCAGTGCTTCTCGCGCCGACGGTCGAATTCATGGCGACCGGGGCTCGGAAGAAGGCGGGGGTCACAGGCAAGACGGGCGGGACGACGGGCGGTACCGGCACGACGGGCGGCACCGGCACGGCAGGACCGGCGGCGCACGGCTGAGGGTCCAGTTCAGAGACGTCGCACTGGTACCGCGACCGTGAGAGAGCGGTGAGCGGGCTCGGTTCAATGTGGCGGGTCGGAGCGCACGTCCGTAACCCCGAAGTCTCGAACGGTACCTACACGCAGGCGCTGAGCAGGTTCATGCAACAGGAGGGGCTCGGCATCGAGGACGTGTTCAAATACGTTCGGGCCGAGGTGGTGCGGGAGACGAGCAGCCAGCAGCGTCCTTGGGAGTCGTCCTCCATGATGCCGGGCGCGTTCTACTTCAAGGGGAAGGCAGCAGCGGTGGCCGAGTGTCCCCAGGGGTCCGAAGGGGCGAGTCAAATCAGCCCAGGGTGGGTAACGGGTGGGTAACACATGCTCGCGGGTGTCGCGGCTCGGACCCGGTTCGGACCTGCGGTTTTCAAGATGGGCTTGGTTCAGTCAGCTAGGCCACGCTCGTTGCCTCTTGATGACGAGGCGCAGGGCTTCGAGGGCGCG
>CAITRH010000356.1 GCA_903894755.1 uncultured delta proteobacterium
GTGCCATTTTATTATAGAGAGACACTCGGCGTTAACGGCATCATCAGCTTTGCAAAAGAATGGGGTGCTCAGGGAATGATTGCACAAATAAAAAACAAAAGAGACGCCAAGAAAATAAAAGACCCCGGCCCAAAGCGCTATGCTGAACCAAATCGAACAATGTAGGACCGCCGCGCTGGGGGGACACGTCGACATTTGCGATGAGTGCGGCTACAAGAGTGACCCCTCCTTCGCACAGCCAACGTCTCCGCAGTCTGCGTTCGCACCGACTGCGTCTCCGCAGTCTGCGTTCGCACCGCCAACGTCTGCGCTGCCTGACTTCGCACCGACAGCGTCTCCGCTGCATAGGGTCGCGCCGCCAACGTCGGCGCTGCCTGACTTCGCGCCGCCAGCGTCGACGCTGCCTGACTTCGCGCCGCCAAAGCCTCGTCTGGCAGAAATGGTGGGTCTCGATCTGGACGCGGTTTACTAGGCGACCAGGTTGCGCTCATAAAGGATCCGAAGCCCCACCAATGTCAGATCCGGATCTACGTTCTCGATCGACCGCGTCAACGGGGCAATCAAGGAAGACAGCCCGCCTGTCGCAATCACCGCACAAGGATATCCAAGCTCGGTGCGAATCCGATCGACAAGCCCGTCCACCAGCCCCGCGTATCCGAAGACAATCCCCGACTGCATCGAGTGCAACGTGTTTCGCCCTACCACCCGCGGAGGCTTGGCGATCTCGACCCGAGGAAGCTTTGCTGCTTTGGAAAATAGAGCGTCCGCGCTGATCTGAAGCCCAGGGACAATCACTCCCCCTAGGTATTCTCCCTTGGGAGTCACGCAATCGAAGGTCGTGGCAGTCCCGAAGTCCACCACGATCACCGCGCCTTTGACCCGCTCGAAGGCAGCTACGGCATTGACAATGCGATCGGCCCCTACCTCTCGCGGATTTTCATACAGGATCGCCATCCCGGTCCGAATTCCAGGGCCCACAACCAGTGGCTCGCGTCCAAAAGCCCGTCGGGCCAAGTCGATCATGGGCTCGGTGAGGGACGGGACCACGCTCGCTAAAATGGCGGTGTCCACCTGCGACGCCTTCACCGAGTGCATCTCGAGAAGCTGCCGAAGCACCACCGCGTACTCGTCGGCCGTTCGTCCTCGGCTGCTCTCGACCCGAAACTGATGGACCAGGAGGGTCCCGTCGAAAAGCCCGTAAACGATGTTCGTGTTTCCAACGTCGATGGCAAGGAGCATCGGCGCACCTTACCTCGTTTCTCTTCTTCAACCGCGCAACCGCGCAAACGACAGCCGAGCCCAACCAGACAGTGGTACCCTGGCTCCATGATTACCGCAGATCAACTCAAGATCCAGTCCCTAGGCGAACGTCGTATCCCCTCTCCACTAGGCCTTTCGTCGCTCAAAGACGACGGCGTGGGAGACTGGGTCTCGGATGACGCCCGCGTACTTTTCGATGTCGACGCCATGGAGGGGCAGCCGGTCGACACAAGCCGTCGGCTCGAGGTCGCCGGCCCGCGCGACCACATGTACTTTTCGCCAGACAAGACTCGCGTCGGCCTCGTGACGTGTGGGGGACTCTGTCCAGGTCTCAACAATGTGCTCCGCTCCATCGTGCTCCAGCTTTTTCACCGGTACGGGATCCGCGATATCCTCGGATTTCGTTACGGGTACGAGGGGCTCAATCCGAAGGTGGGCGCCCCTCCCATGACCATTGGTCCGTTTGATGTGCGCCACGTTCACCGGTTGGGCGGAAGCATGCTGGGGCTTGGACGGGGCGCACAGGACGTGGGGGTGATGGTCGACTCGCTTGTGGCGCAGAAGATCGATATCCTTCTTGCACTTGGGGGCGACGGGACCTTGAAAGGAGCCCACGCCATCGCCAACGAGGTCCGTCGACGTGGCCTCGACATTGGGATCGTGGGGAACCCGAAGACCATCGACAACGATGTCCCCTTTGTCGACAAGACCTTTGGGTTCGACACCGCAGTAGACGTCGCGCGAATGGTGCTCGATGCGGCCCATACGGAGGCAACGGGGGCGCGCAACGGCGTGGGACTTGTCAAACTGATGGGACGCGACTCGGGGTTCATCGCGGCGCACGCGACCTTGGCGAGCGGCGAAGTCAACTTCTGTTTACTTCCAGAGGTGTCGTTTGAACTGGATGGTCCACACGGGCTGCTCGCCGCGTTGGAGCGTCGTCTTACAGAGCGAGGACACGCGCTCATTGTCGTAGCGGAAGGCTGCGGACAGACGCTTGCAAAGGCGGGAGCGGAGCGCGACGCATCGGGAAATATCCGCTACGCAAGCGAAGACGCCGACGTGGGCCCACGTTTTCGGGACATCACGGTGAAGTACTTCAAGGAGAGGAAGATCCCGGTCACTTTGAAGTACATAGATCCCTCGTATACGATTCGAAGTGTTCCGGCGAACGCAAACGACAGCGTGTTTTGCGAGCGTCTAGGACGTCACGCGGTGCATGCGGCGATGGCGGGCAAGACGGACATGATCATCGGGATGTCGCATGGGATTTTCACCCATGTGCCGCTTGCCATCGTGACCCAGGGGAGACGTCAGGTGGATCCCGATTTGGATCTGTGGCTGGCAGTGACCGAGATCACGGGGCAACCACGGCTTGTGGGACCCAAGTAAGCCACTCCCAAGGAAATATCTGCCCCACGGACCTCACCCCCACACGATTCGGAGCGTTCACATCGTCCCCCTCCCCATCGA